>CAZQYC010000011.1:0-61835 GCA_964597495.1 uncultured Steroidobacteraceae bacterium | reverse complement strand
CCCTGTTCGCGAAAGGCGCGTATTGTGGTGACGGGGGTATTACGTGTCAATTCGGACGCCGCAAAGATTTCCGCAGTGCTCACGGCGGCGTCGGGCTTAATAATCAGATAGGTGGCTGAATCGAATTCGGCGGCGGTCAATTTCTCTCCGACCCCTTCCAGCCAGGCGGCTGATCCGCGAACGAATATTGGCACGTCGGCACCCAGCTTTAGTCCGAGCTCGGCCAATCGATCGACGTCGAGACCCATTCCCCAAAGCGAATTCAGTGCAACCAGCACGGTAGCCGCGTCCGAACTACCCCCTCCCATGCCACCTTGCATCGGAATCCGCTTATGTAATTCGATACCCACGCCAAGGGACAGCTTGCTCTGCGTCGCGAGAAGTCGCGCGGCGCGCGTGACGAGATCGGACTCCGGCGGCACGTCATGCGGGCCTTCGACGCGCTCGATAACGCCTGGAGCACGCCGCCAGAATCGAATTTCGTCGTGAAGATCCACAAACTGGATGGCCGATTGCAGTAAATGGTAACCGTCGGCACGACGGCCGACGATGTGCAGGCAAAGATTGAGCTTGCCCGGAGCAGGCCAGTAAGCAGGCGAACCCAGCGGTGTGCCGTGAGGCGAGTTCATTTCACTCCACCGTCCACTTATCGATGACAATCCGCACTTTCGCGGGACCGCTAACGGCAACGAGTTTCATGGGGAGCCGCACACCGTCGGTGACGGCATAGCGTTGATAGTCGATTCGCCATTGGTGCTGAGTCAGCGTAGAGAAATCGGTCGTGGTCGTCCATTGATGCTCTCCGGGCGCCGCCACCCCGATTAACCAATAACGTAAATCCTGTGCCGGCACACTGGCTCCTAGGCGACTTGCAAGCTCCCGCTCGGCGTCAGCCGCGACATATTCTTCTCCGTCGGTCGCCACGATGCGCATCGTCCGATCGCTGAGCACCAAGCGCAAACTGCCGACGCCGACCGGGCCGCGAATCTGCACGGTGGCATCGGTTCCCCGCTGCATCCACGTGAACGATCCGGAGCCGCCGGCGTTTGCACTGGAAACCGCGAGACGCCCGCTGGCCTGCCAGTTCGCAAGCGCGGCAGGTTCGCGAGTGACGGTGCCGATTGTCGACGGAGCCATCGATGGAACAGTGGAGCATGCCGAAATGGCTAGCACCGAGAAGAAGACCGAAGCACGGGACATGGAACGCGAGACGCAGCGGATTCCTAACCGCCCATGACAGCCCCATTTCGGCATGAAACGGGTTCCTAACGCCTTTCGTCTCTCGGGTCTGGCGCGCTTCACTTCGGCTTTCGCTTCTGCACCCGTTCTTTCAAATCCGCATTGTCGGGCGCATCCTTGAGCGCGTTTTCCCAGGTGCTGCGCGCTTCCGCTTGTTTGTCGAGCGCCCATTGAACGTCGCCCAGATGCAATGCAATCTCGGGATCGCGGCCACGCAACAGCGCTCGCTCCAAATAGGGAAGCGCTTCGGCGGGCTTCTTCATTCGATAAAGGGCCCAGCCCATGCTATCGAGAACCGCTGCGTTGTCCGGAATCATCTCGAGTGCGCGGGCAATCAAATCGTGCCCTTCGCGCGCTTTGCGGCCCCGATCCACCAAGGTGTAACCAAGCATATTCAGTGCGGCAGGATCGCCGGGACGATCCTTCACCAAGGCCCGCATCACCGCGATCGATTCCGGAATTCGATCCATTCGTTCAAGCAGCAACGCGTGCGCGTAGCGCAATCCGTCATGTTCCGGATACGCCTGTAAAGCATTTCGCAACACTTGCAGCGCTTGCTGCGTCTCGCCTTCGTCCGCCAGAAATGCCGCTTCCGCGTTAAGAATCTCGATAGCCAGCTCTTCGTGCTCGCCGCCGAAGCTCTTCAGAACGGTTAAGCCTTCGGCAACCGAACTCGATTTCGCCTTCAACCGCGCGGCACGACCTTGCGCCGCCAGTGCGTAGTCGCCGTCGAGGACGCGTGCGTACAGCTCAAAGGCGTCGTCCAGCGAATTGCGCCGTTCGGAAATTTGACCTAGGCGGAACAGGCCTTCATAGACAAAGCGGCCGCTCTTCACTAAATCGCGATACCGCTTGGAGGCGGCTTCATATTGCCCGCTATCGATATCGAACAGCGCAAGCGACCGCTCTGCACCGGCGCCCGCCTCCGGATCGCCGGTCAAGCGCTCGAGTTCGCGGCGCGCTTCGTCGACTTTGCCCGCCACGTACAAAATATGCGCGCGCTCCAGTCGTCGTTCCGGTTTATCTTCCTGCTCGATGACCGTCTGCATAGTGGCGAGTGCGGCGTCATGCTGGCCGGTGACGGACTGAACCCGCGCCAATAAGGACCGCGCCGTCGTCCAATAAGGCGACAGTTCAACTGCACGCTGCGCATTCGTTGACGCTAGCGCCATATTGTCGGCGGCCAGCGCGGTCTGCGCTAAAGCGTAGTGCGCTTCCGCCGTGTTCGGAAACTTCTCGACGAGAATCTTCATGAGCGCCATGGCCCCAGGGCGCGATCCTTCTTCCATCAACTGGGGAAGCAACGTTACGAATCCCGCTTGCGGGCTGATGTAGGCGTTGCGCAGGAGCGCGTCGAAATGGGTCGCCGCTTCGTCGATCCGATACAACCGTAGCGCCGCGACGCCGGCGAACCGCTGGGCTTCTTCGCTAGTGGAATTGAGCGCCAACCACCGCCGTGCGTTTTCGAGCACGTAACTATTCTGATGGTGTTCGAAAGCCACGCGTGTCGCCCGCTCCGCAAGTTGCTCGTCGTCACTCAGAGCGGCGGCGGCCGATAGCGCCTGCGTAGCAAGCAAGTACTGTTTGCGTTGTAGCGCCATCTCGGCACCCAAGACCAGCGTATTGGCATCGCGCGGCAGATTGCCCGCCGGCTTTTCGTTACTCGGTTTTCCATCGACTAGGGGCTTCGACACGCAACCCAAAAGTGCAAGGGATACACAAAGCAGCGCTGCGGCCGTTGACCGACGGCGAAATTTCACACAGATCATGGGGTTTCCTCGCTGGCGACGGACTATATCAGGCCCCTCGTGCCGAGAACGAGAGCTGCGGCGAATAAGCGCCGCACGAATACAGAGGCCACCGGCCGGCAGTCACGGCGCTTTGAACATTGGACTGCCGCCTTGCTTGTACCGGCGCGGCTCTTCCCGGAGAATCGCCGACTACTCATGTCACTTATCGTCCTTGGCATCAATCATCGCACGGCGCCCGTCGACATCCGCGAAAAGGTCGTCTTCGCGGAAACGGAATTGCCCGAGGCATTGCGCGAACTGTCGCAGACACGCGTGCGCGAAGCCGTGATCGTGTCGACCTGCAATCGAACCGAGCTTTATTGCCACACAGACGACCCGGAAATAAAACTGTCCGAATGGCTCGCGCATTGGCATGACTTGGCGAGTCACCATATAGAGCAAAGTCTTTATCAACTCGAAGGCCCCCGCGCCGTTTCGCATTTGTTCTCCGTCGCGTCGGGCCTCGATTCCATGATCGTCGGCGAACCGCAGATTCTTGGGCAACTTAAGGACGCCTATCGAACCGCTCAGGAAAGCGGCACGACCGGCCCCCACCTCAACAGGCTTTTCCAAGCCGCATTCTCGGTCGCCAAGCGTATCCGCAGCGGCACGCAGATCGGATCGAATTCCGTTTCGGTTGCCTCTGCTGCCGTCAATCTGGCGCGCACGGTATTCGAACACTTGAGCGAACGGACCGCCCTTTTGGTGGGCGCCGGCGAAACGATCGCCCTGGCTGCCCGTCATCTGGCAAGCAACGGCGTCAAACGGATCATCGTCGCCAACCGAACGCTTGCCAATGCCCAAGAGCTAGCGCAGGAATTTTCAGGTTACGCGATTACGCTCGACGCGCTCGCGCTGCATCTACCGGAAGCGGACATCGTGATTAGCTCGACGGCTAGTCCAACGCCGATCATCACGCACGACGCCGTGAAAGCCGCGCTCCGGGCCCGCAAGCGCCGGCCGATCTTCATGGTCGACATCGCCGTGCCGAGGGACATCGAGCCGAAAGTAGCCGAACTCGACGACGTGTATTTCTTCACCATCGACGACCTGCACACCGTCGTTAACGAGAATCTGGCGACGCGCCGCCAAGCCGCTCGCGATGCCGATCAGCTGATTGCACAGGAAGTGGAGTTATTCGAGCAACAGCGCAAAGCGCTCGATGCGGTTCCGGCGATCCGCCGGCTGCGCGAGCAAGCCGACTTAATCCGCTCGCAGACCATGGAACAAGCAGAGCGCATGTTGGCCGGTGGCCGTGATTCCAAGGAAGTACTCGATTTTCTAGCGTCGACATTGACCAATCGCCTAACACACGCTCCCAGCCACCAACTCCGCGTCGCAGCCGAACAAGGCGATGCGGAGCTGATCAAAGCGGCGGTGACGCTCTTCGAGTTGCAAGAACCGAAACGCAACGCATAATGCGCGCCGGTCCTCTTCCGGCCGGCAGCCGGTAGCCCGCAGCCGGTTCCCCCCATGAAACCCTCCATCCAAGCCAAACTCGACAAGCTCGCCGAACGACACGAGGAAATCAGTCACCTGCTCGCCGACCCCGACACCATCGGCGAACAGAACAAGTTCCGCGAATTGTCGATGGAATATTCACGGCTCGGTCCCGTGGTCGAACGCTACCGGGCCTATCAGGCTACGGTATCGGAACGCGTTGCCGCGCAGGAAATGGCCGACGGAAACGACGCTGAAATGCGAGAGCTCGGGCGAGAAGAATTGAAGATTCTCGCCGCGCGCATCGAGAGCGACGAGAACGACCTTGCCAAGCTCTTGATCCCGAAAGATCCGCAAGACGACAGCAATATCTATCTGGAAGTCCGCGCCGGCACGGGCGGCGACGAAGCGGCAATCTTCGCCGGCGATCTGTTCCGCATGTATTCCCGTTACGCCGACAATCAAGGGTGGCGCGTCGAGGTGATGTCCGAAAGCCCCGGCGAACACGGCGGCTACAAAGAAATCATCAGCCGCATCGTAGGCCAAGGCGCGTACTCGCACTTTAAGTTCGAAGCCGGCACGCATCGTGTCCAGCGCGTGCCCGCCACCGAGGCTCAAGGTCGCATCCACACCTCGGCCTGCACGGTAGCCGTGTTGCCGGAAATGGACGAGGTCGACGAAATCACGATCAATCCCGCCGATATTCGCACCGACACCTACCGCTCTTCGGGCGCCGGCGGCCAGCACGTGAACAAAACCGACTCGGCAATACGCATCACGCATATCCCGACGGGCATCGTGGTCGAATGCCAAGACGAGCGTTCGCAACACAAGAACCGATCGCGGGCCATGTCGCTCCTCAAAGCGAGACTCTTATCCGCCGAACGAGAGAAGCGCACGCAGGCCGAGGCGGCGTCGCGCAAATTGCAAGTCGGCTCCGGCGATCGTTCCGAGCGCATCCGTACCTACAATTTCCCGCAGGGTCGCGTCACCGATCACCGCATCAACTTAACGCTGTATCAACTCGATCAGGTGATCAACGGCAAGCTCGACGACGTCATCGGCCCGTTGCAGCAAGAATTCCAAGCGGAGCAGTTGGCGGAAATTACGGCACAATAGCTTCTAGCCGCTAGCTACTAGCATCTAGCTAGAAATCTAAAAGTCTAATGGGCTTTGTCTGGCTAGATGCTAGCGGCTAGTGGCTCAGCGCAGCGCTTGCTCCAAATCGTCGATCAAATCAGCGACATCTTCGATCCCTACCGACAAGCGAATGAGCGAATCGTCGATACCGAGCGCCTGGCGTTGTTCGCGCGGAATCGATTGATGCGTCATCAGTCCGGGATGATCGACGAGACTTTCGACGCCGCCTAAACTTTCCGCGAGTGTGAAAATGGAGCACCGCTCGCAAAAGCGGCGTGCCGGCTCAAGCCCGCCCTTCACGAAGAAGGTCACGATGCCGCTGAAGCCGTTCTGCATCTGCCGTTTCGCGAGTTCGTGCTGCGGATGACTCGGCAGTCCCGGATACAGAACTCGCGCCACATTCGGATGCTTCTCAAGCCATTCCGCAATCGCCAGTGCGTTCTCGCTAGTCTGCCGCATGCGCAGCGGCAATGTCTTCAAACCTCGAAGCGCGAGAAAACTGTCGAACGGACCGCTCACGGCACCGGTCGCGTTGTGCAGGAAGGCAATGCGTTCCGCGAGTTCCGGATTGGCCGTCACGGCGATACCGCCCAGCATGTCCGAATGGCCATTGAGGTATTTCGTCGCCGAATGCATGACGATATCCGTGCCCAATTCCAGCGGACGCTGCGTCCACGGAGTTGCGAACGTGTTGTCGACGACGGTGAGAATGCCGCGTGACTTCGCCAGCGAAGCGATCTTGGCGATATCGACTAAACGCAAGGTCGGGTTGGTCGGCGTCTCGATCCAAATCATTTTCGTCGCCGGCTTGAGCGCCGCAAGCACCGCGGCCTCGTTCGACAAATCCACGAAGGTGAAGTCATGACCGGCCGTGCGCCGGCGAACGCGCTCGAACAGACGGAACGAGCCGCCGTACAAATCGTCCATCGCAACGACATGGCTACCGGCGTCAAGCAGCTCGAGCAGCGTGCTCGTTGCGGCCATACCCGAAGCAAACGCATAACCGCGAATGCCGCTCTCCAAATCGGCGATGCATCGCTCCCACGCGCCGCGCGTTGGATTGCGTGTGCGCGAATAGTCGTAGCCTTTGTTCACCCCCGGGCTCGATTGCGCGTACGTAGACGTCACATAAATAGGCGGCATGACGGCGCCGGTCGACGGATCGGGCGATTGGCCGGCGTGAATGGCGCGAGTGGCAAAGCGAAGTTTGGCGGAGGTTGACATGGCGATGATCAATTTCTTATCCCTCTCCCTTTGCCGGGGGAGGGATGGGGTGGTTAGTAGGATAGAGAGGCAGGCGACATTACACCTGCCGCCGCAAATAATTAAGCACGTCGGCCCGCGTAATGAGGCCGAGAAAATTCTCGCCGTCCATCACCGCGGCCGAGGAGCGAACTTCCAGCATCGAAACCAAGTTGTTGACCGACGTATTCTTGTCGACACGCAGAAATGTGGCGTTCATGGCGAGGCGGACCGGCTCTTTAAACCGCTCCGGACGGCCGAATGCAAAACGAATGATGTCGTCTTCGGTAACGACGCCGAGAAGCTTATTGCCCTCCATCACCGGAAGCTGCGAAAAGCCGGCATTTCTCAAGCGGTTGTGCGCGGTGGTCAGGACATCGTGAGGACCGACCGTAATCGTGGCATGTTCGCCGTGCGGCCGGCCGATCAGATCGCGCAGGTCCCCATAGGTCTTGCGCGCGACGAACCCTTGATCTTCCAACCAGAAATCGTTGTAAAGCTTGCTCAAGTAGCGGTTACCGGTATCGCACGCGAACGTGACGACACGTTTCGCGGATTTTTGTTCGCGACAATAACGCAGCGCAGCCGCCACGAGCGTTCCGGTGGACGAGCCGGCCATGACTCCCTCCTTGTTTAACAAGAGCCGCGCCGAGGCAAACGATTCTCCGTCGGGAATCGAATAGGCGCGATGCGTCATCGAGAAGTCGCAGATCGTCGGAATGAAATCCTCGCCGATACCCTCGACCAACCACGAGCCCTTCGCGTTGAGTTGCCCAGTCCGAATGTACTCGGTAAGCACGGACCCCTGAGGGTCGGCCAGGATCATCTCGACGTGCGGCGCCGTTTGCTTGAAGTAATGAGTCAGCCCGGCAATCGTGCCGCTCGATCCGACGCCGACCACGATTGCATCAAGCCGGTGTTCCATCTGCTCCCAAATTTCGGGTGCCGTCGTGAGTTCGTGCGCCTTGGCGTTGTGGGGGTTGGCGAACTGATTGATGAAATACGCGCCGCGCTCCCCAGCAAGGCGCTCGCCCAAGTCTTGGTAATACTCCGGGTGCCCTTTGCCGACATCCGATCGCGTGAGCACCACTTCGGCGCCGAGCGCACGCAAATTGAAAATCTTTTCCTGACTCATTTTGTCCGGCAACACAAGAATGAGCTTGTAGCCCTTCTGCGCCGCGACCAGCGCCAGCCCCAATCCGGTATTGCCGGCCGTTGCCTCGACAACGGTGCCGCCTGGCTTTAACGCCCCGCTCCGCTCCGCGGCTTCGATCATGGAAATCCCAATTCGATCCTTGATCGACCCGCCTGGATTTTGCATTTCGAGCTTTAAATACAACTCGCATGGACCGGTGTCGAGCCGACTCAATTTCAACATCGGCGTACGACCGATCATTTCGAGCACATTGGCGTAGACTTGCACGAAAATTTCCTTTAGAAGGCCGACTGGCTAACTGGCCAGATCGGCAAGAATGGCCAGAGCAAAAAAATACGAGAGCAACAAGTCCGATGGTTAACGCGAACTCTTACCAGTTGGCCAGTTAGCCGGTTAGCCAGTCGGCCCAACGTAGTTAATCATGCCCTCCCAACTCACATCCGTCGGCGATTGGCTGAAAATGGCCGTCACCCGGTTCAATGTCGTTAGCGGCTCGCCGCAACTCGATGCGGAAATTCTATTGCAGGCGATTACCGGCATCCATCGCTCGATGATGTACGCGCGGCCGGAACAACTATTGACGACGGAGCAACTTGAAGACCTGCTACCCGCCGTACTGAGACGAGAACGCGGCGAACCGATCGCGTACATCACGGGCCGGCAGGAATTTTGGTCCATGCAGCTGCAAGTATCGTCTGCGGTATTGATCCCGCGCCCGGAGACGGAACTACTGGTCGAATCGGCGCTCGAACGCATCGCGCTTAATGAACCCTCCCGGGCGTTGGACTTGGGGACTGGAAGCGGCGCCGTCGCACTTGCGATCGCGCACGCGCGCGCCCACACGCAGGTCCTCGCGGTCGACGTATCGCATGATGCCCTGGAAGTCGCAGTTCGAAATCAACGCGCGCTCGGCATAGGCAATGTGGAGTTCAAACGCAGCGATTGGTTCAACGCAGTGAACACGCAGGCGGATCCCGTTCGCTTCGACATCATCGTAAGCAACCCGCCCTACGTGGCGACAGACGACGTCGACCTATCTCCCGCCGTCGCGGCATTCGAACCAAGGATTGCCGTGATCGCCGGATCCACGGGATTGGAGGCCATCGAGCGCATCGTCAAAGAAGCGCACCGCCATCTTGCACCGGGCGGCTGGTTGCTGCTTGAGCACGGCTGGAAGCAAGGCGCCGCCGTTCGTTCTTTGCTTGTGCAACAAGGCTACTCTCACGTAGTCTCACGTTCCGATTTGGCCGGACACGAACGAGTGACGGAAGGCCAATTGAGTCTTGTTAGGAGCTAGCAGCCAGCGCCTAGCAAGAGATTAATTCTTCCCTACTTAGCGCTTAATTTAATCCCCCTACCACCATGATCTTATTCAACACCTCCAAAGGCGACTTCACGGTCGAACTCTTCGCTGAAGATGCTCCCGTCAGCAGCGAAAACTTCTTGAGCTATGTGGACGGCGGCTTCTTCGATGGACTCATCTTTCATCGGGTCATCCCCGGATTCATGATTCAAGGCGGTGGATTCACCGCCGACATGAAACAGAAAGAGGGCAACGATCCCATTCAGAACGAAGC
This sequence comes from uncultured Steroidobacteraceae bacterium, assembly GCA_964597495.1. Lineage (GTDB taxonomy): Bacteria > Pseudomonadota > Gammaproteobacteria > Steroidobacterales > Steroidobacteraceae > CAZQYC01. The sequence continues at coordinate 52,251 of CAZQYC010000011.1, read as the reverse complement.
GAAGAACGGCAAAAAGAACTTACGCGGGACACTTTCGATGGCACGCACCAACGATATCAACAGCGCGACGTCGCAGTTCTTCATTAATCTGAAGGACAACGACTTCCTCGACAACAAGCCCGGCAACTACGGCTACGCGGTATTCGGGCACGTGGTGTCGGGCATGGAAGTGATCGATGCCATCGCGAAGGTAAAGACCGGCCGGCGCGGTCACCACGAGGATGTCCCGCTGGAAGCCGTCGTCATCAACAAGGCGACGCGTACAGAAAAGTAATTCGGTGGTTCCGTGAGCGCAGCTCGTCCCTTGCGCAAGCGACTGGCTCGTGGCTTTTTTTTCTTGGTGCTCGGCTGGATCGCGCTCAGCATTCTCTGTGTCGCGATCCTGCGCTTCGTCGATCCGTTTACGAGCGCCTTCATGGTGCGCGACCGCTGGCTCGCATGGCGAACCGGCGAATCCTACGCGCTGCGCTATGCATGGGTGGATCGCGAACGCATCTCCGCTCCGATGCAGCTCGCGGTGATCGCAAGCGAAGATCAAACGTTTCCCGAACACTGGGGATTCGATCTCAAGTCGATCAACCATGCCCTCGAAGAGCGTGAACGCGGCAAACGCGTGCGCGGCGCCAGCACGCTCACCCAACAAGTCGCCAAGAATATTTTCCTCTGGCCGGGTCAAAGCTGGATTCGCAAAGGAATCGAGGCTTACTTCACCGTGCTCATCGAAGCACTGTGGCCTAAGCGGCGCATTCTTGAGATCTATCTCAATGTGGCGGAATTTGGGCGCGGCATCTACGGCGTAGAAGCCGCGGCGCGGATTTATTTTCACAAGCCCGCCGCCCGGCTCACTTACGCCGATGCGGCATTGCTGGCCGCCGTATTGCCGAACCCGAGTCGTTTTCGGGCCAATTCACCGAGTCTTTATGTTCGATCGCGACAGCACTGGATCGCCGAACAGATGTCGGAGCTCGGCGGAACGGCCTTTCTGCGCACGATTAAATAGCGCCGAATTGCTACCGCTGCAGGGCCAACGGCGGAATTCGGCCGTATTGTTAAAAATCTTCAGCTCCATTCAGGCAACCGAATTCTTTATCGACGTGCCGCACCGGGTATCATAAGATACGGCTCGCACACCGTTCAAATGCATCATATTCCTAAGAATCGATCCGTGAATCGATAGCATGAGGGGCAACTTATGAAGATCGCGCGCACATTAGCAATGACAGTTCTCATCGGCGCGGGTTGGTCGGCGCCGTCGCTGGCCGAGTGCGTTTATCCAAAAACGCCGATGTCGGCACCCGACGGCAAAACAGCGACGGAAGCTGAAATGGCGGCAGGCAGAGAAGCGCTTCTCAAATACCAAACCGAGGTGACCGCGTATCTCGGTTGCTTGGATAAAGAAGGCGATACGCTCGTTGCCGACGCAGGCCAAAACACAAAAAAGGCTCAACACATCAAGGAAATGATAGAGAAGAAACACGATGCCGCCGTCGATGAATTGCAGACGCGCGCCGATGAGTTCAATCAGCAATTGCGTGCGTTCAAGAACAAGAACAAGGGCTAACAAATCGATGCCCGCCGATCGGTTGCTCCGCTGAACTTAAGCGAACTCGCAGCCGGTCGGTATTCGACATAAAGACATTACTTCTCCTCAAGTCTTTCCGAATTTCGCCGATTTAGCGTAAGCGTTCCTATGCATGGATCGCTTGCCACGTTAAATTTGGAATTGAATTTGGCTCGGATTAGGCTCGGAGGAGTAGATGACGAAAGGCCGGCAACTCGCCGTAATGACCGTTGCGCTCGCGGTATCGCGAATGGCGTTTGCCGATTGCTCGTATCCGAAAGCCCCGCAGCAAATTCCAGACGGCAAATCGGCCTCGGAAACCGAAATGCTCCAGGCGATGACGGTATTCAAGCAATACAACGGCGACGTAAACGCCTATACGGTCTGCTTGGAAAAGGAAACCGCCGACAAGGTTCGCGAAGCGGGAGACGTGACGCTTAGCGTTTTACAAATTAAGTCGCTGCAAGCCAAAAAGCATAATGCCGCCGTGGACGAACTAAAGGAAAAGGCTAAGCAGTTCAACGAACAGGTTCGGTTGTTCAAGTCGCGGGGCAAATAACCGCGCTTCCGCCGCGCTGGCGGGTCTGTTCAGATTAACCGACCGTTAAAAATAGAGTTTTTCGACAGTCGGGCGATCGCTTCGGCGAATCCTCGCGTACCATCGCACGTCCGCACGTCCGCTGTCGATTTTGAACGATGCTCACTCCCGTCGAAGCCGCCGCAATCATTGCCGCGCATGCGCCGCGATTTCCAATTATGCCCGTCGCATTGCGCGATACGGCCAGCTGCGTGCTGCAGCAGGACGTCTTCGCGGAAAGCGATCAACCACCCTTCGACCGCGTGGCCATGGATGGAATTGCCGTCTCGAGCAAAAGCGCTGCACGCGAATTTCTCATTGCGGGAATCCAAGCCGCGGGCGCGCCGCCGCTGACCCTAGCAAACTCCGACTCGTGCATCGAAGTCATGACGGGCGCAATGCTGCCGAGCGGTTGCGACTGCGTGATTCCCGTCGAACGCATTACTGTAGTGAATGGTCGAGCGCGGCTTGCTGAGAACGCAACCCTCGCCGCTTCGCTCAATGTGCATCGACGAGGCACCGATTGCCGCGCCGGTACGCAAGTATTGTCGAAAGGTGCCGTGCTAAGCGCTCCGGAAATTGCCGTGCTCGCCTCCGCCGGACTGGCGCACGTGCAGGTTACGCGCCTTCCGCGCATCGTCGTCATTTCGACCGGCGACGAATTGATCGAACCCGGACAGCCCATGAGCGCTTGGCAAATTCGCCGTTCGAACGTCTACGCCGTGACGGCAATATTGCGCGCGCATGGTTTTACGCGCGTAGCTGACGATCATCTTGCCGACGACGAGGAACAATTACGCGTGCGCCTCAGCAAACATCTCGACGACGCGGATGTCTTGATTTTGAGCGGCGGCGTTTCCATGGGGAAATTCGATTTCGTGCCGAAAATCCTGGCGGAGTTGGGCGTAAACCAGCTATTCCATAAGGTCGCGCAACGCCCAGGCAAGCCTATGTGGTTCGGCACGCGCGATAGCAAGGCTGTCTATGCACTTCCGGGAAATCCGGTCTCCACGCTAGCGTGTATGGCACGGTATGTATTGCCGGGCGTCAAGGCTTCGCTGGGAATGACGCACGAACCGTACATCGTAGAGCTCGGCGAAAACGTAACGCCGCTCCCCTCGCTGACGACATTGCTGCCGGTCAGGCTGTCGCACACTACGGCGACTTCGATTGCGCATCCCCGCGCCACGCAGGGCTCCGGCGATTTCACTTCCTTAATCGGTTCCGTCGGATGCGTCGAACTCCCGCCGGGCGCTGCGCAGCTTACGGCCGGAACAGCCGTTAACTTCTATCGATGGTAGGATGACGTGCCAATTTTTTTCTTGAGCCGGCAACGTGTAGCCGGTCGCCGGTAGCCCCATCCATGTCCGCCCCTATCGCCTTCCCTTCTGCATCCGGTCCGCGCGACACACTCGGACGGCCACTGCATGACCTGCGGATTTCGGTCATGGATCGCTGCAATTTCCGTTGCCCCTATTGCATGCCGAAGGAACAGTTTCACGAACACTACAAATTCCTGAAACCAGCCGAACGTCTGTCGTTCGATGAAATCGTCCGGCTTACCGGTTTATTCGTCGCGCACGGCGTCAAGAAAATTCGGCTGACCGGAGGCGAGCCGCTATTACGGCCCAATCTTTCGGAACTCATCGGTGAACTGACTTCGCTCGACGGAGTGGAAGACGTTGCGCTTACGACCAATGGGATACTGCTCGCGAAGCAGGCAGCTGAACTCAAAGCGAGCGGCCTCCACCGCGTGACGGTCAGCCTCGACACGCTCGATCCGGAGATCTTCGCGCAAATGAGCGGCGGGTTCCGCGGCGTCGAACAAGTACTCGAAGGCATCGAGGCTGCCTTGCTTGCCGGACTCGCACCGATAAAGGTCAACTGCGTCGTGCAGCGCGGTGTAAACGACCACACGGTCATGGAATTGATCGAACGCTTCCGCGGCACCGGCGTCATCGTGCGTTTCATCGAATATATGGACGTGGGTAACCGTAATCATTGGAGCCGCGAACATGTTGTGCCGTCGCGCGATCTCCTTGCACGCATCAATGCGCGCTGGTCCGCGCATCCCGCCCAAGAAAATTACCGCGGCGAAGTAGCCGAGCGTTATGTCTTCGACGACGGTAAAGGTGAAATCGGTTTCATCTCGTCGGTCAGCGACCCTTTCTGCGGCTCCTGCACGCGCGCGCGACTCTCCTCCGAAGGCGTGCTCTACACGTGTTTGTTCGCCACCGAAGGCGTCGATCTTCGCGCCCCGCTCCGCGGCGGTAAATCCAACGACGAATTGCGCGAAATTATTCGCAACACATGGCTGGCACGCGGCGACCGCTATAGCGAACAGCGCGCGGGATTGCGGGCGGATGAGCATCCGTTGAGGAAGATAGAGATGTACTACATCGGCGGCTGAGGCTGCCGGAGCCGCTAGCTACTAGGCGCTAGCAGCTAGCCAGAATTCAGAAACACCTGAAACTTTAACCTTGCGCGCACTAACGATCTAGCGCTTGGAGCAGGACTTCAATCGGATGTAGTACGATTACTGGGTGTTTTTCAATCTACTCTGGCTAGCGGCTAGAAGCTTCCATATGCCTTCCCTCTCCCACCTCGACTCTCGCTCCAATCCCACCATGGTGGACGTAAGCGACAAAACGGCGACGAAACGCACTGCCACTGCCGAGTCGCGGGTCAGGTTTCCGCATGCCATCGCTGAAACATTGCGCACACAGGATTTCGCCACCGCCAAAGGCCCCGTGTTTCACACCGCCATCATTGCCGGTACGATGGCCGCGAAACGGACCCATGAACTCATTCCGTTTTGTCATCCGCTCGGCATCGAGAGTTGCAAGATCGCCATCGACATGCAGGGCGACGACGCCCTCATTCGTGCAACCGTTTCCGTGCATCACAAGACCGGCGTCGAAATGGAAGCCCTTACCGCAGCCAGTGTCGCGGCGCTCACCATCTACGACATGTGCAAAGCGCTGTCCCACGACATGATCATTGCGGAAACGAAACTCGTCGAGAAAACGGGCGGGAAGTCGGACATTAGGAAGGAAGCGCAGAGTGAATAGCAGAACGCTTGCTATTCGCCATTTCGCCAGTCAATCATGACTTCTTCCCCACCTCTCTTCGGCCTCGTCCTTGCCGGCGGCAAAAGCCAACGCATGGGCATCGACAAAGCGACGCTTTCGTTTCACGGCAAGCCGCAATTGGTCTGGGCCTATGAATTGTTGAGCACGGTTTGCGAACGAACGTTCGTGTCGGTGCGGCCTGATCAAACGGATGACCCGACTCGACGCACCCTACCCCAGATTCTCGACTTACGGCCGGGCACCGGACCGATCGCCGGCATCTATTCGGCATTGAACTCGCATCCGTCTTCCGCGTGGCTGGTGCTCGCGTGCGACTTGCCGTTTCTTTCGCGCCTTACTCTCGATCACTTGATCGCGCATCGCGATTCCGCCCGCATCGCCACGGCATTTCGCAGCGCCCACGATGGACTGCCGGAACCGCTGTGCACGATTTGGGAGCCAAGGAGCTTGGTTCGCATCCAGGAGTGGGTTGCGCTTGGGAAGGAATGCCCACGTAAATTGCTGATCAACTCCGATACCGCGTTGCTCGATCAACCGGACGCGCGCGCCCTCGACAACGTGAATACGCCACAGGAACGCGCAGCGGCCGATGCGCTGTTGTCCTAAACCACGCCATCATGAGAAAAATTCATATTCGCTACTATGCACTTCTTCGCGAACAGGCCGGCAAGAGCGAGGAATCGCTGATGACTAACGCTGCGACACCCGCGGCCGTGTTCGACGAGTTGCGCAAGCGCTATCCGTTCACGCTCGACATGCCGCAACTCAAAGTCGCGATCAATACCGAATTCAGCGACTGGCAAACGCCGCTTAAAGACGGCGATTCGCTGGTCTTCATTCCTCCGGTCGCCGGCGGTTAATGCCAGGGCCACGATGACCTCTATGACCTTTACGTTCCTCACTACTGCTCTCGAGGTCGACGAGTTCCGAAAACGACTCGCGGATCCCGCCTGCGGCGGTTACTGTTCTTTCGAAGGGTGGGTGCGCAACAACAACGAGGGCCACCAGGTCACGCGCTTGGAGTACGAAGCGTTCGTCGAATTAGCCGTGAAAGAAGGCGAACGCATCGTGCAAGAAGCGATCGAACGCTTTGGCGTAGAAAAAGCTGCCTGCGCCCATCGCGTCGGCTCACTTGCCATCGGCGATCTTGCGGTATGGGTCGGCGTAAGCAGCAGACACCGCGACGAAGCCTTTAAGGCCTGCCGCTATATCATCGACGAAGTTAAGCACCGCGTGCCTATTTGGAAAAAAGAGCACTACTTAAACGGCGACTCGGGGTGGGTGAATTGCGAGCGCTGTGCGGAGCATGCGCATGCTCACGAGCATGCTAGCGACTAGCTACTAGCCAGTAGCTACTTGCCAGAAATAAGAAACTTTAATTTGAGGCGATCGCCGCCCATGAATGAAAACCAAGTAGCCACCCCGGCATAAGGCCTCCAGGGGCGGAGGTCATACTGGAAACGCAGGAGCGGTTTTCAGTATGTCGGAATGACGACACATGAATAACTCAAAAATTTCCGTAGGCGCTAAGCACAACTCTTCTCTGGCTAGCTGCTAGTAGCTAGCGGCTAGTAGCTTTCTTAGTCCATCCGCTGCGCATTCACCGCCCGCAATTGCCCCGCCTCGTTAACTTCGACATAGAGTTCAATCGGCTGGCAACAGATTTGGCAGTCCTCGACGTAGGTGAACGATCCAGCGGTGAGATCGACTTGCGTTTCGTAGCTCTCGGCACAGTAGGGGCATTGAATCGTCACGAATCTTGTCGGCTCGGTTTGCTGGCCGACATCGTCGGGGCTGTAGACCGGTTCGAGCCCGTACAGCTCATCGATCACCTGATCGTTCAGGTCCGCGACCTTGCGGGTCACCGCATCGAGGCCGGTAGGACGTTTCGGTTTCATGGTGTCACAGTAACACGACTCTATGGCCCGGGCTTTACGAACTATTGACGAGATGCATCGTCCCGAACCACCAACGAGGCCGAGACGCTAGCGACGATAGGCTTCGCGAACTATCGCACTACCATTTCAAATCGTCGGGAACGACGAAGTCTTTGTACGGATCGTTTTCGTCAGCGGGCTTCGACTCCGGCTTGGTATCGAGAACCGCGTTTGGATCGATAGCGCGAATCTTTTCCGCACCGTCCCTCGATACGAGCGCAAAGAAACCGCGGTAGCGCGCGACCAGCAAATCGCCGCGAAGAATTCGCTCCAGCGTGTCGCCTTTCACCGCGATACGATGAATTTTGCCGCCCTCGACAAAGTTATAGAACTCCGGATTTTCGTCTTCGACACGCGGGATGCGGTTCTGCTCGACCAGTTGATTGATGGCAATCGCGCGCGCGCGACGCGCGGCCTTTTCCTCCTTCTTGCGATTCAATTCCTTATCGCGCTCGGCTTTGGCAAGCTGGGCTTTTTCAGCCGCCGTCAACTGCTTCGGCGGCGGAGCTTTACCGGAGGTTTTCTTCGCCTTGTGGTGCTGCTGGGCCTCGGATCTCTCCGCTTGCTCCACTTGCTTCTTGGTCACGAGACCCGCAGCCAGCAATTGTTCGCGTAACGACAAGCTCATCTATTAACCACCGTCCAGAAAGTACGTCATGCGCCTAATACGACCGTCGCTCAATTCGTAAACGCCCAGGTAGACACTCTGCCCCGCGTGCGCTTGACGACGGTCAGCCTCGCTCCATTCGGATTGCTCGTTCACGGCGACGCGATTCGCAACTACCTGGGCGGATTTGATCGTCCACCGTGCATTGGCATTCCGCGCGAAATACTGGGTTAGCGATTTCGCCAGCGCATCGCGACCCGATACTTCGAGAATAAGTTCGCCGCCCACGACCGAATACCACTCCACGTCCGGCGTCGTATACAACGTCAGCGCGAGAAGGTCGCGACGATTGAGCGCAGCCACATAACCTTCGACGGCCGCTAGCAGCGGCGAGCGGCGACTCTCACGGTGTTGCACCGTAGCGCAACCACCCATCAATAAACTCGCCAGTGTCAGCACAAGCACACCGGGAAAAAGACGCGGCAAACTCTTGCTCATCACGCTTTACCCATCACACAGCCACTTCGCCTTAGGGACTCTGCACCGCGCTGATCTGCATCACCAAATCGATGCGGCGATTGCGCGCCTTACCTTCAGCGTTTTGATTGCTCGCCACCGGCCGCGATTCGCCGTAACCGATCGAACTGATTTTTTCGGCGTTCAATCCCATATTGGAGACCATGTATTGCTTCACCGCGTCCGCACGGTCCTGCGACAGAATCAAATTCGCCGAATCCGTTCCGTCCCCGTCGGTATGCCCCTCCACGATCAGCGAGGCGTTCGGGAACAATTTGATCGCATCGCGCACTTTGGCGAGCAAACCGAAGCTGGACGGTTCGATCGTGCTCTTGGCGACCGGAAAAGTAATGCCGGTCAATGAGATCACCAAATCGTCGCCCTGCCGAAAAACTCGCGCTTCGTTCGGCGTGAAAGCGGATTCGACCTGCGCGATGTTGCTGCTTAGCCGTGCCTGGGCGTCGAGGCGGCGCTGCAAAGCGACACGCTCTTCGGAAACGCCGCCGAGCTTTTCTTCGAGACGCTTGAGCTCAGCGTTCAGAATTGCGATCTGCCCTTCCCTGTCTTTGTTTTCTTGCTTCACGGCACGAAGCTCGCGCTGCAAGACCTGAATACGATCGAGAAATTCCTGAGCAGGCCGCAAATACCCCTCGTCGAAACGCGGATTCGTTCCCAACTCCGCCGCGATGCGCTTTAACGGCTCTTCCCAACTCAAGAGCATTTCTTCAAGCGCATGCTCGTCCTTTTTGCTCTCCTGCAGCGGCCCGATGGTTTCTGCCAAAAACAGCGCGTGCCGCGCTTCGTAAAGCGCTTGTGCGGCGAGGTTCTTCGGCACGTCGGTGTCGTACCGACTGCGAGTGATCTCCTGGTCGCCCTGTTGCATATAGCGCTTTGCTGCCGCCAAGGAACGCGGCGCCAGCTCACCCACCTTCGCGGCGTCGGCCTTGGCGATCAACGCCTGCGCTTCGCCGAGAATGCCGCCTTTTATCGCCAGCAATTCCGCGTCACGCAGCAATACTTCGGCTTCTGCGCCGCGCTTCTGCGCGCCTGGGATCGAATTCTTTTCCACTTGCGCCGCTGCCTCGGCAAATCGCCCGGCTGCGCGCCTCCACGCCTCCGCCGCATACTTAGGTGCCTGCGCCACAACGGCGTCGTCGCGCGCTTTGAGTGGGGTCGCCAGCGCGGTACGAGTGAGTTGGGCGAATTTAATGGCTTGCGCCAGTAGCGCCTTGCTGCGCGTCAACTGCTCGGTGATCCTGTCGAGTTTGCGCGCTTTGTCGTAATCCCTTTCGGCGTCCGCGAACGCCGCTTGCGCTTGCAGATACGTGTTCGGCGACAAGACGTCCACTTGGTCCGTCAACGCGGCCGCCAACGCCGCGCTTTGCGCGTCAAATAGAGAGCTCTTGGTAGGCAGCGTTTCCTGGGCGTGCGCGGAACCGGATAGAACCGCCGTTAGCAAGACCCAAGAAAAAAGATTCGAGGGAAACAAATTCGAAGCCATCGACAATACCTATAGCAAACTACGGCCGGAGTTGTCCCGTTCCGCGGACCATATACTTGTAACTCGTCAGCTGCTCGACGCCGACCGGTCCGCGCGCGTGAAATTTGTCGGTCGAGATGCCGATCTCCGCGCCCATGCCGAATTCGCCGCCGTCCGCGAATTGCGTGGATGCGTTGTGCAAGACGATGGCGCTATCCACGCCGTTTAGAAATCGCTCCGCGGTCGCCGCGTTGGCCGTGACGATCGACTCCGTGTGCGCCGATCCGTACTTCGCGATGTGAGCGATGGCGCCTTCGACGCCGTCGACCACCTTAGCCGCAATGATGGCATCCAGATACTCGGTATACCAATCGTCTTCCTTCGCGGGAAGCACGCGACTGTCGACACTGCGAACCGTTTCGTCGCCCCGAACCTCGCAGCGCGCATCGAGCAACGACTTAACCACGGGCGCCACGTGCGTGGCGATCGACGCACGATCGAACAGCACGGTTTCGGCAGACCCGCAAATGCCGGTGCGGCGCAGCTTTGCGTTCTTCACGATGTCGCGCGCCATGTTCACGTCCGCATCCTTGTCGACGTACACGTGACAATTCCCTTCGAGATGACCGATGACCGGTACGCGCGCTTCCTGTTGAACACGTGCGATCAAGCTCTTGCCGCCACGCGGCACGATCACATCGACGTAATCGGTCATGCTGCTCAACAAATAGCCGACCGCAGCGCGATCCGTGGTCGGAATCAATTGAATCGCCGCCGCCGGCAGACCGGCCGCCTGCAAACCGGCGACCAAACACTCGTGAATGGCCCTGCTCGATGCATAGCTTTCCGAACCGCCGCGCAAGATTGCCACGTTGCCGGATTTCAAACACAGCGCACCCGCATCCGCCGTCACGTTAGGGCGGCTTTCATAAATGATGCCGATGACGCCAAGCGGTACGCGGACGCGCTGGATGCGCATTCCGTTCGGTCGAGTCCAATCCGCAATGACGGTCCCGATCGGATCCGGCAGTTTGACGATATCTTCGATGCCACGCGCCATGGCTTCGACACGCGAGGCATCCAACTTCAAGCGATCCAGCATTGCACCGCTGAGCCCGCGCTCCGTCGCCGCGCGCATATCGATTTCGTTGGCGGCCAAAATCTTCGCCACCTGCTGACGAAGCGCATCGGCCACCGTCTGCAGCGCTCGGTTTTTGACGACGGTATCGGCCTGCGCAAGCCGTGCGGCCGCCTCAAGAGCGGCGCGCCCTATCGAATCCATGACAGCACCGATTTCAGTGAGGGTGGCTTGGGCGGACATAAGTAAACTTGAGGATGTCTGAAGAGCTGGGGAAGGAATACTGCCATAAGACGGTGCGAGGCCCTAGGGCTTCACCTAGCCAGCCGCTTCTAGCAACGAGCCGCTAGCTACTAGCAGACAGATAACCCACCTTCTGGCTAACAACTAGTAGCTAGCGGCTAGGAGCGTCTATTGCCTTCGTCACCACCATATCGTCGCGGTGGATGAGCTCATCGCGACCGCGGAATCCTAAAATCGATTCGATCTCGGTGGACTTGCGGCCGCGAATGCGTTCGGCGTCGTTGCTCGAATAGGCGGCAAGACCGCGCGCTAATTCGATCCCTTGGCTATCGCGCACGATCAACGCGTCGCCGCGCCCGAATACGCCTTCGATCTTCACGACACCGGCCGGCAAAAGACTCTTGCCTCGGGTCAAAGCGGTCGCCGCACCGGCGTCGACGTGAATTTCCCCGGCGGGTTTCAACGTGCCGGCAATCCATTGCTTGCGGACCGTAAGCGGCGTAGCCGTGGGATAGAACCAACTGCATCGGGCACCGGTTTCGAGCCGTTTCAAAGGATGCATTTCGCGCCCGACGGCAATGCACATGTGGCACCCTGCGGCAACGGCTATGCGAGCGGCGGCGATCTTCGTGATCATCCCGCCGGAACCCACGGAGGAATTCACGCCGCCGGCCATGCGTTCGATGTCGGGCGTGATGCCGTGAATCTCCGGAATGAAGGTGGCATTCGCATCCTTGGTAGGATCGGCGGTGTACAAACCATCCACGTCCGAAAGCAACACCAAACAATCGGCGCTGATCATTTGGGCCACGCGCGCGGCAAGTCGATCGTTGTCTCCATAACGTATCTCGCTGGTCGCTACGGTATCGTTCTCGTTGATCAGCGGAATCGACCCCAACTTGAGCAAGGCGCCAAGCGTGTTGCGCGCATTGAGATAGCGCTGACGCTCTTCGGTGTCACCGAACGTGAGCAAAATTTGCGCGACGGTAAGGCGATGCTCGTCCAGCACTTCTTTCCAAGCGTGCGCCAGGCGAATCTGGCCGACCGCCGCCGCGGCCTGCTTCTCGTCCAACTTCAATTTACCGGCCGCCAAGCCCAGATGCCGCCGGCCGAGCGCAATAGCGCCCGACGACACGAGTAAAACGTCCTGTCCCCGCGCGCGAAGTCGGGCGACATCGGCCGCCAGGGTTTCGAGCCACGCGCGATTGATGCGCCCCGTCGCTTGCTCGACCAGCAGGGCGGAACCGATCTTGACCACCACGCGTTTGGCATGCAGAAGCGGCTGGGCGGATTTGCGATTACGAGTCATACCCGAGAGTTTAAGGTCAATACGCAACCGGCGACAGGCTACCGGCTACCGACTGGAAAAAGAATGCATGCACCGGTTTACGCCACGACAATCCGTATCTTTTGTTTTCTCCGTTGATTTTCTTGGGCCGGTCGCCGGTAGTCGGTCGCCGATTGCCGTCTCTTCCCGTTGCCTGTCGTGCACAGACCCCCTAAGATGCGTGCGCCGGATGTGCCGATCGCGCTCCGCTGCGCAATATTTTGAGGTGTCACGTGGCTAGAGATTTCGACCCCGTTGCTGGGCAATGGTATCGCGACTTGGAAGACCAGGAAGTCTTTCAAGTTTTGTCGGTCGACCCCGACGAAGAGATCTTGGAAATACAATACGAAGATGGTGACGTGGAGGAAATCGATCTCGATACCTGGCACGAACTCGATCTCGAAAAAACCGAGGAGCCGGAAGGCTGGTCGGGCTCGGATGACGACGAGGATGACGATCTCGATGCCGACGACGACGATTGGGATGAAGAAGACGACGACGAGGACGATGACGATTGGGACGACGATGACGACATGGACGACGAGTACGACGATCGGAATTGAAAACTTTGGTTGAAGGACACTCCCGCAGCAGACCTCGGAGTAAGTTGCTGAGCCTCCGTCCCGCCGGATAACGCCTCAGATTAAACGTCTAAGGCTGCCCGCCCTTTGGGGTTGGCTTTTAATCCGGCAGATGCTCGGCCCTTGTTTTTAGTGGACAAGCCCTAACGTTCTGCCTGCGGCCGATTCGGCCGCTTACTGTCCTTCCTCTATGAAACGCATCGTTCTCTTTCTCGCCACCAACATTGCCATCCTGGCAGTGCTGTCGATCGTCATGCAGGTTTTCGGGATCGACCGCCTGCTCGCCGAACAAGGACAACACTACGGCGGGCTTCTGATCATGGCGACGATCTTCGGCTTCGGCGGCTCCTTCATCTCTCTTGCCATATCGAAGTGGATGGCAAAGCGATCCATGGGCGTAGTGGTCATCGATCGACCGCGTAACGCGCGCGAAGCCTGGCTTTTAGAAACAGTGCGCCGTCAGGCGCAAGAAGCCGGCATTGGAATGCCGGAAGTGGGTATTTTCGAATCGAGCGACATGAATGCCTTCGCCACGGGCGCAAGACGCGACGCGGCACTGGTCGCGGTAAGCAGCGGACTGCTCAACGGCATGTCGCAACAGGAAGCCGAAGCCGTGTTGGGCCATGAAGTGAGCCACGTCGCCAATGGCGACATGGTGACGCTCACTTTGATTCAAGGCGTCGTCAATACGTTCGTCATTTTCCTGTCGCGCGTCATCGGCGGACTGATCGACGGCGCGCTCAGCGGCAACCGCGAGCGGCGCGGCCCCGGACCTTTTTATTTTCTAATCGTCATGGTGCTGCAGGTTCTGCTTGGGATCTTGGCAAGCATGATCGTTGCCTGGTTCTCGCGATATCGGGAATTCCGCGCCGATTCGGGCGGCGCGCAACTCTCGAGCCGCCAAAATATGATCGGCGCATTGCAACGCTTGCAACAGCGTCACCCGGCGCCGCTGCCCGAACAAATGGCGGCGTTCGGCATCTCCGGTGGCAAACTCGGCAAGCTGTTCGCGAGCCATCCGCCGCTGGAAGAACGCATCGCCGCGCTGAGAAACGCGGCTTAGCGCACAGCCCTCACCCTGCCCTCTCCCGGTCGCGGGAGAGGGCGGGGTGAGGGCCAATCCGAAATTACCGGCGAATCGCCCGCAATTCCCGATCGATCGCCATACCCAACTCTTCGACGGTGTTAGGCTTTAAGATCATTTCGCGAATGCCGCATTCCTGCGCCGTTTCGCGGTCTTCGATTCGAAGATACCCGGACGTCAACAAAATCGGAAGGTCGGCGCGTACTTTTCGCGCGGCGCGCGCCAAATCAAAACCCGTCATGCCGCGCATCGAAAGGTCGGTCACCAATAAATCGAAACTCTCCGGCCTTCCGGCCAGCGCATCGAGCGCTTGTTGCGGATCGATGAAACCGGTGACGCGATAGCCCATGCGCTCCAGTACCCGCGTAATAAGAAACACCAACGGCTCTTCATCGTCGACGTAAAGAACGTGTTCGCCTGCACCACGCGTAACCACCGGCACTGGCGCATCGCGCACCGCCGGTGTGCCGGAAGCGGCTGGAAGCAGGATGCGAAACTGAGCGCCTTCACCCGCTTTACTAACGACATCGATCGCTCCACCATGCGTCTTGACGATGCCATGCACCACCGCCAAACCCAATCCAGTCCCTTGCCCCACTTGCTTGGTCGTAAAAAAGGGATCGAAGATACGATCGACGATAGCCTCATCGATGCCGGCGCCGGTATCGCTCACCGTCAGGCACGCGTATCGGCCTGGCGTCAGATCCTGAAAATCGCGCGCCAAGTTTTCATCGAGGACCAGGGTCGATAACGCAACTTCAATCGTGCCGGTTCGCTCGCCGATTGCATGCGACGCATTAGTGACTAAATTCATGACCACTTGTTGAATTTGAATCGCATCGGTGGCCACCGGTTCGACGGGATCGACATAGCGGGTGCGAATCTTGATATTCGCCGGCAATGTCGAGCGCAGCAATCGCAACGACTCGTCGATTAGCGGCTTCAGTTGCACCACGTCGCGTTGCGCTTCTTGCTGGCGACTGAACGTCAGGATACGGCGCACCAAGTCGGCGGCGCGCGTACTTGCCTTGTCGATCTCGAACAAACTACGCCGCAAACTCGCTGGATCGATTTTGTCGGCTTGCAAATCCTCGAGCGCCAGCGTTGCATTACCGCGGATGGCCAGCAAAATATTATTGAAGTCGTGCGCAATGCCGCCTGCCAGCGTCCCGAGCGCTTCCATCTTCTGCGTTCGTAGGCGCGCCTCCTCGGCAGTCTTGCGCTCCGTGATGTCGATATAGACGCCGGCCATGCGCACGGGCACTCCATTCGCATCGCGCTCAACCTGACCGCGAACCTGCAGCCATTGTTGGATGCCGTCGGGTCTTACCGTTCGAAATTCAACGACGGTGGCAACGCCGGTCTTGAAAAAATCGGCAATCGCCGATTCGATGCCGGGACGATCGTCCGGATGAATCAACTCGACCGTCCTTGAAAAATCGATCGTGGGCCCGGAACTATCGATTCCCCAAAGACGATAGGCCGCTTCGTCCCACGTCAGTTTGCCTTCGCGAATGTCCCAACTCCACGTCGCCATTCCGCCGCCTTCGAGCGCAGAGAGCAAGCGCGCCTGTACGTCGCGCAGCGATTGTTCGACTTGCTTGCGCGCGCTGATGTCCGCCACCGCCCCGATCATTCGGAACGGCTTGCGATCGGCGTCATAGAGGAGGTAGCCGCGATCGACGACGGTGGCGTAGCTGCCGTCGAGACGCCGCAGACGATACTCGTCTTCCCACGTCGGCTTACGGGCGCGAAAGGCCGCCGCCGCGCTGTCGATCACTCGCTGGCGATCGTCGGGATGGATGTGTAGCTCCCACCATCCGTCGCTATTGGGTTCGGATTCCGGTGCACCGAATATGGCTGCAAACGCCTCGTTGCGCCGCGTAACTGCGGTTCGCATGTCCCAGTCGTAAATCGAATCGTGGGTGGCCAACTCAACGTAGCGCAACCGTTCTGCGTTTTTTTCCAATGCCTCGCGCACTTGATAGCTGTCGTGCACGTCGGTCGTGGTGCCGAACCAATAGACGATATCGCCGGCGCGATTGCGTAACGGCACGCCGCGATTGTCGAACCAGCGATAGTGGCCGTCGTGCCGGCAAATTCGGCTGGCAAGTTGAAACGGTTGTTCGGTGGCGACTGCGTTTTGCCACGTGCTCAGCAACGCGTCGCGATCGTCCGGATGGATAGTGTCCACCCATCCGTAGCCCATCATCTTGGTGGCAGGCACGCCGGTATATTCCTGCCAACGTGCGCTGACGAACTCACAACCCATTTTGCCCGTCGCCAGCCATACCATATGCGGCATGGCGTCGATCAGCTGCTGAACGTCGAGTTCTCCGTTGCGCAGCGCTTGTTCTAAAATTTTATTCTCGCCGACCGCTTTCATAGTTCGGCAGCATAGGCTTCGGCCGCACTAAGCTGCAATGTCGGGCCGGAAGCGGTGGCTTAAGGGTCATAGAGCGACTGTCCATCGCGGCTCAATAATGCGGTGGACGCTCTTGCTCGGAAGTGTACGGAGTGGGTATTTCCTTTTGAGCTTCGACACGTTCTAACAATGTTGCAATGCGAACCCGCAATTCGTCGAGTTCCCGCTGCTGTCGGTAGACGACATCGCTCAACTCATTGTTGGCGCGTTCGAGATAAGCGACTTTCGATTCCAATCGCTCGAGTGATGCATTCATAAACTTCGCTCGCTACGCTCAGGCTCTAGGCACTAGTTACTAGGCGCTAGCCATAGAGACCGGATTCTGACTAGAGCCTAGTAACTAGTGCCTAGCGCCTTCTTAAGCAATCGTCACGCCGCCGTCGACGACGACGACTTGGCCGGTCATGAAATTGCCGGCTTTGCTGGCCAAAAAAACGGCAGCGCCGGCAATCTCGTCCGGTTCGCCGATGCGGCGCAGGGGTGCACCGGCGGTCGAGCGCTTCAAGATGTCGGGATCGCTCCACAGTGCTTTCGCGAAATCGGTTTTAATCAAGCCGGGCGCAATGCAATTCACGCGAATATTGTCCGGACCGTTTTCGACTGCCAAATTCCGCGCCAGCTGGATGTCGGCGGCCTTCGAAATGTTGTAAGTGCCTATGACCGGCGAACCGCGTAAGGCTCCGATCGACGACACGATAATCACGACGCCGTCCTTGCGCTCGATCATTTGCGGCAACGCCATTTGAATGAGCCAGTGATTCGCCAGCACGTTGTTCTCCATGACTTTGCGAAAGGCATCGTCCGTAATGGTGCTCATCGAACCGAAATGCGGATTGGACGCGGCATTGCAAACGACGATGTCGATCTTGCCGAACTCGCGATTGGCTTCGTTCACGAGACGCTGCAAGTCTTCTTTCGACGAAATGCTCGCAGGCACGGCGATGGCTGCTTTACGGCCACGTGCCTTGTTAATCGCCGCCGCAACTTCTTCGCAAGGGCCCGGCTTACGCGATGAAATCACCACGTTGGCGCCATGTTCGGCCAGGCGCTCGGCGATGGCGCGGCCGATGCCGCGCGAAGATCCGGTAATCACGGCAACTTTGCCGGTGAGATCGAACAACGTCATACGAGTGAGTTCCTCAATGCATCATTAAGATATCGCTAAGGACGGTTTAATTTAGTCATGTGTCGTCATTCCGACGCAAGTCGGAATCCATCCGCATCAAGAGGAGGGACACCGGCCTGAGGCCTGCATGGATGGAGGTCATACTGAGAATGCAGGAGCATTTCTCAGTGCGCCGGTGTGACGAATAAATCAGAGCCCCTTTAATAACATTTCTGTGCGGTAGAAAGGTCGAAATTACGCGAGTCGCAGCCGGACAGCATTCGCCCGGACTTAAGCTGGAATGGCGGCCGCCTCGGCCAGCCCTTTTTCCGCCAACCACTGTTTGCTGAACAAACGCGACTGATACTTCACGCCGGTGTCGCACAGCATCGTGACGATGGTGTGGCCAGGTCCAAGCTGCTTCGCCAAAAGCACCGCCGCCGCGACGTTCACGCCGCTCGTGCTGCCCAGATACAACCCTTCTTCGCGCAGCAGGCGATACACATGGCGCACGGTGTCCGTATCAGGGATGTGCAAGGCACCGTCCAGCGGCGTGTCGGCGAGGTTCGCCGTGACGCGCGTGGTCCCGATGCCTTCGGTAATCGACGCCGGCCCTTCGACTTTTAATTCACCTTTCATCACCCAGTTATAAAGCGCGCTGCCTTGCGGATCGGCTAAATAGACTTTCACGTCGCGGTCTCTGCCCTTCAGAAAGCGCGCGATGCCGGCGAGCGTGCCGCCGGTTCCCGTGGAAGTGACAAACGCGCTTATTCTTCCCTGCGTCTGTTCCCAAATCTCGGGACCGGTAGTGCGCTCGTGCGCAATACGGTTCGCAATATTGTCGAATTGATTGCCCCAGACGGCATCCTTGGTTTCCTCGGCCATCCGTTTAGCCACTTTCTGATAGTGATTCGGGTCGGTGTACGGCACTGCTTTGACTTTGACGACTTGCGCGCCCATCGCTTCGATCTGCGCGTACTTCTCAGGCGCTTGATTGTCGGGCATGACGATGATGCAACGATAACCGCGGGCATTGCAGACATGCGCAAAGCCGATCCCCGTATTACCGGCCGTTCCTTCGATCAGCGTGCCGCCCGGCTTCAAGATGCCGCGCGCTTCGTAGTCTTCGATAATGCCGCGGGCAGCGCGGTCCTTGACCGAACCGCCGGGATTCATGAACTCCGCCTTGCCGTAAATAGTGCAACCGGTTTCGGCGCTTACCTTGGCGAGGCGGATGAGCGGGGTATTGCCGATGGCGTCGATGAGTCCTTGGCGAATGGTCATTTTTTAAAATCTCAAAGAAGATCGGCTACCGGCTACGGGCAACCGGTCTGCGACTTCAGGTTTTCTAGCGGTAGCCAGATGCCGGTAGCCATTCCTCGACTCATGCGCTCAACATGTCATTCGCCAAACTTTCGCGACCTTCGGCGGTGTTAAACCAGTTCAACGTTTCATGCAAACGAGTCACCTCTCCGACGATCAACAGTGCCGGCGAGGCGATGCGTGCGTCGGCTACACGAGCCTCAAGGTCCGATAGTGGCGCCACGATCACGCGTTGCGTCGCTTGCGTGCCGCGTTCGATTACCGCCGCACTGAGTGTCGCGGGAGCGCCGTGTTCGCGAAGCCGCGCAACGATATTCTCCAGAGTTTGCATCCCCATGTAAAAGACGACGGTGTGACCCGGCTTGGCCAATGTCGCCCAATCGATCGCTTCCGGCGAACCTTCCGCTTTATGATGACCGGTGACGAACGTGAGCGTCTGCGCGTACCCTCGATGCGTCAGCGGGATGCCCGCATAAGCGGCGCACCCGGCCGCCGCGGTCACGCCGGGCACGACTTCGAAGCGAATCCCGTGCTGCGCCAGCGTTTCCAGCTCCTCGCCGCCGCGGCCGAAAATAAAGGGATCGCCGCCTTTCAAGCGAACTACGCGCTTTCCGGCCAATGCGTGCTTTACCAACAGCGCATTGATTTGTTCTTGCGAAACGGGCGCGCAACCCGCGGCCTTTCCGACACTGATTAACTCGGCGTCGCGCCGGACTAGCTCGAGAATCGGCGACGACACCAATCGATCGTACAAAACGACATCGGCATTCTGCATGACGCGCAGCGCGCGCAACGTCAGCAAACCGGGATCGCCCGGGCCGGCACCGACCAGCGCAACTTCGCCGCGCCACTCCGAGGATGCTTCGTTCACTCGCAAACTGTGCTCCACCGATTGCCGCGCGTGTTCTTCGCGGCCGGCCAGCACGTCCGCTGCGGTGGGACCGTCGAAAAATCGCTCCCAGAATTTCCGCCGCTCCGCCGTATCGCCGAATCGGCGTTTTACTTTCGCCCGCCAGGTTCCTGCAAATTCTGCAAGCCTACCCAACCGCGACGGCAAAAATGCTTCGAGCTTCTCGCGCAATCGGCGCGTCAATACCGGCGCATCGCCTCCGCTGCTAACGGCGACAATCACGGGTGAGCGATCTACGATCGCCGGCATGATGAAGCGCGACAGCTCACGATCGTCGACCACGTTAACCGGAATGTTGCGAGCATCCGCCTGATGCGCCACCCACGCGTTAACAGCGGTCCGCGAGGTTGCCGCCACGGCAAGGCGCATGCCGTCCAAGTGTTCCGGTTTGAACTCTTCGGCGCGATGAACGATACGATTTTGCGCGGCAAGCGCTGCAACGGAGGGATGCAACGCCGGAGCGACCACCGTCACGTGAGCGCCGGCCTTTCGCAGTAACTCAATTTTTCGCGCCGCCACCGCGCCGCCACCGACCACGAGGACGGGTTGCTGTTGAAGACGGAGGAAGATGGGGAAGTAGTTCATCGCTAACGCTGGCGCTTGGCCAACTAGCCAACTGGCCAACTAGCCAACTGGCAGGAGCTTTTCCCGATTCTGACCAGTTTGCTAGTTGGCCAGTAAGCCAGTTTGCCCTTACTCATCCCGTCCGCCGCGAGTCCATTGCGACTGGCGCAATCGGAATAACTTTCCGCCTCGGCTGCAAACCGCATTCACGCGTATCGGGATTTTCCCACCACCAGCGGCCGGAGCGCGGGTCGGCGCCGGGTTCCACGGCGCGCGTACAGGGTGCGCAACCGATGCTTGGAAAGCCCTTGTCGTGCAGCGGGTTGTAAATCAGATTTTTAACTTTGACGTACTCATTAATGTCCGCTTCCGTCCAGTCGAGCAGCGGGCTGACCTTCCATAAATCGTAACGATCGTCCCAGGACAACGGCTCACCCTGAGCGCGCTCTGCGGATTGTTCGCGGCGAACGCCGGTGACCCAGGCTTTCTTGCCGACAATCGCCCGCTTAAAGGGCTCGACCTTGCGAACCTGGCAGCAGGATTGGCGCTCTTCCAACCCGGTATAGAAACCATTGATGCCGTTGTTCCGAACGTAGGCTTCCACGGCGGAAGCATCCGGAGAGTAAATATAAAAACGACGTTCGTAACGTCGTTCCAAGCGATCCAGGAGGCCCAGCGTCTCGTCGTGCAAGCGGCCGGTGTCGATGGTGAAAATATCGATTTCCGGCACCTCCGTCCAAATCAGATCCGTGAGCACCATGGCCTCAAGACCGAGGCTGTTCGAGTAGACGACATCGCGATACTCAGCCACGGCCTTCCGCAATAGCGCAACCGAATCCTGCACGAGCTTTTGCACGCGGGGACTCAATAAGTTTGCGGGCGACTCTGCGGATGAGTCCGTCGGCGAAGTCGCTGGCAAGTTCACTGGTGAGGCGGTGGAAGTCATCTCAATCCTGGTCGGTCTCAATTACCAAAACGAGCACGGCGGGTTTTCCGGCCGAGGCTACCTGGCACTCTATAACCGCCTCATAACCGGCCAAAGTCCCATTGGTTCTAGATTGATGTTGACGAGATATGAAGATGTAGAAGGGCCACCGGCCGCCGGCTACGGGCTACCGGCACAGGAAGATTTTGTCTTAAACCGGTCGCCGGTAGCCCATAGCCGATGGCCTGCTATCCTTTGAGCATGCTACCTGCGCTTTTTGCGGCCGCTGCCGCCACGATCGCCACCTCTGTATCGCCTTCAATGGCCACCGATGTTTGCTTGGCCATGGTGCCGCCACGGCTTGCAGCGAAACTCCTACAAGAAAGCCCCGATCACCAGCTCGCAGCGCTCACTGACGTTCCCGTGGAGAGGTTGATGGCGGCAGCCGCGTCCGGGGGATGGCCCTGCCCCTATGTGGCGGTTGCCGACTTCGACGGCGACGGCAATCTGGATCGTGCGCTGGTTCTCAAGCACAAGAACGAGCCTTCGGTGCGCCTCATTGCCGCTCGAAACGACGGCAGCGGACAATGGCGTGTCGAAATACAAAAAGATTGGCCTATGGCGATCGCCGCCGCGATGGTGGAACCCTTGGAAGCAGGTCTCTACGAACAAACCAAAGGCGGCCGCGATGCGGCGAAGCAGATCGACAATCTCAAGTCGATCCAGTCGGATCACCCGGGCTTTACGGCTGGGAATGTCGAAGGAAGCAAGCAGACGTTTTTTTACGTGAACGAAAAATGGGATGACATTTGGCTTGGAGAGTAACGGGCGACTGCCCATCATCGTTATGCTCTCCAGGTCATGCTCTCTGGCAAATCCACTCCGCCATCGTCGTCAGAAACTCCGTCCGCATGGGTTCGAGTTCGTTATGCACTTCATGACGACCGCCCAGCCAAAGACGGAGTTGCTTGTCGGTGCTGGAAAGCGCATCGATCAAGCGCTGCGAACCGATCGGCGGAGCCATCAAATCGTCGCTCCCGTGCATCGCGAGCCAAGGCATGCGGAGGGTGCGCGCCACCCGCAGGCATTCGAGGCAGCTTTCGTACAAGCCCACTAGAAAACGAATCGTCAACTGCCGAGGCACCAACGGATCGGCGGCATAACGCCGGCCTACTTCCAAATCACGGCTCAACCGCTCCGGCCTGAACGGGCGGCTCATGCGCATTCGCGGCACGATCTGCGAACCCCACTTGAATAATTTCAGCACCACGGCGGAATACGAATCGAAGGAAGCGATCGGCGCGCTACTGGTAATCACGCCTCGTAATTTTCCGGGGCCGATTTGCGCCAGCTTGCCTGCCGTCAACGTAGCGACGATCGCACCCATGCTATGACCCCACACGAAGATCGGTATGCCTGGATGCTGGTGGCGAACGCTATCAATCACGGCAGCAGCATCGTTGACGAAGTCGCTAAAACGAAGCACGTCGCCGCGCTCCTGCTCGTTGCGCGCCGCTCTGCCATGTCCTCGCTGATCGAAACGGTAACAACCGATTCCGCGCTCGGCAAAGAACTCCATCGTGGAGCGATAACGACCGCTGTGCTCGGCCATGCCGTGAATAATGACGAGAATGGCGCGCGCGTTCTCGGGCAGCAACAATTCACGCGGCGAATCATTCTTGGTGGGAGTTGTCATGCTTAGCAGGTAAGCGTCCGCCAATCGCTCTTGTTTCGGGTAGTCTGTGCGACAGTTTGTCAGAACTTAGGGTCTGTTGACGACCCTTCCCATCAATGACCATTCCAATGCGCTCCATCGCCACTTCGCGTCTGCGGCTTCTTGCACCGATTGCAGCCATCTGCGCACTGGCATGCGCGCTTTGCATCTCGACGTACTCGGTATTCGGCCATACCTGGGACGAACCCGAGCACTTGGCGGCGGGAATTGCCTTACTCGACACCGGCGACTACCCATACGATCAACAGCATCCACCGCTGGCGCGCGTAGCCATGGCCGTCGGCCCCTACCTGGCCGGCGCGCACTCACACGGCAATGCCGGTCCAAGCGGCGATGAAGAAGGCCGGGATATTCTGTACGACGAAGGGCACTACGATCGCTACCTCGTGCTCGCCCGCTTTGGCATGCTGCCTTTCCTGATTGTGCTCTTGATCGGCACTTGGGCTTGGACGCGTCGTCTCTACGGCGATACGGAAGCGATTCTTGCGGCCGCCTTGGTCGTGACGACACCGGTCATCATCGGTCATGCAGCGGTCGCGGCGCTCGATGTTCCCATGGTCGGCACGACGTTGATCGCGCTGTATCTGCTATCGACTTGGATGGCGAATCCCACAATGCATCGTGCGCTTGCCTTCGGCGTCGCAGCCGGCATTGCCGCGGGCACCAAGCTTTCCTCCATTCCTTTCATCGGCTGCATCGCAATCGCATGGTTTGCAATGGCGCTCTTCTTTCCTGGCCGCTCGCCGAATCGATCGGCGGGCGTGGAACAGGGCGTATCCCTTCTTTCGCGCCCCGCTCTTTTGCAAATAGTGGCGTCGGCGCTCGCCGCGGCGTTCATGCTCTTCGCGTGTTACGGCTTTATCTTCGAACATGTCGTGGCGAGTTTCAGCCGGTTACTCGAACACAACGCCAACGGTCACCTCTCCTACTTCATGGGTGAACTGAAGCGGACCGGGTGGTGGAACTTCTATCTCGTCGGCCTGGCCGTCAAAACGCCGCTGCCTCTCCTTGCGTGCGGAGCACTCGGCAGTCTATGGCTGCTGCATCGATCGACGCGCGAGCGCACATGGTTGATCGCAGCGCCTGCGCTCGCATGGCTCACGACCCTGGTATTCGCCAGCGCGTACAGTCATATCAACATCGGTATTCGCCACGTGCTTTTGATCCTTCCGCTACTGGCCATCAATGCTGCAGCGTCGATGGTCGCACTCTGGCGGCATACGGCTTCGCTCCTGATTCGCGTACCGCTGCTCGCGCTCCTTGTCTGGCAAGCGGGTGGCATGGCCGCCGCGCATCCGGATTACCTTCCCTACTTCAATGAACTAGCCGGCGCGCTGACACACGGGCATCCTGAAAAAATCCTGGTCGATTCGGATTTGGATTGGGGCCAAGATCTGCGCCGCTTAAAAAACGCCCTTCGCGAACGCCAGATCGACCACTTCTCGTTCGTATTCCGCGGCTCGGCCGATTTGCGGCGGGAAGGTTTTCCTTCCTATGAATTCCTCGGGCCGAACAGACCCGCCACTGGGTGGATCGCCGTCAGCTTGTTGGCGAAAGCAACGGGCAGCGAAGACGGCGGATACGATTGGCTCGATGCCTACCAACCCGTAACGCGGATCGGGAAATCGATCGATCTTTACTACATAGAGAAGTGATGGATGATGGGTAGGAGCATTAGGGAAACTCTGATTTATTCGTCACACCGGCGCACTGAGAAATGCTCCTGCATTCTCAGTATGACCTCCATCCCTGCGGGCCTCAGGCCAGTGTCCATAGATCCGAATCATAAGCGCGTAAGCTTTATTTCTTGATCTTGCCCATCACCGTTCACTCATCACTCTCCTATGCCCGACAATCCCGCCGACCGTCCCAAAGCCAAGAGCCTGCAACCGCTGCGCGAACTCTGGCCGTTTCTGAAACCTTATCGCCTCGTGCTGGTCACCGCGATGCTTTTTCTTCTGCTGGCATCCGCCGCGCAGTTGGCCATTCCCTATTCCGCACGCAATTTGATCGATCAGGGCTTGGCGACGCAAAGCCTTAAGCAAATCGATCGCTATTTCGTGCTGTTCTTGTTGATCTCGGTCGCCTTCGGCGTATTCGGTGCGATCCGTTACTCGCTGGTCACCTGGCTCGGAGAACGTGTCGTCGCCGATCTGCGCGATGCGGTTTACCGAAACGTCATTCGCATGGACGTCACTTTTTTCGAAGTGACGCGAACCGGAGAGGTGCTATCGCGCCTTACGACCGACACGACGTTGGTACAGGGCATTGCGGGCGTCAATCTTTCGATCACGCTGCGCTCGCTGGTGGGAGTCGTCGGTGCATTGATCGCCATGGCGACGACCAGCATTCGCCTCACGCTCATGATCGTGGCGGTATTGATCGGCGTGATGGTGCCCATCATGGTGCTCGGCCGCACGGTGCGCAAACTTTCGCGCGCCTCGCAAGATCGGGTAGCGGATACCAGCAGTCTTGCGGACGAAACGCTCAATGCCATGCAAACCGTGCAGGCCTTCACCCTCGAAGGGCTGGCGAGCAAGCGCTACTCGGACGCGGTCCGCGATTCGTTCTTGGTCGCCGTGCGCCGTATTCGCATTCGCGCCGTATTGCTCGCCTTGGCGACCACGCTGGTCATCGGCGGAATCACGCTGGTGTTGTGGATCGGCGCGCACGACGTAATGAAAGGCACGCTTACGTTCGGGACGCTGACTCAATTCCTAATTTATGCGGTGATGGTGGGCACCTCTGCCGCGGGCTTGAGCGAAATGGCGGGTGAAATGCAGCGCGCCGCCGGTGCGATGGAGCGTCTCATCGAATTGAAAAACGCAACGCCCAAAATCGCGGCGCCTGCAAATCCAATTGCCTTGCCGGCGGCGAGCATCGGCAGCGTGCGTTTCGACTCCGTTTCGTTCCGCTATCCATCGCGACCGGACGCTTATGCGCTTGAGCAGTTCTCACTAGATATCGCGCCGGGCGAAACCGTCGCGCTCGTCGGTCCGTCGGGGGCCGGCAAGAGCACGACGTTCCAGTTGTTACTGCGCTTCTACGACCCTGCCTCCGGCAAGGTGCTTGTCGACGGTGTCGATATCGCGCAAACCGATCCACATGCCGTGCGCTCGCGCATCGGTCTCGTCGCACAGGACACCGTTCTTTTCGGCACCAGCGCGCGAGAAAACATCCGATATGGACGCCCCAATGCCACCGATGCGGAAATCGAAACCGCGGCGCGCGCCGCTGCAGCCGACGAATTCATCCGGCAGCTGCCGCACGGCTACGACACGTTCCTCGGCGAACGCGGCACGCGTCTGTCGGGTGGGCAGCGGCAGCGCATCGCGATTGCACGAGCGATCCTCAAAGATCCGCCGATTCTTTTATTGGACGAGGCCACCAGCGCGCTCGATTCCGAGAGCGAGCGTCTCGTGCAAGAAGCACTCGAAGGGCTGATGCAGCACCGCACCACCATCATCATCGCGCATCGTCTGGCGACGGTATTGAAAGCGGATCGTATCGTGGTCATGGATCATGGTCGTATCGCCGCGATCGGGACGCACGCCGAACTGATCAGGCATAACCCACTCTACGCCCGATTGGCAGCACTGCAGTTCGACGATCCGGCTTAGGCAACAACGGATTCGCGTAAGCGCAAACCGAATTTGCGGAGTGGCCCGCAAAACGGAAAGAGCAGCGGCGTATAGTTCGCTTTCGCTTTTGGAGACACGAAGCGCCGCATGTCAGAAACTGCTGCCATCGCATTCCTTACCGCCGGCTTGGCCGCCAGTCTGCTGCTGGGAATGGCGCATGCCCAGGCGGCAGACCCACCTCCGACCGCCACGCCCACAGCAACCCCGCCCACTGCGGCGGTAACCACTCCCCCTTCACTGCCCGCCGCCACGCCGCCTCCGACTGCCGACGAAGCAACGCCTATCGAACCGGATTTGTCAGCCCAACCCGTATCGAATGCAGCGCGCGTACGGCTCGATCGAGCGCGCGATTCCGTCGTGCAGATTCGCGGCTTCTTCGGCGAGAGCGAATCTGACGCGTTTCACGGCAGCGGTTTCGCGGCGACGGGCGACGGGCTGATCGTCACCAACTATCACGTCGTATCTTTGGCCGTGCTCTATCCGAAGCAGTATCGATTGGAGTATCTCGCCTCCGATGGACGGAGCGGCACTTTGCGCGTCTACGCCATCGACGTCGAGCACGACCTCGCCGTCGTGAAGGCAGATAACTTCACTCCTCCGCCTCTCAAGGTACGCGCGCAGATCCCCAACAAAGGCGATCGCGCTTACTCGATCGGCTTTCCGCTCGACTTGGGACTGACGATTACCGAAGGCGTGGCCAACGGACTCGTGGAAAACTCGCTCGAGCAACGCATTCACTACTCCGGCGCCATGAACGGCGGCATGTCGGGCGGTCCGGCACTCGATACGTACGGCACCGTCTACGGCGTGAATGTTTCCGTGTTCTCCGGCAAGCAGTCCGTAAGCTTCGTCGTTCCGGCGAAACACATTGCGCCGCTCCTCGCGCGCGCTCTGCAGCCTTTGAAGCCCGGCTCGTCACGCGAACAAGTCGGCGCACAATTGCTGACTCATCAGTCAGCGTTGTTCGCATCGATCCCTGGCGCCATTGCCACGCAAACGTCCTCCGGCTACGTGCTTCCCGCCAAGATCGCGCCGAATGTCGAGTGCAATTCGGACGGCAACGCCGATCCCAGCAAGCCCATTCGCATGGAGACCATTCTTTGCGCGGCGCGCGTCGGGATCTATGTGGAACGAGGACTCGACGTGGGCGAGATCCTTTTCCAGCACCGCATTCTCGAATCCGACAAACTGAACCCGCTCCAATTCGCAGCGCGCTTGAATCGCGTCGCTTCCTATAGAACCTGGGCAGCGTTGGAACAGCACGTCGCTGCGTTCACCTGCAAGGACGCCGTCGTGGCACTGAACGGATTCGACGCCAAAATTACCACCTGCGTTCGTCAGTACCGGATGTTCGCCAGCCTGTACGACATCGGCGTGACGATGGTTAGCATCAATCAGCCGCTCAGGGCGGCGATCAGCAACTTGGAGTTGCGTGGTGTCGGATTCGAGGCTGGGATGGACTTCGTGCGCCGCTACCTGGGGGCAATGAAATGGACGCCATAACGACAGCCGCAGCGGACGGGGCTGCACCCGCTTTGGCGCCGCCCGCTTTGGCGCCGACAGTCCCGCCGATGGCGTTGATCGAAGTGCTGGACACCCACGGTCGCATTCACTCGCGTCATCGGCTAAGCGTTGTCGGCAGCACCTGCAGCATCGGCCGCAACGTCGCGTGCGATATTGCGCTCGACGATCCCTATGCCGCTGCGGAACATACGACTCTCACGTTGCTGGAAGACGGCCGAATCGCCGTCGCCGACCTCGGCAGTCGCAATGGAACGCGCGTTGACGGACAGCGCATCGAGAGCGGCGTAACACGGGCGATCACGGACGGCGAATTGATCGTCGGCAGGACGCGAGTACGCATTCGCACGGCCTTGACGGCGTTGACTCCCGAACGGCTGTTCCGCCGCGACCTTCTCCAGCGACACCGTACATTGCTGGCCGTTATCGGCTTGGCACTGTGCGGCGGCTATGTCGGCTTCGATCAATGGATCACGTACCCGGAACCGCTCGCTCCGCGAATCCTGTCAGCCGTCCTCATCGCGCTAGGGGCCATCGCACTGTGGTCGAGTTTGTGGGGATTGGTCACGCGAGTAGGTCACGGTGTTTGGACCCTGCGCACCCATTTCGGTATTGCGGCAAACACCGTCGCCCTGTGCCTTTGGAGCAATTGGCTGTTCGACGTGGCCGTCTTTTCCTCCGGATGGAATTGGCTCGTCATCCTGGACGTGATTTTGATCGGTGTTGCGATACCGAGCGCGCTCTATCTCCATTTGCGCAAAGCCACGCATCTAACGATTCGCGCCGCTTGGGTGACTGCGGCCGTGTTGCCCCTGATGCTAGCCAGTGCCGCGGCGTGGATCGCACAGCAGAATTCAGTGGGCGATATCAATCGCGTCTCCTACGGGCCGAATGTCTATTCCCCTCAATTTAGAGTGGCCACCAGCACCGAGCTGAGCGACTACTTTGCCACCGTCGATTCACTGAAGCGCGACGCGAATCGAAAACGCCGCCTATCGCTTGCCGAACGCCCCCTCGCTCAAAGCGAATAACTCACAACGCACGGAAGCATCGGCCACCGACAGCCGTTCGAATCGTCGTTCCCCCACCCATCATGCTCTTGCAGACCGCGCGGTCTTGCCGGCTATGTTTCCGCCCCGTTTGTAACGCTTGTGCAACCCTTCGAACGTAATAAACGTCTAACGACTCACCCGATGACGTACTGGTCGCCGCGAACTCAAGATTTCTATGGCTTATCCGTCCAACGGCGCTCGTCATGACAAAAAAAGAAACAACGTAGGTGAAATCCACGCGCACGGCGGGCAACGGCGAACTAGAATCGGCTTCTTCGATGCCTGGCCATCGCGAAAGGCCGGGACGATTCGACTCGAAGGGGAGTGATGAACGGATGGACGATAAGACGAACGACTTGGGAAAGGCGGCGACCAGTATGCAGAACCCGCAGGCGGCGCTTCTAAATCAACTACGCATCGATCGCAGCGACGAACCGCAAGAAAGCGGTAATCGCGGATTCTTATGGGCCGGAATCGCTCTAGCCGTGGTCTTACTTGCAGGCGCGGGCTATTGGTTCTTGAAACCCAGCGGCATTCCGATCCAAGTTGCAACCGCGCGTCAGATCGTCGGTGCTTCCGTGTCACGTGGCGCATCGACCTTGGACGCGTCCGGCTACATCATCGCCCGCCGACAAGCCACCGTGTCCTCCAAAGTCACCGGGAAGGTGATGGAAGTACTTATTGAAGAAGGTCAACGCGTCGGGAAAGATCAGATCATCGCGCGGCTGGACGATTCGAATTATCGAATGGCTTACGAACAAGCGAAGGCGCAACTTGCCCAAGCGCACGCCAACGCACATGCCGCCAAGGTCGCTCTCGACAATGCGCGGCCGATTTTCGAACGCAACAAGAAACAGTTGGAGCAAGGCGTGATCAGTGCCCAAACGTTCGACACCGCAAAGGCGGCCTACGACGCCTCTGAAACGGCATTGAGCGTTGCACAGCGCGCCGAAGAAGTGGCGCAAGCGGTGCTCGGCACGGCGCAACAGAATTTGGCCGACACCGTCATCCGCGCACCTTATGCCGGCGTCGTGACCGTTCGCGCAGCGCAAGCGGGTGAAATGGTTTCACCGATATCGGCCGGCGGCGGCTTCACTCGCACGGGCATCGGCACGATTGTCGATATGGATTCGCTGGAGCTTGAAGTGGACGTCAGCGAGAACTTCATCAATCGCGTGCGGCCGCAGCAACCGGCCACCGTAAAACTGAATGCGTATCCGGACTGGGAAATTCCGGCGGAAGTCATCGCCGTCATTCCGACGGCCGATCGCGCGAAGGCCACGGTGAAAGTGCGAATCGGATTTAAAGTGAAGGATGCCCGCATCCTGCCGGAAATGGGAGCGCGCGTTTCCTTTTTAGACGACAGCAAACCGACCAACAGCACGGTGACAAGTGCAGCCCCGGCAGTCGTCGTACCGCCGGAAGCCGTGCAAGCCGCCGAAAGCGGCGGCGACACCGGCGTGGTGTTCGTCGTCAACGACAAAATTGTGGAACGTCGCGCGGTGCGGCTAGGCGCGAAGACCAACGATGGACAAGTCGTGCTCTCCGGATTGACCGCCGGCACGTCCGTAGCCACCGGCGATCTTTCGAAGCTCAGCGATCAAGCCAAGATTCGCATCGAACCGTAATCCATTTTTCCATTCCCCTTTAGATTTAAGATTCAGATTTAAAGACCCAGATTCCAAGATTCACGAACGGAGCCGCCATGAGATACGCGATCGAACTCAATAACATCGTTAAGACCTATACGCGTGGCAAACAGAAGGTCGAGGTCTTGCATGGCCTCAACTTCCAAGTCGAGATGGGAGAGTTCGTAGCGTTGATGGGACCGTCCGGTTCCGGAAAAACCACGCTGCTCAATCTCATTGCCGGACTCGACAATCCGACGTCCGGCGAATTGAAAGTGGCCGGCGAGCGCATCGACAAACTTTCCGGCGGCGCCCTCGCCAAGTGGCGCGCGCGCAATATCGGATTCGTGTTTCAGTTCTACAACCTCCTGCCCGTGCTCACTGCGGAGCGCAACGTCGAAGTGCCGCTATTGTTGACGAAATTGTCGAGCGCACAACGCAAACAAAACGTAGCGGCGGCGTTGCAGTTGGTCGGCCTCGCCGATCGCGCGCATCACAAACCCAACGAGCTGTCCGGCGGCCAACAGCAGCGCGTATCGATCGCGCGCGCGATCGTCGCCGACCCCACCATTCTCGTTTGCGACGAACCCACCGGCGACTTGGACCGCGAGAATGCCGAAGAAATTCTGGCGCTCCTGCAAACGCTGAACAAAGACCACGGCAAAACGATCGTAATGGTGACGCACGATCCGCTCGCGGCGGATCATGCAACCCGGCAAATCCACATGGATAAAGGCCGATTGGTCGACGGCGCGAGGAACGCGGCATGAAGTATTTCATGCTCGTGTGGGCAGGACTCTGGCGCAAAAAAACGCGCACGATCCTGACCATGCTCTCCATCGTGATCGCGTTCTTGCTGTTCGGACTGCTCCAGGGCATCAACCAGGGCATGAACAGCGTGTACCACAATCTCAACGTCGATCGCATGTACGTGCAAAGCCGCATCAGCATGACCGACGGCTTGCCGATCGCGTATCTGCAGCGAATCAAAACCGTGGAGCACATTGCGGCGGCAACGCACTGGACCTACTTCGGCGGCTTCTATCGCGACGCGCAAAACGCTCTGCCGGTATTCGCCACTGACGTGGAACAGTTATTCAAAGTCTATAAAGAGATGAAGCTGCCGAAAGACCAGTACGAAGCCATGCTCCATACGCGCACGGGCGCGATTATCGGCAAGTCGATCGCCGATAGATACGGCTGGAAAATCGGAGATCGTATACCTGTCGGGACGTCGATTTGGACGCAAAAGACAGGCGGCAGCACCTGGCAGTTCGACATCGTCGGCATCATCGATCTATCTGCCTATGGCGGCGGCTTCCCTTCCTTCTATATCAACTACGACTACTTCGACGAAGCCCGCGCCTTTGGCAACGGCAATATTCACTACTACATTCTCGGTCTCGACGATCCGCGCAAAGGCGATGAAGTTGGCGCCGCGGTCGATGCCCTGTTCGCCAACTCGACGAACGAAACAAAGACGCAATCGGAACAGGCGTGGGCACAATCGCAAATCAAGCAAGTGGCCGACGTGAATTTCATCGTCAACTCCATCGTCGGCGCCGTCCTATTCACATTGCTCTTCTTGACCGCGAACACGATGATGCAATCGGTCCGCGAGCGCATTCCGGAATTGGCCGTTCTCAAGACACTGGGCTTCTCGGACACCAAGGTGCTCGTGCTCGTCATGCTGGAGTCGATTGCGCTGTGCGTGTTCGCCTCGTTGCTCGGCCTGCTCTTCGCCCGCGGCGCATTCGGCATGATGGGTGCGCTGTTCGGCAGGCTCTCGTTGCCGTTAATCGTCGTGGAAACCGGCGTCGCCATCGCGTTAATCCTCGCCCTCGTCAGCGGATTGCCGCCCGCGATTCGAGCGAAGCGCTTGAACATCGTAGACGCCTTGGCGGGGCGATAGACAGCGCCGGATAGAAAACGATAAACCTCTAACGCACAACGGACTCGGAACCCTTCATGAGCGCACTCAACCAAATTGCCGCCGTCACCGCCGTTAACTTACGCAGCTTGCCGCAGCGGTTCGGCACGTCGATGGTCATCGTCATCGGCATTGCAGGCGTGGTTGCCGTACTCATCTCGGTGCTTGCGATGTCGGTCGGCATGATTAAAACCATGCGGAACTCGGGACGCGAGGACCGCGCCATCGTATTGCGTAACGGATCGGCGTCGGAGTTCGCCAGCGTGATCTCATCCGCAGCGTTTCGCGAAATCGCCGATGCACCCGGCATTAAACACAACAGCGATGGCCAGTCGCTGGCATCTGGCGAACTGATGCGCATGATAAGCGTGCAGAAACGCGAAGACGGAGCGGAAGCGAGCGCTGCGATCCGCGGCATCGGCACAAATTACGCCTCGGTTCGGCCGGAAATAAAGATTATCGAAGGTCGCATGTTCCAGCCGGCGCTCAATGAGTTGATCGTAGGCAGAAGTGCGGCTAAACAGTACAAAGATCTCGAGATAGGGAAACAGATAAAAACGCGGACCGCCGTCTGGACCGTCGTCGGCGTCTTCACCACGAACGGCGACTCCCACGAATCGGAACTGATGACCGATCGCGACACCCTTGCTTCCTCGTTCGGCCGCTCGAACTACAGCAGCACGACTGTCGTATTGAAATCTCCGCAGGCGTTTCAGGAATTCAAAGATGCCCTCTCGGCAAATCCGGCTGTGTCGGTCGATGTACTCCGCGAGCGCGACTACTACGCTCGGCAATCCGAGACACTAACCCGCTTGCTCTCGATCGTCGCCTACGTGGTCGGCGGCATCATGGCCGTCGGCGCCTTCTGCGGCGCTTTGAATGCGATGTATTCCGCCGTCAGCACGCGCGCGCGCGAGATTGCGACGTTGCGCGCCATAGGATTCGGCGCGGCAGCAACCGTCACGTCAATACTCGTGGAGTCCCTGCTCTTATCGGCATTAGGAGGCCTGCTAGGAGCAGCGCTTGCCTGGTCTTTTTTCAACGGTAATACCGTCAGCACCGGCGGAACTCCCCAAGGCAGCCTGATTTTCGATCTTACCGTCAGCCCGCAACTCATCGTCATCGGGATAATTTGGGCGTGCTCGATCGGATTCATCGGCGGTTTGTTCCCCGCCATCCGCGCCGCGCGCCTGCCTGTAGCAACGGCATTACGAGCTGTGTAGCCAAAAGAGTGATCGCATTCGGTTAAGAAGCGCTTGCTTAACTGTATCTAATTAATATATACAGTAGACATGGTGGAACGACCGGAGAATTCGGGACGTACGTTGCGGCTGGGACCGATATCGCCTTCGGGCGACGGCCCGCTCTATCAGCAAATCGTCGATGCCGTAAAACGCGAAATCGCGGCCGGTCGCCTCGCACCGGGCAGCCCGATGCCGTCGTTTCGCGCTCTCGCGGAGGATTTATTGGTGAGTTTAATTACCGTAAAGCGAGCTTATGAAGATCTCGAACGCGAGCGAATCATCTTCCGGCGTCAAGGACTCGGCACGTTCGTGGCGGATCAGGGCCACGACCGCACGCGTGAGGCGCATCTCGCAACCGCCAAGGAGGCGTTGCGCGCCGCCGTTCAAGCCGGACGCGATGCCGGATTGTCGGATCGCGATTTACTGAAACTGTTACGCGACGAGCTGGAGTAACAAGGACCATCGTCATGAGCACAGCGGCTATTGAACTTCACGACGTACAAAAGCGACTCGGCAAATTTCAGCTCGGGCCGATTTCGTTGAACGTCCCGCGCGGGACGATCTACGGCTTGATCGGCCCGAACGGCGCCGGCAAAACGACCACGCTCGATCTGCTGATGGGAATGGGGCAACTCGATGCCGGCGATATTCGGATTCTGGGCCGCGATCCGCAGAAGGAAGAAGTGGAGATCAAGCGACGTACCGCATACGTCAGCCCGGACCTTTCGTACGCTGCTTGGGGCACAGTCGATCGCGCACTCAATTTCGTCAGCGGCTTTTATCCCGACTGGGACCACGAACGCTGCGCACGGCTGCAAACGGAGCTCGGCGTGCATTCGAGCGAGCGTGTCGCCGCGCTTTCCTTCGGCACGCGCATGAAGTTATCGCTCATCATGGCATTGTCGCGCAATGCGGAATTGCTCTTGCTCGACGAGCCGACCTTGGGGCTCGATGCGATCGCACGCCGCCAGCTGTTCGAGGAACTCCTCGCCTTCATGCGACATGAGGATCGGAGTATTTTTATTTCGTCGCACCACATCGCCGATCTGGAGCGCTTCGCCGATCACGCCGCCATCGTCGACCGAGGTCGCTTGCTGACGTCCGGACGCATGGATCAATTGGTGGAGCGTTACGTACAACTGCGCGTGCGCAGGCATCCGGCGCTAGCGAAACTATCCGGAGTATTCGTCACCAAGCACGACGAAGAATTCGCGCTGGTTCTAGTCGATACCTCGGCCATCGAGCGAGCAGCGCTGCCCGCCGCGGGCATCGAAGTGCTCGGCGAGAACTCGCTTACCTTGGAGGAAATATTCCTGGCGCTCGTGAAACCCGGAGATGCGCCGATTGCGGCGCCCGGAGCGGCATCATGAACGCCGCGGGCATGCGAGTCCTTCGCGATTTGGCGATGCGCGGCGGCTGGGCACTCGCCACGCTCGCAGTGCTGCAATGTGTCAGTGCGCTGCAATTTCTCGGCGTTGCCAGCAAGTACGGATCCCTTGCGTTCCTGCTCCTGATGCTGCTCGCAATCTTTCCTTTGCGCACGCCGAGCCGGCGGCTGCTAATCACGCTCCCCATCGCCCGTGCAGACATCGATCGGCTGCAATGGCTGTTCACAGGCGGGTTGATTGCTGGATTGGCGACCACGGCCAATGTAGCGGCATGGGCCATCGGCACTGTGATTCTCGATCCCGCGCCGGATTCCATGCGCGTCGCCATGCTGTTGTTCGGCACGCCGGGATTGATCGGTCTGCTGATGATCACGCATCGCTGGAGCGTCGTCGGAATTGCGCCCGCAAACCAGGACCGTGCGTTGCTCCTGCCGATACTCATCTATCCGGCATTTCTGATGATTTGCGGCGCGCTCTCTACGATATCGACGTTCTGGACCGTCGTGGTCTTCGCTTCTTTCGGCCTGGGCTGGTTCGTGATGATTCTTTTCTTTCTTTCACCCACGAATTACCGTCGATGGATAAATCGCACGCCGGCGCAATCAGCACAAAATCATGCGACGAATCGGGTCTGCTTCACACCGTCCAATCTCGGGCTCACCGCAACGATTGGACTGTTGATAGGCACGCTGTTCGGATGGCTCGCCCCCGCAAGAGCCGAGGTTTCGCTGACCGTCGCCATAATGATGGTGTTTCTCGGTACCGCCTATCCAATCAAAGTGCTTCGCTCCCTCCCCTTGTCGCTCGATCGCTGCACGGTGCTGATTTTGGCCGGGTTCATCGTACCCTCGTCTGCCGCAGTGACTGCTTACATCGGAGCGCGGTCGCTGTTCGGCATTGGGCGCACCCTGCCTACCTTCTCTTGGGTGCTGCCGATCGTCGGCACGATTTCGTTGCTCGCTCCGATACTGGTCAAAGCCGCGCACGGCGCCCGCGGCGGCCAGCATTCCTTCGGGCTATATCTCGGATTTTTGCTTCTCAGCGTGCATCAAGGCGGCGCGCTGTTAAGTTTCTTTCGAACCGAACCCGTCGTAGTTCACTTAATGGCAGTCGCCATGCTGGCGATCGCTTATGCGTGGCTGCGCTACGAGCTTCGAACCGGAACGATGCTGTACCGCTATCGTGCGCAATTCAATTACTGGGGTCTGTCTTAAGCTTTAAGGAGGAACAACCATGCGAATGTCTACTTTGCTGCTCTCCGCGTTATCTCTGGCATTGCAACTTGTGCCGGCTCACGCGGCACTGCCGCCACTCATCGATCGCGAATTATTTTTCGGCGATCCCGAGATCGCCGGTGCGCAGCTTTCCCCCGACGGGCAATACATTGCCTTTCTCAAGCCCTTCAACGGCACGCGCAACGTATGGGTCAAGCGCACCGGCGAAGCATTCGACAAGGCGCGACCGCTGACGGCAGATGCCAAGCGCCCCATTCCACAATTCTTCTGGAGCCGCGATGGGAAATATGTGCTGTTCGTCCAAGATAACGCAGGCGATGAAAACTACAACGTCTACGCGGTGCGTCCCGATCAAGCGCCGGCGGCCGGCAAGGATGTGCCTGAAGCGCGCAATCTCACGTCGGCTCAAGGTGCACGTGCACTGATATACGCCGTGCCGAAAGGCGACCCAGATGGGCTTCTCGTGGGACTCAACGACCGCGACAAAGCATGGCACGACTTATATAGAGTGCGCATCTCCACCGGAGAACGCACCCTGCTCCGCAAAAATGCCGAGCGCATCGCGCTCTGGCAATTCGACCTCAAGGACGATCTGCGTCTCGCCGTACGCACCGCCGACAACGGCGACACCGAGATTCTCCGCGTCGATGCCGACGGCTTCAAAAAAATCTACGACTGCACGGTCTTCGAAACGTGCGGCGTCGTGCGTTTTCACAAGAACGGCAAGCAGGCTTATATCGTGAGCAACAAGGGCGCCGCGGACCTCGTCAGTCTGTCGCTGATCGACGTCGCCTCCGGATCGCTCGAGCCGGTCGAATCGGATCCGGAAAAGCGCGTCGATTTCGGCAACGCTCTATTTTCAGATGTCACCGACGAGCTGCTTGGAACCGCCTATCTCGACGATCGCAGCCGCATCTACTGGCGCGATCGCGCACGCGAATCCGACTACAACCTCTTGAAGAAAAAACTAGGCAATCGGGAAATCCGAACGCAGTCGATGACGCAGGACGAACAGACAGCATTGATTGCGGCGACGGCAGACACCGAACCCGGAGAAGTGTATCTCTTCGATCGCAGGACGAAGGAACTCAAGCTTCAATATCGGCTGTGGGAAAACATTCCGCGTACATCGCTCGCAGCAACGCACCCCATCCGCTACAAGTCGGCGGACGGCCTGGAGATACCGGCCTACCTCACTCTCCCGCAAGGCGTGAAGGCAAAGAATTTGCCTTTGGTCGTCGTTCCGCATGGCGGTCCGTGGGCGCGCGATGCGTGGGGTTACGGCGGCCACATTCAGTTCTTGGCGAATCGCGGCTTTGCCGTTCTGCAAATGAACTTTCGCGGCTCGACAGGCTACGGCAAGAAATTCCTCAACGCCGGCAACGGCGAATGGGGACAGAAGATGCAGGACGACATTACCTGGGGCGTGAAGCACTTGGTGGCGCAAGGTACGGTCGATCCGAAGCGCGTGGCGATCATGGGCGGTTCGTACGGCGGTTACGCGACGCTTGCCGGTGTCGCGTTTACGCCTGACGTTTACAGCGCTGCGGTGGCCATCGTCGCGCCGTCGAACCTGATCACTCTACTCAACTCGATTCCGCCCTATTGGGAAGTCATTCGTCGACAAATGTACACGCGCATGGCCGATCCCGACACGGCGGAGGGTAAAGCCAAGCTTGAGAAGCAATCGCCGTTGAATTCTGCGGCGAACATCAAGACACCCCTCCTGGTGGTGCAAGGTGCAAACGATCCGCGCGTCAACAAAGCCGAATCGGATCAAATCGTCGTGGCGCTACGCGAACGCCAGTTTCCGGTGGAGTATCTCGTCGCTCCGGACGAAGGACACGGCTTCGCACGACCGGTCAACAATATGGCGATGATGGTGGCTACCGAAAAATTCCTGGCCAAGCACATTCAAGGCGTTCGCTACCAGCCCGACATGAAACCGGAAGTCGCCGAACGCTTGAAAGCAATCACTGTCGATCCGAAAACGGTCGAGAAACCCAAGGTGATGGTGGCGACGACCACTGCACCCAAACCCGCTTCCGACTTGCAAGCAGGCGTGCTGAATTACAAGGTGACACTCGAGCTTGGCGGACAAAAGATGGAGCTATCGAGCACGACGACGATCAAGGACAACGGGGCGACGTGGGACGTCATCGATACCGCGAAGATGCCGGCAGGCGAAGCGATCGACACCGGCACTTACGCCAAGCAATCGCTGCGCCTCATAGCGCGCGATATAAAACAAGGACCAGTCAGCGTTCGCTACGCCATTGCGGATAACAAAGCGCAGGGTGAAATGTCGATGAACGGACAATCGCGGCCGATCTCCACCGATCTCGGCGGCGAAACCTTCGGCGACGGACCGGGTACCGCCGCTCTCTTCGCAACGCTGCCGATCGCCGACGGTTATAGCGTGACGTATCGCAGCTTCAACGTGCAGACGCTGCAAGTGGCCACGGTGCAGGCACGGGTGGTCGGCAGCGAAAAAATCACCGTCGCCGCAGGAGCCTTCGATTGCTTCAAAGTCGAAGCTGAAGGTTCAAACGGCGCTAAGAACACGACGTGGGTCGCCAAGTCGCCGCGCAAAGTCGTCAAGACGATAGCGACCGGTCCGCAGTTGGGCGGGGCGACGGCCACTGTGGAGTTACTCCCGTAGTCGCCGCCGTCGGCGACTACGCAACAACTTACTAAGCGACAACTTCTCATTCAGGACGATTGCCATGAATCACGCACTCACGATCGACTCCGTGACGAAACGCTATGACGACCATCTCGCCGTCGACAACCTGTCGGTCACGATTCCGCGCGGCGCGATCTACGGCATATTGGGCCCCAATGGCGCGGGGAAAACGACGACTCTCCGCATGACCATGAACATCATTGCTCACGATGCCGGAACGATCTCGGTGCTCGGCAAAGATCCGGCGAGCGATCGTGGGGTGCTGCGTTCCATCGGCTATCTCCCCGAGGAGCGGGGTCTCTATAAAAAAATGAACGTGCTCGACGTCATCGTGTTCTTCGCGCAGCTCAAAGGCATGAGGGAATCCGCCGCCAGGACGGCGGCGGCGGCCTGGCTCGAAAAAATGGGGCTCACGAACTGGGCGAACAGCAAGGTCGAAGCCCTCTCCAAGGGCATGCAGCAGAAGGTGCAGTTCATTGCGACGGTATTGCATGAGCCGGAACTGCTGATCCTCGACGAGCCCACGTCGGGCCTCGATCCGGTCAATCAAGAAGTCATGCGTGCATCGATCCTCGAAGCGAAACAACAAGGCCGCACGGTGATCTTCAGCACGCACAACATGGAACAAGCCGAACAAATGTGCGACTCGGTGTGCATCATCGCCGGCGGCAGGAAAGTGCTGGATGGCGAGCTGAAAGCACTGCGCCGCCAGCACGCAGGCCGGCGCTTTGGCCTTGAACTCGAATCCGTGGCCGAGACCGAATCGATTGCGGCAAAACTACAGGCCGCCCCCGGACTGGCGACCGACTTCAAACAGAACGGCCTGCGCCTCGAATTCGAACTAGCGGGCACCGCGACGACGCGCGATGCGCTCAAAGCGCTGGCAGAAGCCGATGCCCAGATTGCAAGTTTCGTGCACTTGCAACCTTCCCTGCGCGATATCTTCGTCCGCTATGCCGGAGAAGCTTCCCTCGCGGGCCGCCATGCAGAATAGGAGACGACAATGAACGAAATGTGGATTATTTTTCGGCGTGAGTTCAAAGCGCGCGTGGCGAGGAAGGCCTTCATCATCGGAACCGTCTTGTTTCCGATCATCATGGGCTCATTCATCATCATCCCAGCCCTCGTGGGCGGCAATGTTTCGCAACGCACGCTGGTGCTAGTTAACGAAGCGCCGACCGCGGTGGCCGATCGCTTCGTCGAAACGCTCAATCGCGACCGCGGCAGGACAGGCGACAGCAAGACCCAAGGCACGCGCTATCGAATCGAGCGCGTGAGCGGCTCGCTGGCCGAGCATGAAGCGGAATTGAAGCGACGCGTGCTCGAAAAGCAAATCGACGGCTACGTGGTGTTGCCGGCCGACATATTGAGCAGCAACGAAATCATGTACCGAGCACGGAGCATCTCCAGCATGGCGGTCAACGGCGATCTGCAGTTTGCGGCGAACCGCGCCGTGCAAGCGCAGCGCCTCAGCGAAGCCGGCCTTGCGCCCGACAAGCTCACGGAGATTATCAAGCCCGTGCAGCTCAACAGCGGACAAGTCACCAAAGACCGCTCCGACAAAGGCTCCGCCGCCTCGTCTTTTTGGGTGGCTTATGGAATTGCGTTTCTGGTCTATTTCAGCATCATCACGCAGGGCATCGGCCTCATGCGCGGCGTTCTCGAAGAGAAAACCAACCGCATTAGCGAAGTGATGGTGAGTTCCGTGCGTCCCGGATTTCTCATGGCCGGCAAGATCTTGGGCGCGGGCTCCGCCGCCATGCTGCAAATTTTGAGCTGGGTAGCAATGCTCGTCATCGGAGTGATCGTGGCGTCGCAGGGGTTTTTTCCGCCTGAAGTCGTGAATGCGCTGAACGTCCACCCGCTCGATTTACTCGCTTTCCTTTTATTCTTTCTCCTTGGTTTCTTTCTGTACGCTTCGATGTACACAGCCATGGGCTCGATGGTCAACAGCGAGCAAGAAGCGCAGTCGATTCAGTCGCTCGGCATTCTGCCGCTGGTCGCGCCGATGATGTTCATGGTGAAGATCATCAACGATCCGCTCGGATCCGCCGCGACTTGGCTCGGCATGATTCCATTCACCGCTCCGATCGCAATGCCGATGCGCATGGCGTCCGAATCAATACCGCCGCTGCAGATCGTAGGATCGCTCGCCCTGCTCGCGGTCGGCATGCTTGCGGTCATCTGGACGGCCGGCCGAATCTATCGCATCGGAATTCTAAGCACGGGGAAAAAGCCGAGCATGGCCGAGCTGCTTAAATGGATTAAGGCGGCATGACCGCCATGACTGCCGCAATGACTCCCGCTGCTTCTGCCCGCGAGCCGGTCAATGTCTCGACACCTTACTGGCGTTGGCAGTTCGGTTACTGGGGCGTGCTGTTCGTCATCCAGTTCTTGATATTGTGGCGGCTAAACGCGGCCGCACCGCTCAATGCGCTCATTCTAATCGGGCTCTTGACCGTGGAGTGCTTTGCCGCCTCGCACTGGCTCCGAGCCTATAGCCTCAAGAAACAATGGATGCAGTTTCCTTCGCGCACCTTGGTATTCCGTTTGGCGTTGGGTGGAGCGATTCTTTCCGCCGCGATGACCGTGTTGGATGCCGGGTTGCTGGTGTATATGCGCAGCATCGGTATTGTGTTGCTGCCACAAGCCCTTCGAGAATCCTTGGCGCTCACGTGGGCGATCACCTTCATCACTTCGGCCGGCTATCTTTGGCTGTGGACGGCCGGCTACTTCGGCTTCGAACTCATTCTTCAGCGCCAACAAGTCGTTGCCGAAGAGGCGCGACTGCGCGCCTCGCTGCGCACCGCCGAACTCAACTTACTCAAATCGCAATTGAATCCGCACTTCCTGTTCAACGCCTTGAATACGGTGCGGGCACTCATCGCCGAAAGCCCGCAACGCGCCGAAAAGGCGGTCACCCAACTTGCCCGGACGTTGCGTTACGCACTCAATTCATCGCGCGACGAATTAGTGTCGCTCGCCAACGAGCTCGAAATTGTCGACGACTACTTGGGTATCGAGGAACTCCGCCTAGCGGAACGGCTGACCGTCGTGCAGGACGTCGCAGCTGACGCCTTGCAAGCGCAAATTCCCATCATGCTGCTGCAAACGCTGGTGGAGAATGCCGTAAAACACGGCATTTCCCAGCTCCCTCAAGGCGGTGTCCTGCGGGTCGTCGCACGTATGGAGACCGGAACATTGGTGATCGAAGTCAGCAACGATCGGCCCTTGATCAAGAACAACAGCATTCCGTCGGATCGCGTTGGCCTTGCGAACGCCCACGAACGGCTCCGCTTGATGATCGGCCCGACCGCAACGCTTGCGCTAGACTTAAGTCAACCGCAAACTGCGAAGGCGACGGTTCACATACCGCAAATCGAACAACGAGAGATCGGGGCATGAGAGGGATACGACGAGACGCGCTGAAAACCAATCCCTGTCCCGAATACCCATCCACCCATCGCACTTAACCGTTTAAAGACATGCGTGCAGCCATCATCGAAGACGAACCGCTAGCGCGACGCGAATTGCGCCGCTTACTCGAACCGCATCCCAGCGTCGAAATCGTCGGCGAAGCGGCGAACATCGAAGAAGCCAAGAAACTCATCGAAACGACGACGCCGGATCTATTGTTCCTCGATATTCACATGCCGGGAGGCACGGGGTTCGATCTGCTGGAACAGTTGGAGCAGGTACCGGCCGTAATCTTCACGACGGCGTACGACGAGCACGCGGTGCGCGCGTTCGAAATCGACGCCATCGATTATCTGCTGAAGCCGATCGAGCCCGAGCGCCTGGCCGATGCGCTCGGCCGCATGGCCGCCATCGCGCGGCGCGCAACTACGCAAGCGACGCAGAATGTGCTGGAGCAGCTCTTCGTTCGC
This sequence comes from uncultured Steroidobacteraceae bacterium, assembly GCA_964597495.1. Taxonomy (GTDB): domain Bacteria; phylum Pseudomonadota; class Gammaproteobacteria; order Steroidobacterales; family Steroidobacteraceae; genus CAZQYC01. Next base: position 8,969 of record CAZQYC010000011.1, on the reverse strand, counting down.
GATGGGCCGCGCTGCTGGTTCGTTCCCTTGCGCGAAGTGCATTTGATTTCTTCCGAAGGTAATTACGTGCGCCTGCACTGGAAGCAGGCCAAGCCGTTGTTCGGCCGATCGCTCGTCAACTTGGAGCAGCGCCTCGACCCGAAGCTGTTCTTCCGTGCGAATCGCCAGCAAATCATCAATCTCGAATTCGTACAGGAAGTCGACATGGGCATCGGCGGGCGCCTGCATATTCAACTGCGCGGCGGCCCGGAGATCGAGGTTTCAAGGCGGCAAGCCCGTATCTTCATCGAGCGCGCCGGCGGTTAACGAGAAGATCGGCCACCGGCCCGACGACCGGGGGCGCTTGCGCAAAGAATTGTCGGCGCGCTGCGATATCGCTAGCTTCAAGTTGCCCGCCACCAGGCGCAGTGCAAGAATCGCTTCGGCTTTTACCGGAGTACTCTACATGCTGCGTTTGAACGTCAACGGTAAAGATACGGTGGTCGAAGACGCCGCTGACGACACGCCGCTTTTGTGGGTGTTGCGCGATCATCTAAAACTGGTGGGCACGAAGTACGGCTGCGGCGTTGCGCAGTGCGGCGCTTGTACGGTGCATGTGGACGGCAATCCCGTGCGTTCTTGTCAGTTGTCGGCACAGGCCGCTCAAGGCAAAAAAATCACCACCGTGGAAGGGCTTGCCAAAGCCGACGGCACATTGACCGCGCTGCAAAAAGCGTGGATCGATCACGACGTCGCGCAATGCGGCTACTGCCAAGCCGGCCAGCTCATGAGCGCCACCGCGCTTTTGAAAAGAAAACCCAACCCTACGGATGCCGAGATCGACGAGGCGATGGCCGGCAACCTCTGTCGCTGCGCCACCTACACTCGCATTCGCAAAGCCATTCACGCGGCAGCCGGCTTGCGGCAAGGAGTCGAATAATGAGCGCGCAATTTAACGAACGCCCTGTAGCTGACGACTCGTATCCGCAAGCGATCATCGACTATATCGAGGGACGCGCCGCGGAGTTACCCAAGCGGAGCACGACGTTCGATCGACGCTCGTTCCTCAAATTAACGGGATGGGCTAGCGGCGGTTTTGCGCTCGCCTTTTACACCGGCGAAGACCATAGTGCCCGCGCCCATTCCGGCGCCCCCTTCGCGCCGAACGCCTATGTACACGTCTCAAATGACAATCTGGTCACGATCTTTGCAAAGAACCCGGAAATCGGCCAGGGCGTGAAAACGTCGCTGCCGATGATTGTTGCGGAAGAACTCGATGCGGATTGGACCCTAGTGAAAGTCGCACAATCGCCGATCGACAGCGTCTATGGCCAGCAGTTTGCCGGCGGCTCGCGTTCGATTCCGAATAATTGGGATGTACTCCGCAAGGCGGGTGCAACAGCCCGCGCCATGTTGGTCGCGGCGGCGGCTCAAAAGTGGAACGTTCCCGCTTCGGAAATCACCACGGATAAGAATCGGGCGATTCACGCAGGCAGCAAGCGACGCGCGACCTACGGCGAACTCGCCGAGTTGGCCGCAAGCCTGCCGATTCCCAACGAGAACGCCATCGTTCTCAAAACGCGCAAGGACTACAAGTTACTCGGAACGCGCGTCTCCGGTGTCGACAACAAAGACATCGTCACCGGCAAACCGCTGTTCGGCATCGATCAGCAATTGCCTGGCATGGTGTACGCCGTCTACGAAAAGTGTCCGGCTCACGGGGGTAAGGTGAAGAGCGCCAACGTCGATACCGTTAAGGCGCTGCCGGGCGTGAAAGATTGCTTCATCGTGGAGGGTACGAGCGAAGCAACCACTGGCTATCCGGGCGTGGCCATCGTCGCCACTTCGACGTGGGCTGCCTTCAACGCCAAGAAACATTTGCAGATCGAGTGGGACGAATCCGCGGCGGCGAAGGACAGCCTTTCGAAGCTCACTGCGCAAGCGAAGGAATTAGCTAAGCAGCCAGGAGCCGATAAGATCAAAGAGATCGGCAATGTCGACGATGCCTTCAACTCGGCAAAGAAAGTGGTCGAGGGCTTCTACAGCTATCCCTTCGTATCGCACGCGCCGCTTGAACCGATGAACTGCACGGCGTGGTTCCAGGGCGGTGCCATCGAGTTCTGGTCACCGACGCAAACACCGACCGCGGCGGTTCGATTGGTCGCCACCGCAGCGGGCGTCCCTCCGGAAAAAGTGACGATCCATCAAACCCGCGTCGGCGGCGGTTTCGGCCGCCGCTTGATGAACGACTACATGTGCGAAGCGGCCATGATCGCCAAGCGCGTCGAGGGACCGGTGAAGCTTATGTGGACGCGTGAAGACGACATGACGCACGACTTCTACCGTCCCGGCGGCTTTCACTCGCTCAAAGGCGCGATCGATGCCGACGGGAAAATCTCGGCCTGGCAGAATCATTTCATCACCTTCGCTACCGGCGGACGTCCCGTCAGCGGCGGTGCAATGCAAGGCACCGAAATGCCGGGACCCTTTGTGCCGAACTTCCGCCTGACGCAAACGAAGTTGCCGCTCGCGACGCCGACAGGTCCATGGCGAGCCCCGGGTTCGAACTCTTTCGGATTCGTCACTCAAAGCTTCATTCATGAATTGTCAGTGGCCGCGGGTCGCGATCATTTAGAAGTGTTGCTCGAACTCCTAGGCGAACCCCGTCAATTGGCGGCAAACGAAGGTGGTTTGCATACGGGACGTGCTGCCGCAGTCATTAAGCTGGCCGCGGAAAAAGGCGGCTGGGGCAAGAAAATGCCTCAGGGTCGCGGTCTCGGCCTGGCGTTCTACTACAGCCACGCCGGTCACTTAGCGGAAGTGGCGGAAGTCAGCGTCGACAACAACAAGAAAATCACGCTACACAAGGTCGTTGTAGCGGCCGACATCGGCCCGATCGTGAATTTAAGCGGCGCGGAAAATCAGGCGGAAGGTTCGGTCATCGACGGCTTCAGCACGATGATGGGTCTCGAAATCGGCTTCGAGAGCGGACGCGTAACGCAAAACAATTTCCATCAGTATCCGTTGCTGCGCATTAGCCACGCCCCGAAAGTGGAAACGCATTTCATACAAAGCGATTTTTCGCCCACCGGAATCGGTGAACCGGCATTGCCGCCCTTGATTCCGGCGGTCATCAACGCGATCTATGCGGCTACCGGCGAGCGGGTGCGAACGCTGCCGCTCACTCGCGCAGGCTATTCGCTTTAATTGCCCTAACTACCTATCGGAAACCGCTTCGCGATCCCTACGCCTTGCGTGCAATCTACTTATGCAGCGTGGGTGATTGTGCTTAGTCCTATCGCTCACTCTCAAAACGAAAACAATCTACTTAAGTAAAGACTAAAGTAGGACTCGTCCTACACACTGTAGGGTCTTTTGAGGACAGCACCGCCAATAGAAATCGGAAACAGCGAAACTTGCACCCGCGTCGATGCTCACGTTTTACGTGAATCCTGCGCTACCACGCAGCAATCCACACAGCGCATTGATCGTACGTTCGTCCCGTGAGCCTTAAGCTCCGTATCGAACTCGTCGCCGCGCCGGCAAGCTAGCCAATCACGACAGTAACGCAGCGATACACCAGCGAACGGCACATAGCATTCGATGAGTTAAATAGAGACTGCGGCGACGTGATTCATCCGAACGGTGGCGGTGCTGTCCTTGAATGACCCAGGCGAGTGGGACTACTAGAACAAAAATAAAGAAAAAGAAAAAATAGTTTGACAACGAATTCGTCGCGAGTAAGATGCGCGCCCCTCGCCGCCGCCCACTCAGCGGCGAGAATCTATTTCTGGAGCCGACGATGCTTGCACCGCACACTTTGCAAATGAAGATGAATACGCGCTAACCGCCAAGCGAGACTTGCGGAAAGCGTTCGCTTTCCCAGGTTAGGTGCAGAGCTTTTGCTCAGCAAAGCCCCGACAGGGAAACCTGTTCGGGGTTTTGTTTTTTTATGTTCTGTTTTTTCTGCAATGTTCTTTACTCCCTTTCCCGGTTGCGGGAGAGGGAGTAAAGAACCGAACTACTAGAAGTTGATTTATGCCTATTCGAATTACATTAAACAAAGGTCGCGTGCCGGTGAAAGTATTCACCGACGACATCGAGCACGACGCCCTGCAACAACTGCTGAATGTGGCGAACCTACCCGTCGTATTCGGCCATGTCGCCGCGATGCCCGATGTCCATCATGGCATCGGCGCCACCGTGGGCAGCGTGATTGCGACCAAACAGGCCATTATTCCGGCAGCGGTCGGTGTCGACATCGGTTGCGGAATGAATGCCGTGCGTTTATCGCTAACGGCCGGCGATCTGCCCGAATCGCTGGCAAAGATTCGCAGCGCCATCGAGGCCGTCGTTCCCGTGGGCTTCAATCAACACGAATCGAGCAAAGTGAAAGGCAGCGCGCATGCGCGTCAAGCGCGTACGTTGAACGATCGGCTGGATACCATCGTCGGCAAACACGGCGGCATCATGAAGATGCAGCGCAAGTTCAATCAGACGTGGATTTGCCAGCTCGGCTCACTGGGCGGCGGAAATCACTTCATCGAGCTGTGCTTGGATGAGGAACAGCGCGCGTGGATCATGCTGCATTCCGGTTCGCGAGGAATCGGCAACGTGATGGGCCGTTATTTCATCGAAGCGGCGCGCAAAGACATGCGGCGTCACAAGATCAATCTGCCGGACAAGGATCTCTCCTACTTCAGCGAAGGTTCGGAGCTATTCGACGACTACGTCGAGGCCGTCGACTGGGCGCAGGATTATGCGCTGATGAATCGCAGCATGATGATGCAACTGATCGTCGACGCGATTACTCCGCACTTGCCGGCCTTCAAGATCGACCGGGAGGCAATCAACTGCCATCACAACTACGTCGCGATCGAGCGGCACTTCGGTGAAAAAGTGTTCATCACCCGCAAGGGAGCGATCAGCGCTCGTGAAGGTCAGTTGGGAATCATCCCGGGCAGCATGGGCGCGAAATCGTTCGTCGTTCGCGGGAAGGGCAATACCGAGTCGTTCTGTTCGTGCTCCCACGGCGCAGGCCGGCGCATGAGCCGAACCCAGGCCAAAAAGAAATTCACTCGCTTCGACTTGGCCGAACAAACGCAAGGCGTCGAGTGCCGCAAGGACGGAGGCGTCGTGGACGAAATTCCCGGAGCCTATAAAGACATTGACGAGGTCATGGCGAATCAGACGGATCTTGTGGACATAGTGCACACACTGAAACAGGTCGTGTGTATCAAGGGTTGATTACAATGAGCATTCACAAACTCAATACGGGACCCAGCACGCCGGCGCCGCTCGCGGTCGGCCTGTCGTTTCAGCACGATCTCTACGATCTTGCCGACACGGTGCTCACCACGCGCGCAATCCGGACGCTGGAAGAACACGCCGCTCGATATCCCATTCATCGGTCGGTACGCTGCGCGGCCAAGCGAAAGCGCGTTGAGGTCTTCGACGACCTAGCCCTCCATACCGGTCTAGCCGCCATGCGACTCGGTGAAGGGGAACTACTGCTTGACGGTCCCGGAGCATTCGTCCAAGCCAAGAGCTGGCAAAAATCCGGCTATTGTTCGTGCGAATTCAATGTCTGGACGGATGGCATCGCCCGCGCCGACGCTCTGCGCGAGCGACTTCTGCAAGTGGTGGGCGAATGCCTGGATCGAAACCGGATGTTTACGATCGACTGGCACTTCATGAATCGTCACGGACTGTCGAGCGCTTCCTTCGATGAAGTCGCCGACGAACCGATTCATGACGAGTCTTATCCATATCTCGGCTCCTCCGTCGAGGACTTCGTCGAGCGCTACTTGGGCGCACAGGAAACGGTATTGGTGCTGCAAGGGCCTCCGGGCACCGGAAAGACTCGTCTCGTCCGCGCCATTCTTGCTCGTTTATCGGAGCGCAAAGGCGACACCGCGAAGATCATGTACACCGCCGACAAAGGCGCGATGGAGAACGACGAAATCTTCGTCGATTTCATTACCGGCTCGCACGATGCATTCGTCATCGAGGATGCCGATCATCTACTGATGTCGCGGAGTGACGGCAACCAGGAACTGCACCGCTTCCTCGCGATTGCAGACGGTGTCGTACGCGCTCAAGGGCGAAAGATCATCTTTACGACCAACTTACCGAACCTTGCCGATATCGACGATGCGCTCCTGCGACCCGGCCGATGTTTTGCGAGCGTGCGTGCCCGCCTGCTGAATCGCGACGAAGCGATTCGATTGCTTCGCAAGCTTGGCGGCACGGAGAACGCCGTCACCGAGCCGCTATTTGCGAATGGAGAAAGATCCGTTTCCGTCGCGAGCATTTATCGACAGTCCGCGCTGAAACCATCATGCTAAAAGAAAGCTCGGCAGTTTTCTGCCGAGCCCGGTCGAATTGCAAGGACCTAAAACGGCGCGTCAGTCCGCTTACCGTTGCTCCACGCATTCACTCATCACCTCGTCTTAGAAAGGGTCGCTATCGTTTTGGGGTTTTAACGCTGACGTTATTCGTATAGGCCGAATTGCCCGCGGCATTGAATGCGCGCACACGATAGGTGAAGGCCGTATTGAACGCGAGCCCAGTGTTGGAGAATGTGGTTGTATTGGCGGTGAGTTCTGCAACCGACGTAAAGTTCGCGCAACGATTACCTACGCAGCGTTCGACCCGGAATCCGCTTTCGTTGCCGGCATTGTCGCGCCACTGCAACGTAACGGTGCTTCCCGAAACCGCCGCCGTTAAATTGGCGGGTGCTGCAGGCGGCGACGGTGGCGGTAGCGGCAAGGACGACGTGGCATTGGGAGTGATGCCTTGAGGAAAAATCAACGTATTGATGCTTTCGCAGGACCCACTCAAGGCGTCCGGGCAACTTATGTAGGAATTGCCGCTGACGAATGCGTTGCCAAAGTGATCCAATTGCGCATCCACGACGGCATCCGTCATGCCCGCTCTGCCGTTGAAACGGTGTTGCCATTGAAGCACGCCGTCGCCGTCGAGTTTCGATACCAGATAGTCGGAAAGATTCGCTGCGTTCGTGTAGATGCTGCTACCGACGTAAATATTACCCGCGTTGTCCACGGCAATGCGCGATCCACGCGCCGAGTTACCGCTTTCAGTGACGGTGAGCACCGTTTCCCAGAGCTTGCGACCCTGGCTATCGAACTTCGCGGCCGAAGGACGACGATCCATAAGCGTTGCGGCTTCGCGCGTATCGGCAATCAATACATCGCCTTGACTACCTAAAGCGATTGCGGTGCCGCCGTCCGCGAAAGAGCGCAACAGAGTTCCACTCGGGTCATACTGCACGGTAAATGGCGGTACCAAGGCGTCGCTTTCAGTGCTCGCCGCCACGCCCGTTATCCAGATGTTATCCGATGCGTCAACGACGATATCGCGAGGGAATTGAACGCGCGTAGCTTGGCCGGCCGCCACTCGCCAGCGTATCGCGCCTTGCGGGTCAAGCTTGACGGTAACCATGTCGGTCGTAGCATTCGTCATGTTCACGACTGTGCCGATGGCAATCGCGTTGCCTGCCGAATCACACGTCAATCCTGCGAATCCATCGTTGACCCCGGTTGCCAACGCGCGCTGCCATAGCAATGCCCCATCGCCCGAGTATTTCACGACGGTCAACGGCGCCGTGCTTGCGCCGCGAATGCTGCCGCCGACATAGAGTCCGCCTCTGCCGTCGCTCACGATTTTTTGCGCCTGACCGCTACCGCCGGTGCCGGCATCGATTGTGTGCGACCAGAGTTGGGTTCCACCCGGAGCAAGCTTAACGGTCAACCACTCTGCCGCACCCGCCGAATTAATTGCATACCCGGCAACAAACACATCGCCAACACCATCCACGGCGATCGACGTGCTCGCCCCCGTGGCGGACGCATAGCGATAAGACCACAGAAACACGCCTTGTGCATCGTATTTCAATACGCCGAATCCGCCGTTGATACTGCCGGTCAGATAGAAGTTTCCCAGCGCATCGGTGAGCAGGCTGGCGTTCCGATTCAAGCCGGCGCCGTCGTACGATACGACGGTCGGCGATGCCGCACTCACAGGTGATTGAAGAACGATTACGCACGCGAGAAGGAAAATGCTGACCAGGGATCGGCACTGCCGGTAACTAAGGACGGTTGTCATGGGTTGTATCCTGAAGGCAAATGGTCAATGGAGTCGATCCATAAGTTCCGCCTCGGCATGAAACGGTTACATGCCAATACACCCTTCTCTTAAAAATGAAAAAGCCGGCTCGCGCCGGCTTCATTCATCGTCCTAATTCATCGCCATCAGTAACCTATCTGTCACCCAGCGCGTTTCCGCAAGCTCAACTCCGGATCGGAAGCAGGTTGGTATGCGGCGGTGAAGTCTTTGAATGCCGTCAGCGCCACATTCAGGTCCGTGCCTTGCGGAAATTCGAACGTATCGAATCCGCAGCGGGCCATATAGAACACTTGATCGCGCTGAATCTTGCCGCACGCCCGAATCTCGCCTTTGAATTTATGCCGCTGCCGAAGCAACTGCGCATGCGTGTATCCGCGGCCTTCGCCGATGCCGCCGAATTCGAGCGCGACCAGCGAGAGGCGCGAAAGATCGGCCGCGATCGAATCGATCGAATCGGCCGGCGCCAGGCGCACGCCTAATTTCGACTTCGACGCCAACCACTGATCGCGTTCTTGTTGAAAGCGCGCAAGCGGAACGATGACGGAGTCTGCGGCCGTCTCTTCGTCCGCGTACTTCCAAGTATCGACGACGATCTCACGCTGCTTGATGAGTTGGCGCATACACCCGTGCCTTGAAAGGAGCCAGACCGACGCGGCGATAGGTATCGAGCAAACGCTCGTCCTCTTGGCGCTGTTCAACGTAAACCTTGATGATGCGTTCGACGGTTTCGGCAACGTCGGCCTTCGCCACAGAAGGGCCGATCACGTCGCCGAGCGACGCATCGTGGCCGCCGGTCGATCCGCCCAAGGTAATTTGATACCACTCCTGGCCGCCCTTATCGA
>CAZQYC010000010.1:42352-63511 GCA_964597495.1 uncultured Steroidobacteraceae bacterium | reverse complement strand
GCTAGTCGAGTAACGAGATTCTAAGATGAGTGGGTCCACCGAAAAGATGACCGGCATTCGCCTGCTTTCGCCGCTGATTTGGACGGCGATCGCCGCGGTCGCAATTGCGGCCGTTGCGCTTTTTTTCCTCCCTCAAGCGCCATCGGGCGGCTCCGGCCGAGGCGAAGCGGCGACGGTTGCCCAAGATATTGCGATCAATGCGAGCGCTGCTGCTGCCGGTGACGGCGCGGCGTACGATGCGTTGGCCGGCAACCGCAAGGCGTTTTCTGCTCTGCTGGCGGCTGATGCGGCGTTTGCATCGAAGTATCCGGCGGCGGAAAAATTATTGGATGCTTCGAAAATCGTACTCGAAGGCCGCGAAGCGACGGTGGCGGCGCACACCGCCGCCAGCAACGCAGCCACGGCGGTGCCGCAATTGCTGCAAGGCCTCGGCAACATCGTGAGCGGATTCGGCGCGGCCAAGGTCGAGAGCTTGGGCCGGCATTTGGCGCAGTTCGAGCAAACAGGCGAACGCCTGAAGCGCGATCTGCAAGCGCTTGCCGACGGCATCGGTGACGTCGAACGCACCGCGCAGCGAGCCAAAGACAGCTTGGATTACCTGGGTCAAGTCGCCGGAGAACTTAAAGGCGAAGACGCCGGAATCGGCTTGCCGCGTGTGACCGGTGCCGACGGTGAAAAGAAACTTGCGGCTTTCTTGGCGCTCTACAACACGCTTGCTGCGCAGGCGCGTGAAACGATTGCCGCGGCGAAGAAAGTCAGCGCGGTGCAAAAGGCTCGAGCCGACGTTACCGCGGCACAAAAGGCGCTGGTTGCAGCGTTACAAAGCAACGACGCCGAGTCCGTTGCGGGTCCGCTGCCGTTGATTCCGCTCGCCATTCTGGGCGTGGCAGCTCTCGCCTTATTCGGACTGCTGGCGGCCAGCGCTTCGGCGCACGTTGCCGCTCGCGAAGCCCGTAAACACGCCGAACAAAACGAACGCAATCAGCAGGCCATTCTGCGGTTGCTCGATGAATTATCGAGCCTGGCAGATGGCAACCTGACAGCCCAAGCGACCGTCACTGAGGACATCACCGGCGCCATCGCCGACTCCATCAACTATGCCATCGAAGCGCTGCGCGAGTTGGTCGCCACGATCAACAGCACGGCGATTACATTGGATGGCGCGGCCAAGCAAACGCTGGCCGCCGGCGCTCACTTGGCCAAGGCGTCGGTAGCGCAATCCAAGCAAGTGGCGTCGGCGTCCGAATCGGCCGCTGCGATGGCGTCGTCGGTTGAAGAAGTGTCGGGCAACGCGGAACGCTCGTCGGACGTCGCGCGTCACGCCGTTGATATCGCTCACAAGGGCGGCGATGCGGTGCGCCGCACGATCGACGGCATGAATGCGATTCGCGAAACGATCCAAGAAACCTCGAAGCGCATCAAGCGTCTCGGCGAAAGCTCGCAGGAGATCGGCAACATCGTCGAGTTGATCAACGACATCGCCGAACAAACGAACATCTTGGCATTGAACGCGTCGATTCAAGCTTCCATGGCCGGCGAAGCCGGGCGCGGGTTCGCGGTGGTCGCCGACGAAGTGCAGCGATTGGCGGAACGCGCCGCGCACGCCACTAAGCAAATCGAAGTGCACGTGCGCACCATTCAAGCGGACACGAACGAAGCCGTCGTTTCGATGGAGCGCAGCACCACCGACGTGGTCGGCGGAGCATTGCTTGCCGAGAACGCGGGCGCTGCACTCGATGAGATCGAGCAAGTGTCGAATCAGATCGCGAGCTTGGTGCAGAACATTTCGGCGAGTTCCCGGCATCAGTCGAGCAGCGCTCAGGACATCGCGCGCAACATGCAAGTCTTGCGCGAGATCAGCGCACAGACCGCCGAAAGTTCGGCGGCGACCACCACGTCGATCGGCAAGCTGGCGCAACTTTCCGCCCAGCTGCGTCAATCGGTGTCGGGGTTCCGTTTGCCCGGAGTCGATCATGCCGCGGCTTTGGCGCAAATGACTCAGCAAGCGACGGCATCGTCGCCGGAGAAACCGGCACCGGCCTCTGCGCCTGTGGGATCGCAAACCAATGCGCCGGTCGGCGGACCCCGCAAGGTCGGCCGCTTAAGCGCTTGAGGCGCAGCGGACGCCAGAGCGCAAACGATCGAGTCGATGACATGATTTCGCGGACTATAACCCTTAGGGCTACACGCGCATGAGCGAGGTTTCGACGCAAACGCTGCACATCGTTGCGCGCGAGCTCAACAACGAGCTGAACGACGCGCGCATCGCGCTGGAGAATTTCGGCGAGCAGCAAGAAGACGGTCGTTTTCTGGAAGCGTGCCGTGATCGGCTGCATTCGATCAATGGTGCTCTGCGCGTTGCCGAGGTGTACGGAGCGGCCTTGTTGGCCGAGGAGATGGAACAGCTCGCGAAGTACCTGGTGACCAACCTCGCGGAGAAGCGTCATCTTGCGGAAGGACTCGACGCGCTGATGCGCGCGATGGTTCAGTTACCGACCTATCTGGAACGAGTGCTGAACGGCGGGCGCGACATGGCGCTGGTGCTCTTGCCGCTGTTGAACGACCTGCGTGCCGTGCGCGGTCATGCGCTGTTGTCCGAAGGCACGTTGCTGCTGCTCAATTTGACGTCGGAGAAGCAGCCGAATCCGCAACCTCCGCCGCCCGGCGAAGTGGCGATGCCCGTGGCGCAGTGGGCTCGCAAATTGCGCACTCGTTTCCAATTGGGATTGCTAGGTTGGATCAAGGGCGAGCGTGTCGAACAGAATCTCGACGCACTGGCGCACGTAGCGGAAAACCTTGAACAAGTGGCGACCACGCAATGCGTTTTCCAGTTGTGGTGGGTGGTCGGCGCCGTCGTCGAAGCGCTCCGCGACAATGGACTCGAAGGCGGCGCATCGATCAAGCGCCTATTGGGGCAAGCCGATCGCGAGTTGCGCCGGCTCTACGAACAAGGCGAGGAACGCTACTGCGATCGTCCGCCGGTCGAATTGCTGAATAATTTACTGTACTACCTCGCACGCACGACGAGCAGCGGCGCTCGCGTTTCCGCCGTACGCGCCTCGTTCCGCTTGGGCGAATTGCTGCCAGTCGACAGCCATGTCGAAGCGGCGCGCGAAAGTCTGGCCGCGCCGTCGGTCAAGTTGATGAAGACCGTCGCGGCGGCGATCAAAGAGGATCTTGCCCGCGTTAAAGACGCATTCGATATTTTCGTGCGTCAAGGGGGCACGCAGGCCGTCGAGTTGGCGCCGCAGTTGGAGCTGTTGCGCAAGATCGGCGATACACTCGGCGTGCTCGGGCTCGGCGAGCTGCGCGACAAAGTGCAGACTGAGGTCGGCGAATTGCAAACCGCCGTGCAGAAGCAAGCACGTATCGACGAAACGCTGTTGATGCGCATGGCGAGCACTCTGATCCAGATCGAAGACGGCCTCGATTCGGAATTGGTCGGATTGATTCTGCCCGGCGCGGAGACGGCGGCTCCGACCAGCGGCGATATCGATTTCCGCCAAGTGTCCGAAGCGGTGTTGCGCGAGTGCATCGTGAACATGGCGCGCGTTAAGGAAGCCATCGCATTGTCGGTTGAGCGGCCGCGCGAGCCGCAGGTGCTTGATCAGGTGCCGACGCTATTGAACGGCATCGTTTCCGGTCTCGTCATGTTAGGCAAGACGCGAGCGGTCGAGATTACGCAGGCCGTCGCGAAGGCATTGACCAGCCACATCCGCACCGATGGATCGCACACCTCGCAAGAAGCCATGGAGCGGCTAGCGGATGCCATCGTCGCCATCGAGTACTACATGGAGACGCTGCAAGCGGGTCGTGCGGATCCTTGGTACATGCTGGACAACGCCGAAGCCTGTCTCCAGGCGTTGTCGGAAATGTCCACCGGTTCGACCGGTGGCATGCGGGCGTTGCGCGAATTGGACGATCACGCCGCGACGATGATCGACATCGGCGCCGCGACGCACTCGATGACGCATCAGCGCACGACCTTACTCACCTCGACGCAACAGGCGACGCAAGTCATTCCCTCGCAGAAATCCGTTCAGATAGCCGCGCTCACGGCCGCTCAGGTTTCTGCGCAAAATGCCGCGCGCGAATCCGGCGAGATCGGTGCGCGCAAGCCGATGCCTCCGGTCCTCGAACCGCCGCCGGATAAGTCCGATCCGGAATTCTTGGAACTGTTCATCGAAGAAGCGCGCGACGAAATCACGAAGCTTGAGCGCCTGTTTCCGTTGTGGGACGACAATCCCCAGGATCTCGAAGCACTCACCAACATTCGCCGTTCTTTCCATACGCTCAAGGGCAGCGGACGCATGGTCGGCGCAAAGCTGATCGGCGAATTCGCATGGTCCATCGAGAACATGCTCAATCGCGTGATCAACAAAACGCTGGACCGCTCGCCGGACATGATGATGGTGATGCGCCGCGCCGTGGCGGCGGTTCCGGAGCTCGTCGAACAGCTCGAAAGCGGCCGCCCCACGCAAATCGACGTGGCCGCGCTGATCTCGGAGGCCAATGCCATCGCCATGCTGCGCGACGCTCCTGCGCGTGCCGTGTCGAGCGATACTGCGCGCGTGCCGGCGGTTCCCACGCCGAAGCAAACCGAGATTGCGAAAACCGACACGGCGAAAGTCGAGACTCTCAATGCATTGCCCGACTCGGCGCCACTGCCGAAGCCGCGCATCACTCCGCCGTCGCCGCGACCTTCGCCGGCGACCGACGCCGGTGCGCCCGAAATGGATCCGGTTTTGCACGAGATCTTCAGTAAGGAAACCGCCGGCCATTTGGCGTCCATTCGCGAATACCTGGCATCGTGCGCATTGCTCGCGCCGCCGTATCCCGTCACCGAAACGCTGCATCGCGCCTGCCATACGTTGAGCGGTACGGCAAAAACCGCCGGAGCGCGGCAGGGCATTAAGATTGCGGAACCGTTGAATCACTACGTGCGCAAGCTGTACGACAACGCGTTCGGCTTGCCCGCGGCCGGCTTGCAAGTGTTGAAGGACGCGGTGCGCGCCATCGAAATGGTGGTCGAACACATCAACGAATCGACCGGCTACTTCGTAACGCATTCCAGCATCATCGAACGCATCGCAAAGCTGGAGCATACGCTCGACGACGAATTGACCGCGATGACGGCGGCCATCGACGCGACGGCGTTTAATAAGGCACCGGATTTTCGCGACCTGCTCACCAGCGATGAAGATACCGTGCGTCGTCCTATCGTACCGGCCAGCCCGCCGCCCGTCGTGCCGACGGATGAAGCCGTCGACGACCACGAGATCGTGGAGCTTTCCTTCGATGCGATGGGCGAAGACGATGCGCTCGGCATCCAATCGCCGACTCAGCTAGCGAAAGCGCTGCAGTTGAGTGACACGCAAAGAATCAACACGGGAACGCACAGTCAACCTGCGTACTCCGCCGATCCGCTTTCTGCTTTGAACGAAGAGGCGGTCGTTGGGAGCATGACGCAGCGGCTTTCGCCTTCAGGTCCGCCCGCCAGCATTGTCGAAACGGCGCCGTGGGCGGCGCAATACGAACCTCCCGTGCCCGCGCCGTTGCAGTCGCGGGAACCCATCGCGCTGGCCCCATCGGCTATGCCGCATCGATTTGATGAACCGCCCATTGCAAATCCTGACGACGAGCATGCCGAGACGCGAATTGAAATTTCATTGGACGCAGCGGGCATGCCGTCGCTTCGCGAACCCGACACGATTTCGATCATGATTCCGCCCCAGGTAGCGCCCGCTGCCGCGCCGCAGAAGGTTGTGTTGCAGAGTGCGCCGCCGTTGCGTGCCGCGCCACCGCCGGAAGCGACATCCGAAGCGGTGTCGGACTCTACCGAGTTGACCAATTCGTTCGTCGTTCCGCCCGTGGAGATTGCCGACTCGACCGAAGAAGAGTGGGACGCGGATGTCGCTGCGATCTTTACCGAAGAAGCAACCGAACTGCTCGACGTGGCGGATGCGGCGTTGGCTGCTTGGATTCGGGACCGTCGCAATCAAACGCTGCTTTTCGAATTGAAGCGCGCCTTGCATACGATCAAAGGCGGCGCGCGCATGGCCGGCATTCGCACCATGGGCGATCTCAGTCACGAACTCGAAACGTTTATTCAAGATGTCGAGACCGGGGCGACACAGGCCGAACAGGGTGCGCTTGAAGTTCTACAAGCCAGCCTCGACGAATTGCATCACATGCGCGATGCAGTGAGTAAGGGACAAAAAGTGCCGGCCGCTCGCGAACTGATTGCCCGCATTCGTTCACTAGGCGGACACGCCCCCGCGGCCGAGGCTCCGCCTGCACCTCCTCCGACGGTGGCGGCGAAACCCGTTGCTCCACCGCCTCGCCCTCAACCCATCGTGTCGGCGCCTGCGTTGCCGCCGTCACCGCCCCCGATACCGCCCACCCGGGCGTCTGCAACTCCCGCACGGCCGATCGTGCAGTTGGTTTCAATTCCCGACGTCGTTGCTGCGCACGATGAAGCCGATGCCGACATTGCCGTCGATTTTCGCGCGAAAGAATTGCCGGCGACGCCGCGGACTCCGATCCCTCCGCCTGCTTCTGAACCCGTCATTGAATTCGAAGCGGATTTGAGCAAGCTCGCCGATACGGTGGAAAGCGGAGCGGAAGCGCTTGCGGAACCGGCCCAGCCCTTTGTATCGGCCTTGCCTCCCGGCCGCGACCAGCCGCAGCAGGAGCGTCAGGAAACGACGCGTGTCGACGCGGAACTGCTCGATACCTTGCTCAACAACGCGGGCGAAGTCAGCATTTTCCGTTCGCGCCTGGAGCAGCAGGTCAATTCCATCGAATTCAACTTGGCGGAACTCTCGCGCACCGTAACGCGGTTGAAAGACCAGCTGCGCAAGCTCGAACTCGAGACCGAAGCGCAAATTTTGCATCGTCATCAAGACGAAAAATCCGGCCGCGCCGACTTCGATCCGCTCGAACTTGATCGCTATTCCAGCATTCAGCAGTTGTCGCGGGCGTTGGCCGAATCGGTCAGTGACGTCGCGAGCATCGAGGGCTTGCTCGAAGCGATGGCGCGCGAAGCGCAAAATCTTCTGTTGCAGCAGTCGCGTGTCGTCACCGAAGTGCAGAACGGACTGATGAAGACGCGCATGGTGCCGTTCCAGCGGCACGTGCAACGCCTGAGCCGCATCGTGCGGCAAGTGGCGAGCGAAACCGGCAAACGCGCCGATCTTGTCGTCAGCGGCGCGTCGGGCGAATTAGATCGGCAAGTCCTTGAGCGCATGCTGCCGCCGTTCGAGCACATGCTGCGTAATTCCGTCGTGCACGGCATCGAAATGCCGGCGGAGCGCCGCGCCGCCGGCAAGCAGGAAACCGGCACGATCAAAATCGGCTTGCATCGCGAAGGCTCCGAAATGGTGATCGTCGTTGAAGACGACGGTCGCGGTATCGACGTCAAAGCCGTCCGCGAACGCGCGGCACAACGCGGCCTCTTAAAGCCCGGCCGCAATCTCACCGACGAAGAGGCCCTGCAACTCGTCCTGGAGCCTGGGTTTTCCACGGCTAGCGCGGTGACTCAGCACGCCGGTCGCGGCGTGGGCATGGACGTGGTGGTCGCCGAAATCAAGAAACTCGGCGGCGCATTGTTCACGGCGTCGACCCCGGGTCACGGTGTGCGCTTCACCATCCGCTTGCCGTTTACCTTGGCGATTAGCCAGGCGCTCATCGTTCGCATCGGCGAGGAACAGTATGCGTTGCCGCTCGCCACGGTCGAAGGCGTGGCGCGCGTCGATCGCGCCGACGTGATCAAGCACTTGCGTGAAGAGCATCCGACCTATAGCTACGGCAGCCAGATCTATCGTTTCCAGCACTTGGGCGCGTTCATCGGCGCGCCGCCGACGACGCTGCCCGACGCCGACGCGGCGATTCCTGTGATGCTCATCCGCGCAGGCGAGCATTCGACCGGCCTCGTCGTCGACGAGTTGGTCGGCAACCGCGAAATCGTCGTGAAGTCGGTAGGTCCGCAAATCGCCGGCATTCGCGGCATCGCGGGCGCAACGATCCTGGGAGACGGCCGCATCGTCGTCATTCTCGACATGGGCGCCCTCGTGCGCTCCGAATGGCGCGACGACGAAGGCGCCAGCGCGACCGCACCGATCGAGGACCGTCGCACGCTGGCGCTGGTGGTCGACGATTCGATTACCGTGCGCCGCGTGACGCAGCGTTTGCTCGAACGCAACGGCATGCGGGTGCTGACTGCGAAAGACGGCGTCGACGCGCTCGAGATCATGCAAGAACATCTACCCGATATCGTATTGCTCGACATCGAAATGCCGCGCATGGACGGTTACGAACTCGCCGGACAGATGCGCAACGATACGCGCCTCACCGAAGTGCCGATCATCATGATCACGTCGCGCGTCGGAGAGAAGCATCGCGCGCGTGCGATCGAACTCGGCGTCAACGACTATCTCGGCAAGCCTTACCAGGAAAATCAATTGCTCGATGCAATTGAGCCCCTAGTCGTGGCGCATCGGCACAAACAAGCGAAGGCACGTCGCTAGGAGTCCGTCCACATGCAGGAAACTTACTCCGACGAACTCTACGGCCTTCTGGTGCCGCTTGCCGAAGAACGGCTCATCGTGCCGCGCGTGACGGTGGCCGAAGTGATCGTATGGCAGCAACCTGAGCGCATGGAGGGCGTTCCGGCTTGGCACTTGGGCACCATTCAATGGAACGGCCGGCCGGTCCCCGTCATTTCGTTCGAGGCAATGTGCGGACAAGCCATGCCGGCACCCGGCGGTCGTACTCGCATCGCCGTGTTCGTGGCGATCGGCAACGAACTTACCGGCGGCTATTTCGGCGTCGTCACTCAAGGTTTTCCGCAACTCGTGCGCGCGAATCCCGACGTGGTCAAAGCCGATCCCAATCACTCCTTCAGCGAACGCAGTCCCATCATCTGCCGCGTCCGCATGCTCAACGAATCGCCGGTCGTTCCGGACTTGGAGCGCGTGGAGCAGTTGATTAGTGAGGAGAGTAGGGCGGCGTGATTAAGAAGCTTCTAGCCTCTAGCAAGAATTTAGAATACTTCGTGCATCTTCTGATGCATCTTTCTGGCTAGAGGCTAGTAGCTACTTTCCCAGATCCCCCCACATCCCCTGCACGAGCGCAATCGCCGCCACCGCAGCAGTCTCTGTTCGAAGAATTCGTGGCCCCAAACACACCGGAACGAATCCCGCTCGCTTCGCTGCCGCGAGTTCGTCATCGCCGAGGCCGCCTTCGGGGCCGATCAAAAGCTGCAGGTCGGACGTGTCCGTGTTTCTTGATTCGCACAGCCCGATCAGCGATTGAGTCGCTGCCGGATCGAGTACCCACTTGACCGAAGCGCGGTGGTTCTTCTCTAGGAAACCACCGAGTGAAATAGGCGGGTGGAGTTCAGGAAGTTGCGCGCGGCCGCATTGTTCGCAGGCGCCGATGGCGATGTTCCGCCAGTGCTCGTGTCTTTTAGCGGCTTGATCGCGATCGAGTTTAACGACGCTGCGGCCGGTAATCACGGGAACAATGGCCGCAATGCCGAGTTCGGTTGTTTTCTGAACGACCCAATCCATGCGTTCGCCCCGGGAGATGCCTTGAACCAGCGTGATTTTCAGCGGCGATTCCGACGCGGTCGCGACGGCTTCGGTAAGCGTCACGACCACGTTTTTTGCAGTGATGGCATCGATGGTCGCTCGATATTCGTTGCCTGCGCCATCGAATACGGCGACGGTGTCGCCGATGCGTGCGCGCAGCACTTTGGCAACGTGGCTAACGCCGGCTGGCGTTAGCGCGACCTTCTTGTCTTTCGCGAGTTCGGTCGGCGTGTAGATACGAGTGATGCGCATGAACGGAATCGAGACGGGACTTCGGGCACGAGAAATTTTTGTCATTTTGACGTGTAGCGCGTCCCGCGTCTCGTCTTTTCGCGGCGAGGAGTGCATCATTTGATGCATGCACGTTCCGATTCACATCGACACCGCCACCGGTCTCATTGCCTCCGCTCGGCAAGTCGCTTCGCCGAATTTCGACGACCGTCCGGAGGGGGTCGTGCCTGAATTGATCGTCATCCACGGCATCTGTTTGCCGCCTAACGAATTCGGCGGACCGTGGATCGAAGCACTCTTCATGAACCAGCTGCCGTGGGACCGGCATCCTTATTTCAAGTCGATCGAAGGATCGACCGTATCGACGCACCTTTTCATTCGACGCGATGGCGAATTGGTGCAATTCGTGTCGCTCAATCGGCGCGCGTGGCATGCCGGCAAATCGAATTACCAAGGGCGCGAGCGCTGCAATGATTTCTCGGTCGGCATCGAACTCGAGGGCGCGGATGAGATCGCCTATGAACCGATTCAATACCGCGTGCTTGGAGAAGTCATCGGTGCGTTATGCGTTGCTTATCCCTCGTTGTCGAAAGAGCGTATCGTGGGACACAGCGATATCGCGCCAGGACGTAAGACTGATCCAGGCAGCGCGTTTGATTGGGCGAGACTAAGGGGAATGTTGCGCACGGATTCGTGATACAAGAACGGCTTGGCAGCAACCTTCCTCATCTCATTCCGCACTTAAGGTTCGGATCTCCTTAATCTCATTCCGCATTGTTGTCATGATTTTCATGAAAACTATGCATTGCTTTTGCGAGAGTTTACGGGCGATGCGAAGATTGGATTTCCGCACATCTCATTCATCCTGGTGCTCATGAAACTTCGTACGCACATTCACTTGATAGTCGGTTGCTTGAGCGCGGCGTTTTTAGCGCTGGTCCTTTCCATCGAATTGGACAGCACGCGGCGCGCTGTGCGCGAAGAAATTATCGCGGCCAACGCGGTCGCCGCTCAGCTACTCGGAAAAATGGTCGAGAGCGGGGCATATCGAGACGTGCAATCGCTGCGGATTTTTCTTGAATCGCTGGGGCGAGTGCGCGCCAACGAAATTTCGCTCTATAACGCACGCGGGGAGCAGCTTTACCAATCGCCGGCGTCGACGTACAAGTCCGGACGCTCGGCGCCGCAGTGGTTTCTCGACATACTGCAGCCGGCGACGGCAGTGCGCGACTTCGTTTCAAGCGAGGGTTCACGGCTTGTCATTCGCGCGAACGCCACACGGGCGATTCTCGATGGCTGGGACGATATTACTAAGCTCGTGTTAGTCGGCGTTTTCGCGCTGACGGTTCTCAATGGGCTGGTGTTTTGGCTGCTCAGTCGGGCGTTTGCGCCGCTGCCGATCATTGCAAGCGGCCTCGATAGATTGCAGGAAGGCGACTTAACGCATCGGTTGCCGCCGTTCAAGGGTTACGAGGCTCGCATTATCGGCACTGCGTTTAACGGCATGGCCAGGAGCTTGCAGCAAAGCGTCGCCGCCGAACGTCAAGCGCGCGAAGCGCAGGCCCGACTCGAAGAACGCCGTGAGCTTTCGAAACTGATCGAACAACGCGTCGATGAAGAACGCCGCATGATCGCGCGTGAATTGCACGACGAGTTTGCGCAATCGGTGACCGCCATCAGAAGTCTCGCGGCAGTGATCGGCAGCCATGTGGCGGACGAAAAATCGCCGGCTAATCAGGCGGCGCAAGTCATTTCTTCGGAAGCGGCTCGGCTTTACGACTCCATGCACGGGCTAATTCCGCGGCTCGCGCCGCTGTCGCTGGATACGCTTGGACTTTCGGAAACGTTGCAGGGGCTCGTCGACGAATGGCAGCGCCGCAATCCGGCGCTCAAGTTGACGCTTCGGCAAAATTTACCGAGTGCGCTTGGGCAGAGCGTCGCATTGACTCTCTATCGAATCGTTCAAGAAGGCTTGATTAACGCCCTTCGGCATGCGCATCCTACGCAGATCGACGTGGAGATCAATTGCGATGCACGGAGACTGGTGGTGAAGATCGTCGATAACGGAGTCGGGTTGCCCACTGACTGGATGCGGCCGGGACACTTCGGTTTGCGCGGACTGCGCGAACGCGCCGAGCGCGTGCACGGCACACTGACGGTGTGCGATCGCGACTCGATGGGTGATGGACACGGTGTGGAAGTGCGTGCCGAAATTCCGCTGGAGGTTGCGGCGTGATTCGCGTGCTTCTGGTGGACGACCATGCAGTCGTTCGTGTCGGTTTCAAATTGCTATTGCAAACCGCACCGGACATTACCGTCGTGGCGGAAGCCGAGAACGGTGAAGCCGCGTGTCAGCGTTACGACAACGGCTCGCTCGACGTAATCGTCATGGATATTTCGATGCCGGGGATGGGCGGATTGGAAGCCGTGCGCCGCATTCGGTTGCAATATCCCGATGCCCGAGTGCTGGCGCTCTCCGCTCACGACGACGTCATCTACGCGCAGCGCGTGTTCAAGCTGGGCGCGCTTGGGTTTTTGTCGAAACGCAGCGCACCCGCGGTATTGCTCGAAGCAGTGCGTACCGTGGCGTCGGGCAAGCGCTATTTGGACGAGAAGGTGGCGCAAGAAATTGCGCTGACGAGTATCGAAGGCGACGGAGTATCGGTCGTCGAGCGATTGTCGGAGCGCGAGTTCGACGTGTTCTTACGGCTTGCGAAAGGCGCGACGGTGGAGCGCATCGCCAGGGATTTGAGTCTCTCAAGCTCCACTGTGGGAACGCACCTTTACAACATCAAACAAAAACTCGGTGCGGTGAATCAATCGGAACTGACGTTGTTGGCGCTGCGAGCGGGATTGATCGAAGCGTAGTCCGGCCTATTGTGCCCGGCCTATTTTCTTCGCCACATCACTTCCGTGCCGTTCTCGTGCCGTGCAAGGACTCGCGCGACCACAAAAAGCAAATCGGAAAGGCGATTGAGATACCGCGGAACGTCGGGCGACACCGGTTCGACTCGGGAGAGGCTCCACACACGTCGCTCCGCTCGTCGAACGAGCGTGCGCGCGAGATGACAGGCGGCAGTAGCCGGTCCGCCGCTGGGCAGAATGAATTCCTTGAGCGAGGGCAGGTTTTCGTTAAAACGATCGATGGCTTTTTCCAGTCGCAGCGTGTGTTCGTCTTTGATGAGCGTCATGCCCGGCGTGGCCAGCTCGCCGCCGAGATCGAAGAGATCGTGTTGCACCTCGTTCAACAGCGTCGCGATTTCGGAGGGGATATGCGGAACGGCAAGCACCACTCCGATGGCGCTATTCGCTTCGTCCACCGTGCCGTATGCCTCGACTCGGGCATGTTCTTTCGGCACGCGCGAGCCGTCGCCCAGACCTGTCGTTCCATCGTCGCCGGTGCGTGTATAAATTTTGGTGAGGCGGGGCATGGGGGGGAAGCTTATAGCCGCTAGCCGCTAGCCGCTAGCCACTAGCCAGATAAACCCTCTCCCATTGCGGGAGAGGGTGGGGTTAGGGTGCGGGGTTAGTGGAGCTTCGGCTGATACTTCACCGTCGCGAAGTAGGAGCGCGGCGCTTCGCTGTAGAAGCGGACTGTTTCGTACTCTTTGTCGAATACGTTGGTGACCTTTGCTTCGATCGTCAGCTCGTCGGTGATCGAGAACTCGCCGACGATGTCGACGGTTGCGTAGCCGGGCAAGCTCGATGTATTGGCCGCGTTATTAAAACGGCGGCCTTGGGCTCGTCCGATCATGCCGAGTCGCGTGCGATTCCAAGCGTGTGCGACGTTCAACGATGCGGATTGCCGGGCGCGACGGATGAGAACCTTGTCGAAGTTGCTGCCGCTCACTTGATTGCGCGGGTCCGTATAGCTATAGCTGAGTGCAATGTCCCATGCGTCGACGACCAAACCGCCGGTGGCTTCTACGCCTCTAATCTCGGCCTTCGCGACGTTTGCCGGACGGAAGCTGCCGTCGAGTTCGATGAGGTTGTCGATGTCGTTCTTGTAAACGCTCAGCGAGCCCTTCCAAATTCCGGCGGAGGCATTGGCGCCTACTTCGTAGCTGCGCGACTCTTCCGGCTCCAGATTCGGGTTGCTGAAACCCGGGTAGTAAAGGTCATTGAAGCTCGGCGCGCGGAACGCGGAACCCCAAGCCGCAAAGACGGAAAAACGATCGTCGACGAGCCACTTCCATCCCAAGTTGCCGGTTGTGTGCGTGCCGAATTGTTCGTTGTCGTCTTGACGTGCCGACGCCGACAGTCGGTGAGTGCTCAATGCCACCTGGTATTGCGCGAAAACGCCTTGGTTGTCGCGCGATTTGACGTTGAACGCCGTGCTGCTCGCGATCTCGTCGTTAAGATAGTCGTACCCGACGGTCACGATGTGGTCCGAACCGATCGTATAGTCTGATTGCAGCGACGCGCTTTGTCGCTCAGTGTTGAAGAAGCCGACGAAGGTGCCGCGATTGAAATTGTCCTGATCGTCGCGACTGAATCCGGCATTGAACTTGAAATCCCATGCATCGGACGCTTTTACCTGAGCGCGAAGACTCGGCGTCCATTCGCGAAATTTGGTTTGGTTTTGGAAGCTGCCGTCGAACTCCGTATATCCAGTCGCGTACAAACTCGACAGCTCGATGTCAGCACGCTCGCCCCATGCGTGTCCGGCGCGAATCGATCCCGAGCGATTGATGAAACCGTCGTTGTCCGGCTCAATGGTGAAGCAGCCGCCGCTCAGCGAACCCTTGCAGGCGTTGATTCCGTCGGTGGTGTAGTACGTTCCGCTCACGCCCAGCCACGATTCGCCGAAGCGCATCGAGAAGTCCCCGTTGGCGCGCCAGCTTTTTTGCGAGCCGCCGCCGATCGACGCCGACGCATGATCCTTGCCGCCGCGCGTGAAGATCTGAATGACGCCGCCGATCGCATCCGAGCCGTACAAGCTGGAACGTGGGCCGCGCACGATTTCGATTCGCTCGATTTGATCGACGGGCAGATATTCGAACGGCGTGGTGCCGGCGGAGACCGAGCCGATGCGAACGCCGTCGACGAGTACCAGCACGTGTTCAGGCTCCGTGCCGCGAATGAACATGGAAGTCAGCTTGCCGAGGCCGCCTTGCGCC
Organism: uncultured Steroidobacteraceae bacterium; assembly: GCA_964597495.1. Taxonomy (GTDB): domain Bacteria; phylum Pseudomonadota; class Gammaproteobacteria; order Steroidobacterales; family Steroidobacteraceae; genus CAZQYC01. Next base: position 48,567 of record CAZQYC010000010.1, on the reverse strand, counting down.
GTTATGTCGAGTCCTGCTTCGGTGCGCAGCAATTCGGGAAGCGATTGCGCCTGGCGTTGCTCGATCTGTTCTCGCGTGATCACCGAGACCGAGCCGATGACGTTTTCGATGCTTTGTGGCGTTCGCGTCGCCGTGACCAGCACCTCGCCGAGTTCGGCGGCCGAAGCCGCGACCGGTAAATGGAGCGCCGCAATCGTCAAACATGCGGCAATGGATTGATGTAATCGAATCGACATGACGTTCTCCCCATGCTCGCCCGCATGGAATTGTGATTGTTGTAATCCAGCCGACGGAGGAGAAGCGTGCGTAGGCGCCCGGCCACTATTATGGTTATGGCGTGGGACATACACAGCTCATTGCCCGCCGCAATGCTGGTGCAAATAACCCTTAAGGTCGGTCTCCGGGCTTTCGATTGACGACTTGTGTCGTCGGGCATCGCCTTCCCGCGCACGTCAATTGTGCGCAGTGGCTTCAAGATGCCGTCCGGCTCTTAAGGGCCGGCTCGACTACCGTTGCGGGGGCAGCGCCGGAATAGTTGAGGATCAACGCACCGGCTTCCCATGACCGCACTCTTGCGAGCGCGATCACCTAAAGGAGCGCGCAAGGTAGGGGCGAAGCGGCGGAGTGTCAAGTAAAAACAAAGCTTCTAGCGGCTAGTTACTAGCAACTAGTAAGACTTAGAATCCGGCTCCGTGACCCGTTGGAATACATTGAACGTGACAACACACTCTCCATTTCTCGCCACCGCCCTTGAAGCTGCCCGTGCCGCGGCAGAGGTCATTCGTCGGTATTACCAGAAGAATCTGGCCGTGACCGTGAAGGCCGACAAGTCGCCGGTCACGCAAGCGGACGTGGAAACCGAACAAGTGATTCGCCGTATTCTTTCCGCGAAATTTCCTTCACATGGGTTCTACGGCGAAGAAACGGGAAGCGAAGGGTTGACGAACGACTACCTTTGGTTAGTCGATCCGATCGACGGTACGAAGGCCTTCGTTCGCGAATATCCGATGTTCTCGACTCAGATTGCTTTGATGCACAAAGGCAAGTTGATGGTCGGCGTATCGAGTGCGCCCCAGTACGGGGTGAATGGCGAGATTGCGTATGCGGAAGCCGGTGTGGGGGCTTGGCTCAACGATAAACCGATCCGCGTAAGCGACCTCGATACGATCGAGGCCTGCGCGATTTCCGGCGGAAATTTAAAGTCGCTTGCGCTCGGCAAGCAATGGTCAAACTATGGTGCGCTCATCGCGCGGGCGCATCGCATCCGCGGTTACGGAGATTTTCTTCACTATCACTTGTTGGCGTCTGGGAAGATCGATGTGGTAATCGAATCCGACGTGAATATCTTGGATATTGCCGCTCTCGCCGTGATTGTCGAAGCTGCTGGCGGAAAGTTCACCGAGCTCGACGGCTCACCGGTGAATCTCAAGACTACGACGGTATTGGCGAGCAACGGAAAGCTGCATGCGGCAGTGCTTAATACGCTGAGTTAGTCGTTTTTGGCGTTGCAGCGGCAACGAACGACAAAGCGTCGATCCGAAAAAAAACAGGCTCCAGTTGGAACTATTAACCGGCAACGCACTCCGATAACAGCGGAAATCATTGCCTTAATAATTCAATTTAAGGAGATCTTCATGGCGCGAATGTCATCTGGCTTGACCGCTGTCTATGCGTTGAGCTTATCGCTGCTGGTTGCGCCAGTGGTCGCCCATGCCGAAGCGAGTGCCACGTCGAAGGCTGTGGAGAGCGGAGGCATCCCGCTAGAAAACCTGATCGAAGCGGTCGCCAAAAAGACCGGCAAGAAATTCATTGTCGATCCCCGCGTGCACGCAGAAGTAAGTGTTTATGGAATCAACGCTGCAAACATAAGTTATCCGGAGTTTTTGACCATACTCGAATTACATCGTTTTTCGGCTGTGGAAGTGAATGGACTGACACGCATCATTCCATCCGTGGACGCACGGTTTATGTCCGTTCCCACCGTCTCCGGTTCAAAGCATTACGCCGACAGCGAGATGGTGACGAAGATCATCCAGCCCAAAAGCGTATCGGCGGTTACGTTAGTCTTACTTCTGCGTCCGATAGTGCCTCTAGAAGCGCACTTGGTGGCTTTTGCCTGCACCAACTCGTTAGTCATCGTCGATCGATACTCAAATGTTCAGCGGCTGTCCGCGTTGATCGAAGTCTTGGACAAGGGTGAACCCTTCAAGCCACGGGATTGTTCGCCAGAGGAAGTGAAGAAATAAAGAGCGGGCAGTCTGTTGAAAAGCACTGTTTCTAACAGGTTGGCCATTGGGAAAATTTACCGGAGGGAAGATTTTAGAAGGGCTAATCGGTATCGGCCGCAGTACCAGAGAAAGGCGCTTGCAGTAGGAATCGCACTCCTGCTCATCCGTTTTGCAGTTTGTCGGAGTGACCGGGATGCATTTACGTGTTCGACGAAGCGATAAGAAATGTGCAGACCGCCATTTGCGATTTCGCAGTAGCTTAAGCTCTTGGTTTCCTCTCCCGGTTGCGGGAGGGGGAGTACATGCAATTTTTGAGGAGAATCGTATGCGCATCGCTAAACAGATAAAAACGATTTGCCTTGGTGCCACGCTTGCCTTTTCGGTATTCGTACCGGTCTTCGCCAAAGACGCTGCTTTGGCGAAGGCGATTGGCGGTAGCCACCGCACTCCCGAATTGGTCGCTCGGGATGGCGTGCGTCATCCGCAAGAGGAATTGGAGTTTTTCGGCATTAAACCCAAGATGACGGTGGTCGAAATTTCGCCGGGCGGCGGCTATTGGACGGAAATTCTGGCGCCCTATCTCAAGGACAAGGGAACGTACTACACCACTGTCGGTCCTCGCTCGCTCGGCGAACGCGCGGTCAAAGCCGCCGATGCATGGCAGGCGAAACTCGATGCCAATAAAGCGATCTATGGAAACGTCAAAGTGGCCGAGTTCGGCCGCGGAACGACGGACATCGTTCCGGAAGGCACGGCGGACAGAGTGCTCACGTTCAGGAACGTTCACAACTGGATGATGGCGGGTTTTGTCGATGATGCCTTTGCCGCCTTTTATAAAGCGCTCAAGCCAGGCGGCATTTTGGGTATCGAGGAACACCGAGGCCGGACCGATCAGCCGCAGGACCCGAAGGGCGCAAGTGGTTACGTGCGCGAGGATTACACGATTCAACTCGCCGAGAAGGCGGGGTTTAAGTTCGTCGGCAAGTCCGAAATTTTGGCGAACCCTAGGGATACCAAGGATTACCCGGGCGGTGTGTGGAGCCTGCCGCCCGTGCTTCGTGGCGGCGAGCAAGATAAGGAAAAATATCTCGCGATCGGCGAGGCCGATAATTTCGTGCTCAAATTTCAGAAGCCCAAGAAATAACGCGGCGGAAATAACTCGGAATCGACGGAAAGAACCGGGAGCAGACCAGTGATCGTATCCTCAGTTCGTCTGTGCGCGCTCTGCTTCTTCGGCTTTCTTATGTTTTCGCCGGCGTGGGCGGCTGACGACGATGCCGGCGATCCAAGCTCCGCGGCCGTCGAGAACGCGGTCGTCAAAATATTTTCGACATCGCGACTCCCCGAGCCCTTCCGCCCTTGGAGCAAACAACCGCCCAAAGAGGTGACCGGTTCCGGCGTCGTTATCGAAGGCAAGCGCATCCTCACCAATGCGCATGTCGTGTTGTATGCGGGACCGATTGAAGTTCAGGGTAATCGCGAAAGCAACAAAGTAGCGGCGACGATCGAGGCGATTGCGCCGGGCATCGATCTTGCGGTGCTCAAATTGGACGATGAGTCGTTCTTCGACAATCGCCAACCCGTGACGCGTGCGTCCACGTTGCCATCCATCAAGGACACCGTGCTTGCCTACGGGTTCCCCACGGGCGGTGCGTCGCTATCGATCACTCGAGGAATCGTTTCGCGCATCGAATTTACCAGTTACAACTTTCCGGTTGGCGGTTTGCGCATTCAAGTCGATGCCGCGATCAATCCCGGCAATAGCGGCGGTCCCGCCTTCGCCGGCGACCGAATGATCGGCTTGGCCTATGCGGCGGTCGCAAACTCCCAAAGCATCGGTTACATCATTCCGAACGAAGAGATCGAACTGTTCCTTAAAGATATTGCCGACGGGCGTTATGAAGGCAAGCCCGCGATGTTCGATGAATTGCAGACTTTGGACAATCCCGCGTTACGCGAATTTCTCAAGCTCGACAAATCCGTGCAAGGACTCGTCGTGCAGCGCCCGTACCGGAACGATCCCGGTTATCCGCTAAAGGAATGGGATGTCATCACCAGCGTTGGCGACGCGGCGATCGACAATGCAGGCATGGTGAAGCTGGGCAACAACTTGCGCGTCAGATTCGGGTATGAAATCCCGCGCGCCACGAAGGACGGCAAGTTGTCGTTGACCGTATTGCGTGGCGGCAAGACGTTGAATCTCCAGCTGCCCGTCAGCAGCGACCGGCCGCTTTTGATTCCGGATCTTCGGGGTGCTTATCCGTCGTATTTTATTTACGGCCCGCTGGTTTTCTCGACGGCGAGTACCCAGTTTCTTTCCATGCTCAACAACGGATCGATCGTTACGGCCTACGCCTTTAATCGCAGCCCGTTGATTGCGCAGCGCGGCGACGCGCCGAATAAAGAGCGCGAAGAACTGGTGGTGATCGCCGCCCCGTTCTTTCCGCATAAATTAACGAGCGGTTATGGTGGTCGCTACGGATCGGTGGTGCAGTCGGTGAACGGTACGCCGATCCGAAGCTTGCGGCATCTCGTTACGTTGTTGCGCGACGGCAAGGAGGAGTACGTTATTTTTCGCTTCGATCAGCGGGCCGCGGAAACGCTGGTGTTTTCGCGCAAGGACATGTTGGCCGCGACCGACGAGATTCTGACCGACAACGGCGTGCGCTCCCAGGGATCGCCAGACATGATGGAAGTGTGGCAGGGCAAACGCTGAGTAACCCTCAGCGCCCACAAAACTTTTCATGGCCGAAGGAAGCTGCCGACATTGCTGTCAGTGGCTCATTGTAGAAGGCAGTGGTGTTGGCTATTCTCCTCTGCATCCACTTTCAAGTTCCCTAGTTCTTCGGGAGCAGAGATGAAAAGCATGTTGAAACGCGTATTGAAATGCGTGTGTATGCCGCTGCTGTTCCTATGCGCATCGGGTCCTGTCAGCGCGTTGCTTCCTGGCGAGCGCGTCGATAATTTCCGGCTGATCGACGACGCCGGAAAATCACATGAGCTGTACTACTCATCGGACATGAAAGCCGTGGTGCTCATGGTCCAGGGCAACGGATGCCCGCTCGTGCGGCAGGCGATGCCCGCTTATCGCGAATTACGCGATCAATATCGAGCCCGCGGCGTCGAGTTCCTATTGATCAATTCCAACCTGCAGGACAAGCGCGACGCGATCGCGGCCGAATCGAAGGAATTCGGTTTCGACGTTCCCATTCTGATCGACGAGACGCAACTGATCGGCGAATCCTTGGCGCTCGACCGCACCGCCGAGGTCTTGGTGATCAATCCCAAGAATTGGACGCTCGCGTACCGAGGTCCGATCGACAATCGCTTGAGTTACGAAAAGCAGCGGCCAGCGGCAACGGACCTTTATGCGAAGGATGCCATCGACGCGCTATTGGCGGCTCAACCGGTGAGTAAACCGCAAGTGAATAGTCCGGGTTGCCTCATCAATATGCCCGAGCGGGAACGCAGCTCCGCGCATGCAAAGCTTTCGTATTCCAGGGAGATTGCTCCGCTGTTGATCGACAAATGCGTCGCTTGCCATCAAACGGGCGGTATCGCGCCGTGGGCAATGACCAGTTACGACGTCGTGAAAGGATTCGCTCCGATGATTCGCGAAGTCGTGCGTACCAAGCGCATGCCGCCGTGGCATGCCGATCCGCACTACGGTTCGTTCATCGGCGATCGTTCGTTAAACGATGCACAAACGAAGGCGCTGGTGCATTGGATTGAAGCGGGTGCCCTGCGGGGTGCGGGTCCTGATCCGCTGGCCAAAATGAAGTACCCGAAAGAGGGTCAAGGCGAGGAATGGAAACTTGGGAAACCCGACGCGATCATCGAGATTCCTGCCTTCACCGTGCCGGCGACGGGAGTGATCGAGTATCAATGTCCCGAAGTGAAGAATCCAATCGGTCGCGACGTATGGATTCGCGGATTGGAAGTGCACATCGGCAACAAGTCCGTCGTGCATCATGTCATCGTCAACAG
>CAZQYC010000010.1:0-42252 GCA_964597495.1 uncultured Steroidobacteraceae bacterium | reverse complement strand
GATTGGAAGTGCACATCGGCAACAAGTCCGTCGTGCATCATGTCATCGTCAACAGCCCGAGCGACATTCGCAGCGATAGCGCTTCGCGTAGGGAAGGCGGCGGCGGGCGCATATTCTGTCAAGCGCCCGGTAATTTGGGCGGGTTTGCACCGGGGTTGCAGCCGATTAACTTCCCGCAAGACACCGGCGTGTTTTTTCCGAAAGACGCCAACTTCATTTTCCAGATTCACTATACGGCCAACGGTAAGGAGGCAACCGATCGTAGCCGCGTGGGTTTGTATTTCCATAAGGCTCCGCCGAAGTATCCGTTGCGCATGAACGTGATCGGCGATACGCGTTTTGCCATTCCGCCGGGAGCGAAGGACTATGCGCTGACATCCACGCGCGCCATTACGCGCGACATGTTGATTTACGACATCATGCCGCATTCGCACGTACGCGGTAAGGCAGCGCGGATGACGGCAAGCTATCCGGACGGGCGCACCGAAATTCTACTTAACGTGCCGCGATGGGACTTCAACTGGCAGACGAGTTACGTACTCAAGGAGCCGAAGCTGATTCCCAAAGGGACGAAATTGATTTGGGACATGACTTGGGATAATTCGACCCAAAATCCGGCCAATCCGGACGCGACGCAAACGGTGAAGTGGGGCGATCAAACGTGGGAGGAAATGGGGCTGGGTTTCTTCCGCTATCGAAATCTCGACGAGGCAGCCGACGACAAGAAAGCGGCGGCTTCATCGACTTCGGAGAAGACGGTGGCGGATGCGCGGTAGCCGCTGCTAAGCACGGCCGTTAACCAGCGGGCTAACTGCAAGACCAGCCCGATTCGGGATTAAGGGCCGCTCTTTAATTTTCTGCATTTCCCGCTTTGCGCAGTCGGTCTCATACCAAGCAGCCTCCTCAGTAGATCCCTGATTCTTCTGATAGCATGGCGCCCCGTTTGTTTGCGCTATTTGTTTTGGGGCTCTATGACTTCGACCGATTCACGTCCACTGTGGACACCGAGCGCTGCGCGCGTCGCCTCGGCAGGCATTACCCGCTATCTCGCTTGGCTCAAAGAACACCGCGGCCTCACGTTTAACGACTACGAGTCTCTCTGGCGCTGGTCCGTCGACGAGATCGAGTCGTTCTACGAAACCATTTGGCAGTTCGGCGGCGTGATCTCGCATTCGCCGTATAAGCAAGTGCTCGATAAACGCACCATGCCCGGTGCGAAGTGGTTCGAAGGGTCGACGTTGAACTACGCCGAGCATGCGCTCGCCTTCGCCAAACAGCCCGGAGCCGCGAGCAAACCGGCACTCATTTTTCAATCGGAAATCGTTTCTCGCGCCGAAGTGTCGTGGGGCGAGCTGGTCGATAAAGTCGGCGCGCTTGCCGCCACATTGAAGAAACTCGGCGTGGAGCAGGGCGATCGCGTCGTTGCCTACCTGCCGAATATTCCGCAAACCACCATGGCCATGCTCGCGGCTACGAGCCAGGGCGCGATCTGGTCGTGCACGTCCCCCGATATGGGGCCCGTGAGCGTTCTCGATCGCTTCAGACAAATCGAACCCAAAGTGTTGTTTGCCGTCGATGGCTATCGCTACAACAACAAAGACCTCGATCGCCGCGAAACCGTGCGCGAGTTGGTCAAGCAATTACCCAGCCTGCAAGCCGTGATTTTCGTTTCGTATTTGAACGAGCAGGCGGAACTCGGCGAATTGGCGTTCGAGGGTCGGAACGTCAAAGTGCTGTCCTTCAAGGACGCCGTGTCGCAACCGGCGAAATTGCAATTTGCCGCGGTGCCGTTTTCGCATCCCATCTGGGTGGTGTATTCGTCCGGCACCACCGGAATGCCGAAGCCGATCGTGCATAGTCACGGCGGCATCGTGCTTGAAACTCTCAAATCCGGCATTCTGCATTTCGATCAAAAGCCGGGCGATCGCGCGTTCTGGTTTACCTCCACGACCTGGATCATGTGGAACTCGCTGATCAACGGACTGATCAACGGTGCGACGATTCTGCAGTTCGACGGTAATCCGGGTTATCCGGATCTCACGACGTTATGGCGATATGCGGAACGCGAGCGGGCCGATTCGTTCGGCACCAGTCCCGCGTTTATCACGCTCTGCGCCAAGGCGGGATTGAGCCCGCGCAACCAGTTCGATCTGTCGTCGCTTAAGACGGTGGGTTGCACCGGCTCGCCGCTGACTGAGGAAGGTTTCCGCTGGGTATACGAGCACATTCATCCCGACGTGATGCTCGCGTGCGTGACCGGCGGCACCGATCCCGCTGCGTGCTTCCTAACCTCGTGCCCGACGCTGCCAGTTTATGCGGGCGAAATGACGTGTCGCGAACTCGGTATCGCTACGTATGCCTACAACGAAGCAGGCAAGCCGATCCTCAACGAAGTCGGCGAGCTTGTAATGACTTTGCCGATTCCGAGCATGCCGCTTTATTTTTGGAACGATGCCGGCGGCAAGCGGTACTACGAAAGTTATTTCGACGTTTATCCCGGCGTGTGGCGCCACGGCGACTGGCTTAAGTTGATCGAACGTCCCACGGCGGTGGGCGGCGTGATCTTCGGTCGCTCGGATTCCACCATCAATCGCCATGGGATTCGCATGGGAACCAGCGAGCTCTACCGCGTGGTCGAGGAGTTTCCGGAAATCAGCGATTCGCTGGTGGTGGATCTTGAGTATCTCGGCAAGGAATCTTACTTGGCGCTGTTCGTGGTCTTGCGCGAACGGAGCGTGTCCGATCCCGCGATTGCCGGTGTCGCATCGAAAAAGACCGAATTGACTCCGGACGAAACCGGCGTGCCTGCGGAGCTGCGCAGCAAGCTGCTCAGCGCCATTCGCACTAAGCTTTCCGCGCGACACGTTCCGAACGAAGTGTTCGCCATCGCGCAAGTGCCGCGAACGCTGTCGGGAAAGAAACTCGAAGTGCCGGTGAAGAAAATTCTGCTCGGTCATCCGATCGAGAAATCGGTGAACTACGACTCGATGGAGAATCCGAAGTCGATCGAATGGTTCATCGGCTTTGCGAAAGGCCGCGGCGCCCGATCGGCATGACGATCAGCAAGCAACTAGGTAAGGACTGATTAAGTCCTTACCGTGTCCCGTTGCAGAACGGGATCAGGTTGAAACAGCAAGTTAGCTGATGAAGGCATTGCGGAAGCGGACTTGATCAGCGCTTACCTAGGCTCTAGGCACTAGTCAGAAAACTCCAGCCGAATTTCTTGGTAGAGCTCAGAGTCCTCCATCCCTGGAGGCCTTACTGAGAACCGCTCCTGCTTTCCCAGTATGGCCTCCGCCCTTGGAAGCCTTACTGAGAATTGCTCCTGCATTCCCTGCATGACCTCCATCCCTGGAGGGCTTCCTGAGATCCGATGTTTCGTTACCCGCCGGTATGCGGCCGGTTGTCGTAAGAGTTTTGATAATCCTCTTCAGGTATCACGATCCACAGGATGATGTAGACGAGCATGCCTGGGAACGCTGCCGAGCAAATCGATCCGACTGCGTAAATCACTCTCGCCAACGTGATATCGAGTCCGAAGTAGTTGGCGAGACCGGCAACCACGCCGCCCAACATGCGATTGGAGCGTGAGCGGCGCAAGGGAGCATTGAAATTCGACATCGTCATGGCCCTCGTAAGCGGATCGCAACAGCGACATGGCGGTAATACTGCGCGGGAGAGGCGCTGCATTAAATGGCTGATCGGTGAATGGCACATTAGTGCCGGCGACCGTGGAGCAAAAATCGGTGCGCTGTCGGAATTCGCCTTCATGAAAGGCGACTGTTCCCACACCCCAACCCTCTCCCGCAACCGGGAGAGGTCGCGGAGCGCGGGTGTGGGGTTGTCTTTTCTCAGCCGATCAATTCCTTTAATCGCGCATGACCGGTGCGTGAGACGGGAAGCTGTTTACCGTCGCGGAGGATCGCCAGCCAGCTGTCTTTCGAATAGAGTTCGAGGCGCGCGAGCCGATCGATATTCAAAATGAACGAGCGGTGGATGCGCACGAAGCGCGTGGTGTCGAGCTGCGATTCGAGATCCGACATGGTTTGCTGTTTGCGGTGCCGTTTGCCCGTGACCAAGAAATTCAAATAGTCGTCCTCCGCTTCGATGTAATCGATGCTATCGAGGGGCAATACGTGCACGCGAGCTTCTTCGCGAATCAGAACGCGTTCGAGCTTGCGGTCGTCCGGCCTGGCTGCGGCTACGATTTCTTTGATCGATGGAGTAGGCGTGCGCTTTTCCAGGCGTTCCTTCGCGCGAGTGACGGCTGCTAAGAGGCGCGCGGGATCGACGGGTTTTAGTAAATAGTCGACTGCGTGAACGTCGAACGCTCGCAGCGCAAATTCGTCGTACGCGGTGACGAAGATCACGGCGGGTGCGCGTTCGCCGAGAAGTTCGAGCACCTCGAATCCGGAAAGCTTCGGCATTTGTATGTCGAGGAAGAGGAGATCGGGTGCAAGCTCTTCCACCAGCTTGACGGCTTCGAAACCGTTGGCGGCCTGTCCGATCACTTCGATATCGGCAAGGGCCGCAAGGTGTTCGGCCAGGAAGGCGCGGCCCAATGTCTCGTCGTCCACAATAATTACGCGCACTGTGTCCTCCAACCCAAAAAAAGAAAACTATCCTGCGATCGGTATGGCCGGGATCAGAATGACCACTTGAAACGTAGTGCCTTCTGAAACCGCGTCGACGCGACCGCGGTTGCCGTAGAGCGTGTCGATGCGCGAGCGCACGTTATTGAGTCCGACTCCTGCGCCGCGCGACGGCGGCCGATCGAGGTCGAACGGGTTCTCCACCGATAATTCCAGGAGCCCGTCGCGCTTGCGCGCTTTTACTTTGACATCGCCGCCGTCTAGCAGATGCGCGATTCCATGATGAACCGCGTTCTCCACGAGCGGCTGGAGGACAAGCGGGGGCACGCTTAGGTTGCGCACGTCGTCCGCGACGTCGATGTGCGTGCGCAAGCGCTCCCCAAAGCGCACCGCTTCGATGCTCAAGAACGTTTCGACCAAATCGATTTCCGCCGCCAGAGCGATCGCCGGCTCGCGCCCGAGGCTGATGCTTTTACGAAAGAAGCTGGACATCAAATAACACATACGGCGCGCGGCAGCGGCGTCGCTGCCGATCAACGCGGCCACCGAATTCAGGCTGTTGAACAGGAAATGTGGATCGAGCTGGGCGCGTAACGATTTCAATTCCGCCTCCCGCGCATGGACTTGCGATTCGAGCGCGCGCCGATCGGCGTTGCGAGAGCGTTCGAAGGCGGCAACCATGTAGTGGCTCAGGATGGCCATCGAATAGGCAATCAATCCGAGCAGAGCAAGAAGCGGCGCAATGCGGAACGGCACCTCGGTCGCGTCGGCCGTGTTCGGCAGGGTATAGATCGCCCACCACCAGCCGCTTCCAAGCCAAAGCGCGATGACCAGCACGGCTGCCGCGAGCCACGTGCCGATCAGCCGCGGCCAGGGCGTTTCGGGCGCCGGCAGCGACTGCATCATGTACCAGCACGACAGAGCTTGAAAGCCAAGCAACAACGCGAGCGGCACGGCAAATTGCAATGCCCAGTCGAACGGCGCCTTGCCGCTGATGACCAGAACTCCGGCCACCAACAGGCCGAAACCGATCCAAACGGCGACGTACAACGCCACGCGCGCCGGTCTCGCGAGTATCGGATGCATGGTGAAAAATCAGTTCTTTATTTCGACGCCGCCCATCAACACGAATCCGTTGATGGTCAGCGTCTTCTTGGGTGCCACGCCGACCGTCGTCGCAGCAGGAGGACGACGTTTGTCGATGAACGCGCCCATGAACGGCAGTACATTGCTAACCACGGTCCATTCGGAAGGAGCGAGAATCTCGATGCCGCCCATGCAGGCGCCCACATTGATGGTGGCCGCGTCGTTGACCAGCTGCGTGTCGTACAAATCGAGTTTCACGCCGCCCATCAGCGCGAACAGCTCGGCGTTTTGCATGGCCTGCGTGTTCGGCCGCAATTCGCTTCCCGAAAGAATGCCGATACCGCGAACGGTTCTCGCACCGCGTCGTGTTTCCTCGGGCGGGGGCGAATTGGGAGTCGAGTCCGTTGGAGCGTCGAGTTCGGATTTCGATTCCGAAGTGGAATCGATAGGTGCGTTGTCGCCTTCGGTCAGCGCGCGGCGGATCAAGTAGCCGCCGACGGCCAATAAGAAGAACGGCCAAAACAAATCCCAGATGCTGACGCCGATCCAACCGCTCTTATAGGCGAAAGACCAGAGGCCGAGGACAATCCACACGATGCCCCATCGCCACGTACGATCGGAGCGATGCTCGATGACCAAGGCGAAGCCGATCGACAAAAACACCGTGGGCATGAAGTAGCGCATCGGCGAAAACGAGTCGACGATGTGTAGATTGTCGATGAGGAACAGGACACCGAGGATGGCCACCACTAGGCCCGCAATGAGGTGCGTGGAGACCGGCTTGGCGCTGGAGTATCTTTTTTTCCAGCTGGGTTGCTCCTGCGAGCGCTTTTCGAGATCGCTCATCTTGGATCTCCTTGGCCGGGTGGAGGCTGATCGCGGAATACACCGCCGAGGAGAATGCGAATTCCGAGGGCGAGGACCATGATCGGCCACGAGGTACCCCAGTGCAGGCCGAACCACTCGAATACACTGACGAAGCCGTAGAAACCGAGCGCAATGAGCCAAAAGCCATCCAAGCGCGCACGAACGCTGCCTGGCCAAAGCATCTGGATAATGCCCAGCGCCGACGGAATGGCAGGCCAATATTTCCAAAGATCGCGCGGGATGTGAAATCCAAGGTTACTAGCCAATGCGATGGCGCCGACGATCAGCAGGATGGCCCCGCCAATCAGACGACTTCGGGCCGGGCGACTGTTGCAGTGCATGGGGTATTCCCAAAACTTAACATGGTGCCACGATACCCAATAGGGACCTAGACCGACTAGAGGATGCCGGTTAACGCCGGATTCTTGCCGGTGAACTTTCCCTCACCCGCGCTTCACGCGACCGTCGAAGGCGACTTCCTGTCCGACCCCGGACCCTGCTTTCCCTGCAGGGTCGCTCGCTCGGTCCAACGACAACACATTGAGTGTCGTTGAAAAGGCATCCTCGACTCGCCCCACAACCGGGAGAGGTGTCTTAGCTCCTTCTCTCGGTTGCGGGAGAGGGGAGGGTTGGGGCGAGGGTCTCAGCTTTATTTACGCCGCCGGCAGTTCTATGAAGAACGTCGCGCCCGAGCCCGGGACGCTTTCCGCCCAGATCCTTCCGCCTGCGCGTTCGACGGCCTTCCGGGCGATGGCCAGTCCGATGCCCGTGCCGGGATACTCATCGGCGCGATGCAAGCGCTGGAACATGGCGAAGATGCGGTCGTGATATTGCATGTCGAAACCGATTCCGTTGTCGCACACCGAGACGGTCAGACGCGTGCGCTCATGTTTTGCCCGGATTGCTATTTGCGGGTTCGAGGACGTGCCGCCGAATTTGATGGCGTTTTGCAAGACGTTGCGCAACGCGATGCCAAGTCCCTCGCCATCCATCGACAGTTTGGCTTCTTGAACCTCGATCCGCAGTGCAATTTGGCTGCGGTCGAGTTCTTCCCGCTGCTCGTCGATGCAATCGGTGATCAATTCGCCGAGCGTGACGGATGCAATGCGTGATTCGCGCCGATCGATGCGGGCATAGGCCAGCAAGTCGTCGACTAGGTGCGCCATCGTCAAAGCGCCGCGCCGCATCCGCGCAATGTATGCGCGGCCTTGTTCGTCGAGCCGCGCGCCGTACGCGCTGGCCAACAACGCGCCGAACCCGTCAACGGCCCGCAGCGGGGCCTTCAAGTCGTGCGCGACGGCATAGGAGAAACTTTCCAGCTCCTCGTACGCGCGTTTCAAGTTGTGCGTGCGCTCGGCGACGTGGTGTTCGAGTTCCTGGTTCAGATGACGAAAACGCTGTTCGCTATCGCTTAAATCGCGATTCATGGCGAGCAGGTTTTCGTTGCTGGTGCTTAATGCCGCCAGCAGCCGTTGTTCTTGGTGTTGGATCCACGCTTCGCGCACGCCGAGCAGCACGGCGAATACGACTGCAACGGCCGCGCAAAGATAGATGACCCGCGTGCTGATCCATTCGGCATTGATCACTGCGGTCGCGGTAACGATGACGATCAGTAGCGCAGGCATGATGGCTTCGAGCGTGCGCTCGCGCCGCATGAGTGCATCGTTTGCTTTCCGCGCGGTTCGCCGGGCGACCCAGGCGTATTCATGCGCTGCGCACGCTACGCAGGCAAGGGCGATGAGCCACGCCGCATTCACCCAATCGCTGGCCTGATACGTCCCTGCGAGTCGGCTATGCATGTTGGCAACGAATGCGGCGGCATGAATGCCGGAGCCGGCCGCCACCAGCACCAACGGCCAGTGGGCGGACTGCCAGCGATAGCTCCATAGCAGGTAAAACGCCGTCATGCTGGCCAGAACGTAGGCCATGCAGTGCATGAGGAGCAAGGCGAGCGACAGCAGCGAGAGCTGAGAGTGCGCTGCCGGTTCGGTAATGGCGATCGCCAATACGCCCGCCACAGTGCAGGCGATTAATCCGAGGTTTCCCACGTTGCGCACGGTCATCGGGCCCGCAATCGTCGATGCCACGGCTGCCTTGGGGAGCCTGAGTACTCCTACCATGAGCATCAAGGGATAGGCGACGAACAGGAGCTGCATCCAATGCGGAAACCTGGGCAATGCACCGCGCCATACTTCGTAGTAGTCCCACACGCATTGGCCGAAGAACCAGGCAAGGCAGCCGCACGAAATCCAAATCCACGCTTGCCGTTCCTGTCCCGAGAGACGCCGAGCGGCGAGATAGCAGATTACCGTCGCACCGAATGCGAACAAAGTCCATGTCGAGTCGTTAAGGATTGCCGTGGCGCGGGCATCGAGGATGCCGGCGTTAATGATCGCAAAGTAGGTTAAGAAAACGAGCCCGAAAGCCGCTGCAGCGGCAAAGCGTCCGCCGTCGTTGGCATGGGCTTGTTTTGTATCGAGTTCTGGCGTCACTGCCGCACCTGGGGTCTGTCAACACTTAATTTCATCGTCGCGCAGGTCCGTGAGGCGACGAGCGGCGTATACAGGCATCCACTGTCTGTAGCGTCGATCTATCCACCGAGCGTACGCTCCTTCCGCTTTTTTTACACTAGGCTGACTGGGACGGAAAGGGTAAGATGAAGCAGAAATTTTCGCTCTCTCTCTACTTCCCAAAGTCATGACTTCCTCGATTCTCACGCACGTCGAGCTCGCTCCGCGCGATCCCATCCTTGGCATTACCGAAGCTTTTAACGCCGATACCAATCCGGCAAAAGTAAATCTCGGTGTCGGCGTTTACTACGACGACAACGGTAAAGTGCCGGTGCTCGAGTGCGTGAAGCGCGCCGAACAGCTCCTTACCGCCGAAATTTCGCCGCGCTCCTATCTGCCCATCGACGGAATGCCTGCGTACGTACGCGCCGTGCAGGGACTGGTGTTGGGTGACGATGCCGCCGCCGTCAAAGAGCAGCGCGTAACGGTCGTTCAGGCGCTGGGCGGCACCGGCGCTCTCAAAATCGCGGCCGATTTTTTGCGCCGGCTCGATCCCAAGGCAGCCGTGTGGATCAGCAATCCAAGTTGGGAGAACCATCGCGCGCTGTTCGAAGCGGCAGGGTTCGAGGTCAAGAGCTATCCGTATTACGACGCGGCGACCCGCGGTCTCGATTTCGCCTCCATGGCGGCGGCCCTCGAACAAATTCCCGCTGGCGGCATCGTGGTTCTGCATGCATGCTGCCACAACCCGACCGGTGCCGATTTGACGAGCGAGCAGTGGACGCGCGTGATCGAGATCGTCAAGTCGCGTCGTCTCGTTCCTATTCTCGATATGGCGTACCAAGGTTTCGCCGACGGGCTCGCGCAGGACGGCGCGGTCGTGAAGCGGTTCGCTGAGGCAATGAGCGGCGTTTTCGTGGCGAGTTCGTTTTCCAAATCCTTTTCGCTGTACGGCGAGCGGGTTGGTGCGCTCAGTGTCGTCTGCGACAGTAAAGACGAGGCAACGCGCGTGCTGAGTCAACTGAAGCGCGTAGTGCGCACGAATTACTCCAATCCGCCGACGCATGGCGGTCAGGTCGTGGCCAAAGTGCTGAACACGCCCGAATTGCGCACACTCTGGGAGCAGGAACTGGCGCAGATGCGCGATCGCATTAAATTGATGCGCAAAGCGCTGGTCGACAAGGTGCAAAGCCGCAAGCCGGGATACAGCATCGATTTTGTGCTGCGCCAGCGCGGCATGTTCTCGTATTCGGGACTGTCGAAAGAAACCGTTGGCCAGTTGAAGTCGCAGTATTCCGTGTACGCCGTCGACAGCGGACGCATTTGCGTGGCCGCGCTTAACAATAAAAATATCGATCGCGTGGCGGAGGCGATCGCGGCACTGGTCTAAGTGATATCGGCCTAAGTGATATTGGCTTGGGTGATACTGGCCTGAACGATACTCGCTTTCGCGCTGACGGAGCGCGAGACCGAAGGAGTTGCCGCGTTCGTTTTTCGCGTTCCGACTGTCGGACTTACAACTCTTAACGAAAAGTCTTAACGAAAAAAGGACCGGAAGGTTCTATATTGCCCGATAGCTCTCCTTAGAATTCCGAGAGGCGTCGGGCGTGTTCGAATTCTTGTTCGTGCATCCCTTGTGGGCGTATCGCACCGGCAGGCTCGCTTTGGCGAGCAGTTGGCCGCGATGGCTATTGCTCGTTGCGATAGTCATTGCCTGCGTCGCCATCATTGCGAGTTTGTCCCGGCGTCGGCACTTAAGGTTGTCGCGCTTGTTGGTCGTGGGCGGCTTGCAAATCGGGCTTGCCGCCTTCCTCATCGGTCTGCTTTGGCGTCCCGCATTGCAGGTCGAACGCGTCCGCGATCGACAGAACGTGCTGGCGGTGGTCGTCGACACGTCGGCGAGCATGTCGCAGCACGACGGCCTCGCGAAAGATGCGCCCACGCGATTGCAGACAGCGGTGGCGGCGCTGCAGAACGGACCTCTTGCCGCGCTGGCGAAAACCTTCGAAATACGTTTTTTCGCTTTCGATAGAACCGTCGCGCCGCTGACCGATCTGGCGTCGTTACCTGCGGCCGGAAATCAATCGCGCATAGGCGAGGCGCTGCGCAACGTAATGCAAACGGCTGCGAGCGTGCCGTTGGCAAGCGTCGTGTTGGTCAGCGATGGTGCCGAGAATGGCCGTACTCTGACGGAAAGCGATCTCCGGGAGTTGGCGGCATACGGCGTACCCGTGCATGCCGTGGGCGTCGGTCCCGAGCGTAGCGAGCACGATCTCGAGCTTGAAAGCATCGACGTACCCGCCAGCGCCGCGCCGAATACGACCGTCACCGCCGAAGCAACGGTGCGCTATAGCGAGCCTGCGACCGTTCGGTTGCGAGTCTACGACGCCGATGCGCTACTCGCGGCGCGTGAGATTAAACTCGACGCTCAGAGCGCAAAGAATGCCGTCGGCGGTTCGAACCCAGGTTTCGTAAGCACCGCGCGCATCGAGTTTCCTTCTAGGCAAGCCGGAGTTCGCGATTTGCGTTTCACTTTGGATGCGCTCGAGGGCGAACGCAACACGATCAACAACACGCGCAGGCATGTTCTTAACGTGCCTGGCGGACGGCGCAACGTGCTCTATATCGAAGGCGAGCCGCGTTGGGAGTTCAAGTTCATTCGCCGCGCCGTCGAAGCCGAACGATCGCTCCGGCTCGCCAGCATCGTGCGAACGACGCAAAACAAATTCTATCGCCAGGGAGTCAACTCCGGCGACGAACTGCGCGACGGTTTCCCGGCCTCGCCACAGGAGCTCTTTAGCTACGATGCGCTGATAATCGGCAGTTACGAAGCGGTGTCGCTTGGCGTCGCGCAGCATCAGGTGCTGAAGGACTTCGTCGACAAGCGGGGCGGCGGCGTTTTGCTGTTGGCAGCCCGCAATGGATTGGCCGGCGGTGGATGGGGAACCACGCCGCTGGCGGAAACGTTGCCGATCCACCTCACGGCAAAGCGCGGGGACGAGCTTGTGCAAACCGCCGTGAGGGCGGAGCTCACTCGCTACGGCGTCGAATCGACGGCAATGCGATTCGATGCGGATCCCGCGCAGAACGTAACGCTGTGGCGAACGCTGTCCCCGCTTGCGAATTATCAACCGCTCGGGTCGTTGAAACCCGGGGCGGTGGTGTTGCTGGAGGTTGCTAAGACAACTGAACCGTTACTGGTGTGGCAGCGCTACGGTCGTGGCAGCACGTTCGTATTGGGGACTGCGAGCACGCAGCGCTGGCAAATGGCGCTGCCTCCCGAAGATCGACGGCATGAATTATTTTGGCGGCAATTGCTGCATGCGATTGCCGATCAGGCTCCGCAACCCGTGACGCTGACCAGCGAGCGCGCTTCCTACGACGATGAGCGCGTCGTCAAACTGACGGCGGAAATCCGGGATGCGAATTTCGAACCGTCCGCCGACGCTAAGATTGAATTGTCGCTGACGCCCGAACAGCCGGAACATAAGGACGTGCAAATTTTGTCCATGCAGCCGGTCGCCGCCGCTACGGGACGTTACAGCGCGACCGTCGATGCCCAAAGCACGGGGTTGTATCGCGTTGAGCTAACGGCGCGCACCGGCAAGGATCGAATCCTGACCGGCAGCACCGCGTTTCGTCGCGACGACGATGTGGTCGAGCACTTCGGTTCCTATCAACATCGAGCGGTGCTTGAGCGTCTCGCATCGGACACCGGCGGTCGTTATTGGCGCCTGGATCAGTTGGCAAGCCTCGCGCAAGCTATTCCCTACACGAAAAGCGGCATTGTCGAGCGCCAGACGCTCGAACTTTGGAATTTACCGATCGTCTTCTTGCTGTTGCTGATGCTCAAATCGGGCGAATGGCTGCTTCGTTTGCGATGGGGAACATTGTGAATAGGCGCAGCGCAGTCGCCATTTTATCGGGCGTACTTTGCTGGTCGCCAGCCGTGCATGCCGCTCACTATGCTTTGATCGTCGCGGGGCTTGGCGGCGAGGCGGAGTACGAGCGGCGCTTTCGCGAAGAGGTGGACTCTCTCGAAGGCATTGCTAATCGTTTCGGTAGCGAGGCTCATGTGACGGCACTTCGTGGCGAACAGGCGACTCGCGAAGCGGTGCGCCGTGCGATGGCGACGATTGCGGAACGAGCGACCGCGGCGGATCAACTCGTCGTAACGTTCATCGGTCATGGTTCGTTCGATGGCGAGAACTATCGTTTCAACGTTCCCGGCTCCGATATTACCGATGCCGACATGGCGGCTTGGCTGCAGCCCATTGCCGCCCGGCAGCAGTTGATCGTGCTCGCAACCAGCGCCAGCGGAGCGGCTGTCACTCGGCTGCAACGCGACCATCGAATTGTCGTCACGGCGACCAAGAACGGCGCCGAACGTAATGCCATTCGGTTTGCCGAACACTGGGTGAAGGCATTGACGTCGCTCGAAGCCGACCGTGACAAAAATGACTGGGTGACGGTGCAAGAAGCCTATGACTATGCCGCTCGCAAAGTAGCGGACACATTTAAAGACAATGCGGCGCTTGCCACCGAACATTCGCGCATGGAAGGAGCCAAGGCGGAGCAATTCGCACTGGGACGCTTGGGAAACGCCAAGGCAATGCCGACCGATGCCGAACTCAATCGGTTGTTTGCCGAACGTCTCCGCATCGAAGCTGACTTCGAGACGGTGAAGGCGCGCAAGACCGACTTGAAGGAAGACGACTACTACGTCGAATTGGAGAAGGCGCTGGTGGAGCTTGCGCGCACTCAAAAGAAGATCGATGCACGGCAGGCGTCGTTGTCGGGAGCGGAACGATGAAGCGGGGTCTGAGCGAGTGCCGGGGCGTGGGGCCTGGGGCCTGGGCCAGAGTTCCCTTTCTTATTTTCAACCAAGCCCCGTGCAAGAGGGCCCACACCTTCTTTGTCATCATTTTGATCTGCTGTTTCCTATCCCCCGCCCACGCGCTCACTTTCGACTACGACCCCTCTCGACCCGTCGAGCTTCGTCCCTGCGATGACCATCGCTACCGCGGTCGCGAAACGGCGGCTCGGGAGTGTTATACGGAAATATTCGCTGCCAATCGAAACGGGGTGTTGCGCGCGCTGGCGATGTGGGCGATGGGCGATCTGTCCGCCGCGAATACCTTGTTTCGCCAATACGTGCGTTTGAACCCGGACGCAATCGCGCCGCGAGTATCCTGGGGACGATTATTTCTGGAGACCCATCAATACGACGACGCGTTGAAATTGTTTCGCGAAGCACTGAATGTCGATGCCGCCGAAATGCAGGCCGCCGCTCTGCAGGCCAAGCTCGGCATGGCGCAGATCTTTGCGCAGCGCTTCGAAGGTCAGGCACGCGCTATCGTTCTCGATGTCCTCCAACGCAATGACGAACTTATCGAGCCGCATTTGCTGCTGGCCCGCATGAATCTCGAAGAAGGCAAGTTCGAGGAGACCGAGAAAAATTTGGAACGCGCCTTCGCGCTCGTCGAGAAGCAAAAGCAACCGCCGCTCGAAATCTATGCATTGCGCGCGGCGCTCGATCTGGTGCGCGGCGGCGACGGCGGCAAGTGGATTGCACGCGCGCTGGCCTACAATCCTCGCTATGGCGGTGCGCAGGAAACGATGGCGCACTCGGAAGTGGTGCGCCGCCGCTACGCGCAAGCAGTCGCACTGCTCCGCAAGGCAGTGGAAATCGAACCCGATTTGTCTTCGGCCCACGCCGAACTCGGTGCAAATTTGTTGCGCATCGGCGCGACCGAAGAAGGGCAGAAAGCGCTGGCCAAGGCGTACGAAGGCGATCCCTACGATGCAACCACCGTAAACAGCCTGCGCCTATTGGATCGTTTCGACGAGTTCGAAGCATCGACGTCGCAGGACGAGTTCCCGGTGCAGTTGCGCTTGCACGGCCAGGAAGCAGCGGTATTGCATCCCTATGTGCTGCAACTTGCGCAAGAGAGCATCGCTGCCTTTTCGAAACGCTACCGCTACCGACCGGCACAAACGATTACTGTGGAGCTTTATCCCAATCACGACGATTTCGCCGTACGCGTCGCTGGGTTACCCGGCATCGGTTTGCTGGGTGTTACTTTTGGCTATCTCGTGGCGATGGACAGCCCCTCGGGGCGGCCGCGCGGCGATTTTCACTGGGGCAGCACGCTTTGGCACGAGATGGCGCACGTGTTTACGCTCGAGGCCACGGAGCACCGCGTGCCGCGCTGGTTGAGCGAAGGCATTTCAATGTTCGAGGAATGGCGCACGGGACCGACACCGGGTGTCGTCGTTACGCCGGATGTACTCAAGGCCTTCAATGACGGAAAGTTCCTTAAGGTGGAGGAATTGGATTCCGGGTTCATCCGTCCAACTTATGCAAACCAAATCCAAGTTTCGTACGCCCAAGCGGGCTTGGTCTGTTTTTTCATCGAGCAGCGGTTCGGCTTCGATTCTTTGGTAGCGATGCTGTACGAGTTCAAGAAAAAGGAGGCGACCGTGGCCTCCGCGGTGAAGGCATCGCTCGGCATTTCTCCGGCGGAGTTCGATCGACAGTTCGACGCATTTATAAAACAACGCTATGCGAAGGTCTTGTCGCGGACCGAGGAATGGCAGCGCAACTACGCCACGGCAGAGGAGGCCCTCGCACAAGAAGCGTGGGCGGCTGTGATAGAGCCCGCGCGTGCGGCCATAGCGATGTACGGCGAACAAGTCGGCGAAGGCAGTCCCTATTTATTGTTGGTCAAGGCGTACGACAAGCTGAATCAACCGGAACGGGCGCTGCAAACATTGCTGGAGTATCGCCGCGCCGGCGGTTGGGAACCGGAAGCGATGCGGCAGGCAGCACGCTATCTGAAGAATGCCGGACGCACGGACGAATCGCTGGAAATCCTATCGAGCGTCAACTACAGCGATCCGTTCAACGTCGAATCGCATTTGATCTTGGCCGATGCCTTGTTGGACGCTCATCGCCCGCAACTTGCGTTGCGCGAGTATCGGGCCTTGCTGGCCCTCAACACCCACGACAAAGCGGTGGCTCACTTAGGCCTTGCGAAATCTCTGCGCGCGTTAGGCGATCGCGCCGACAGTCGCCGCCATGTCTTGCAAGCGCTGGAGTCGGCGCCGTACTTTCGCGAGGCGCAGCGCTTGCTGTTGGAGATGGTCGAGGAACGGGAGTAAGCGGTCGCAGTAGTTTTCGTTCGAGTTACTGGAGTAAAGCTGGATGACCGAATCAAGAGACGCAACGACAACGAGTGCCGAGACGCGCGAGACTGTGGAACGATTTCACGATCGCCTACGCGCGATTCGCGAACAGGTACGCAAAGTCATCGTCGGGCAGGATGAGGTTGTCGATCATTTGCTCGTGACGCTCTTGGTCGGCGGGCATTGCTTGATTACCGGCATGCCGGGCACGGCGAAGACATTACTGGTGCGGACGATGGCGCAAGCGCTAGGGCTGACCTTCAAGCGGATTCAATTTACGCCGGACTTGATGCCCACCGACGTGACCGGCACCGACATTATTGAAGAGGACATCACCACCGGACACCGCAAGTGGACTTTCGTGCCGGGCCCTATCTTCGCGAACGTCTTGCTGGCCGATGAAATCAATCGCACACCGCCGAAAACGCAAGCGGCGCTCCTCGAGGCCATGCAGGAACGCACCGTTTCCGTTCGCGGTACGACGCACGTGCTGTCGCCGCCTTTCTTCGTGCTGGCGACGCAAAATCCCATCGAACTCGAAGGCACTTATCCTCTCCCTGAAGCGCAGCTCGACCGGTTCTTGTTCAATGTCCTGCTTGACTACTTAAGCGCAAGCGACGAGTTGGCAGTAGTCGACCGCAACACGTCGAGCGTGTCGTTGCCGGAGGCGACCGCCTGCACGAACGCGGAGGAAATCTTGCAGTTTCAGCGACTCACGCGACAGGTGCCCATTGCCGAAGCCGTGCGCAAACGCGCCGTCGATCTCGTGCGCTCCACGCGACCCAACGAAGCGGGTGCACCGGAGGCAGTACGAAAGTACGTGCGCTATGGCGCCAGCGTGCGCGCCACTCAATTCCTTTGCTTGGCTGCCAAAGCACGGGCGCTCATGGACAACCGCTATCACGTGACCAACGACGACCTTCACCGGCTTGCCTTTCCCGTGCTGCGGCATCGCGTCTTGACGAACTACCAAGCGGAGTCGGACGGCGTGAGTGTGGATCAAGTGCTGCAGGACGTGGTGAGGAGGGGCGAGTGATGAGTTTAAGAATCAGTAGGGTATTAAGGCGTCTTTTCTGGCTAGTAGCTAGCTGCTAGTAGCTAGTAGCTCTCTTATGTCCTTCCCCACCCCTCTCCTCCCACCCTCCACCCTCGCGAGCCTCGCGAATCTGGAGCTGGTCGCCCGCGTTGCGGTGGAAGGATTCCTGGTGGGATTGCATCGCTCCCCGCGCTTTGGCTTTAGCCAGGAGTTCAAGGAATACCGGGCTTACGTCGAAGGCGACGATCCGCGCTTCGTCGATTGGAACGTCTATGCCCGCACCGATCGCGCTTACGTTCGGCGCTACGAGGGTGAAACGAACACGCGTCTCATGATCGTGCTCGACGCGAGCGCGTCGATGGGCTACCGCTCGCATTCGGTGAGCAAACTGCAGTACGGAAAATTCCTGGCAGCGGCACTTGGTTACCTCGCGATGCGGCAGCACGATCCGGCCGGTCTCATCGTATTCGACGAACAGGTGCGTCAGTATCGGCCGCCGACCAGCCGGGCCGGCGGACTCGCCGGACTCTTGCATGCCCTCGATTCGGTGCAGGCCAGCGGTGGGACGCGATTCCTCGAGTGTTTCGCGAACTTCCGCGAGCACATGACGCGGCGCGGGCTGGTGGCTGTGATCACCGATCTTTACTGCGATCCGGCGGCGCTGACGAAGGCCGTACAGCCGCTGGCGTATCGCGGGCATGACATCGTGATTTTCCAACTGCTGGATCCCGACGAAGAAAATCCGCGCTCGCTGACCACGGTTGGCGAGGGCAAAGGCCGCGAGTCGCTGATCGTTCAAGATATGGAAACGAACTCGACCGTTCAGGTGTCGGCTCAATATCTCCGCGACCGTTATGCTGAAAAACTTGGGTCACATCTGGAAGCGCTGCACAGCGCCGCTATCAATCTGGGCGCACATCATTTGTGGCTTACCACTGACCAACCGCTGGATCGGGCGTTACATCGTTATCTTAAGTTCCGCGAGCGGCGCAACTGATGCTCCTTGCTCCGTTCTTTCTTGCCGGTCTTCTTGCCGTCGGCTTGCCGATTTGGCTCCATCGTATCGCGCGCGAAGAGCGCATCAAGCTACCGTTCGCGTCGATCATGTTGTTCGAAGCCAGCGACGTGCGCGACACGTCGCGGCGGTCGCTGCGCTATTTCGTTCTGCTTGCGCTGCGCATTGCGTTCATCGTTGTGTTGGTGTTCGCGTTCGCCGGACCTTTATTGAAGCCCGGTGCGCTCGTATTGAACCAGCCGGCGCAATTGCACGCGATCGTGCTCGACGGATCGCTCTCGATGCAGTACGGAGAGCGCTGGGCGCGTGCCCAGGAGCGGGCGCGAACGTTACTCGATGCGTTGAAAAGTAACGATCGCGCGCTACTCGTATGGGCCAGCGGACGCAAGGTGGAGCTGATTGCGGGACCGGTGTTTGTAAATCAACGCGAGTCGCTGTACGGCGCGCTCGCTACCTTGCGGCCGAATGCAGATCGATTGGACTATGGACTGCTGATGACCAGCAGCCAGACATGGCTGTCCGCCGCCGGCGCATCTGCTCGCCTGCATTTGATAACCGATATGCAGCAGTCGGCTGCGCCGCTGCGTTTTGCCGACATGCAAGCGCCGCCGAATACGCGAGTCGAGCTCTACGACGTGGGTGCCGACGAAGCCGACGCTAACTTGGGAATCGTCGGCGTCGACGTACGGGGCGCACGCGAGCGCAGCCTAACCGTCAATCTTCATCTAGGCGAAGCGAAGCAACCTACCGCGGATAAAAGGCGCGAAGTGGTCTTGTTCCTGGACGAAAAGGAAATCGCTCGTAAGCCGGTCGCGTCCGCCGTCATTTTTTCTCCGCTGCCGATGAAAAGCGGTGCGCATCGATTGCGGCTTGGCCTCGTTCCCGGCGATTCGTTTCCAAAGGACGACACCTACTATGCCGTGATCGAGCATACGGAGCCCAGCGTGCTCTTGGTAACTCCCGATCCGAAGAGCGACGAAGCTTCCTATCTCGCGGCGGCGATCGAATCGCAAGGCAGCGTAGCGCTGACGGTGGTGCATGCGACGCCTGCATCGCTCGGCAAGTTGGCGCTCAACGAGTATTCGGCGGTAGTGGTTGCCGACAGTGGCCTCATCGCTCCGGCCGATGCCGATAAAATTGCCCGTTATATCGGCGCTGGCGGAGCGGCCTTCATCACGTTAGGTCCGCAAGCGGCGCGCATGAAGAACGAACCGATCACCGGCATGCCGATTCGCGGAACGACCGACGCGGAACAGCGCATTGCTCAAGTGGACGACAGCCATCCTGTGCTGCGCGATGCCGGCGGTTGGCGTGCAGTGCGTTTTTTGCGCCATACAAGGGTGATAGCTGCCGAAGCGGACCGCACGCTCCTCACCTTACAAGACGAATCGCCGCTCCTGATCGAGCGCCCGGCCGATGCGAAGCGCGCCGGCCGAACTTTACTGTTGACGGCGCCGCTCAATCGCGACTGGAACGATCTCGGCATCCATCCCTTGTTCGTGCGTTTCATTGCGGAGACGGCACGTTATCTAACCGGACACGATGCGATGGCATCGAGTCATGTTATCGGTTCGCAGATCGTCACTGGGATCGCGAGCGGCGCGGGAGGGCAGATCTTCAGTCCCAGCGGGGAACGCGTGCTTGCCATGGGCGATCTCGTCAACGCCAACCGCTTCGTTCCGGAGCGAGCGGGTTTCTATGAAGTGCGCGGTGACGCCAATAGGCGCTGGGTTGCGGTCAATATCGATCGTCGCGAGACCGATTTTACGCGGATGAATGCGGCCACTGTCGAACGCTGGCAGTCGCTGGTATCGACGTCGCAGCAGACTTCTGCGGAACGCGCTGCCGGACCGGACACGGAGCCGGCGCGCTCGATCGGATGGAATCTGCTGGTCGCGGCGGCCGCTTTGCTGCTCACTGAGTTGCTCTTGGCGAACTATCGGCTGACAATCCGGCGCGACGGTGCAAACACGGTGCGAACACGGGGGGACGATGAATCCACGTGAACGACTCGACGAGTATTTGAGCGCGCTGCGCGGCCGCTTGCGGCTCGCTATTGTTGCCCGTGCCGGCGCCATGATCGCGCTTGCGATTCTGGTCGGCCTTTCCGCCGCCGTTTATGCGCTGAATCTGCGCGGCTTTCCGGTTGGCGGCGTCATCGTCAGTCGGGCTGCTCTATCCGTCGTCGTTGCTGCGTTGATCGTCGCGCTGCTTTGGTGGCCGCTTACCCGTTTGCGGCGCGACGCCGGCGCCTCGCAATTTGAGGAACGATTGCCGGAACAGCGGGGGCGCATTCGGACGTATCTCGACGAGCAGAGGCGAGAACGAATCTCGCCGCCCTCGCCGCTTATGGGTCTGCTAGCGGAAGACGCGCTCGAAGTGGCGCGGAAATCGCCGGTCGAAACCGTTGTTTCCTCGCGCGGTCTATGGGTTGCAGGCACCATTGTCGCCGTTGCATCGCTCGCGCTCCTCGCGATGCTGACGATGGCGGAGTCCGAGTGGGGGTATGGAACGCGTTACGTATTGCTTGGAGTGAATATACCGCGCGACGCGATGCCCGTGCGTCAAGTGACTCTGAAGCCGGGCAACAAGATCGTGCGCCGCAATTCGGATTTGAACGTGCAGGCGGACGTGAGCGGATTCAATCCCGAGAACGTGGAGCTCTATGTCCACTATTCGGACACAGACGCCGAGACGAGTTCGAAGACCGGCTGGTGGGAGCGAGCGTCGATGCAACACGTGGAGGCGGGGCACTATGCTTTCACGTTGTATGCGCTGCGGGCTCCGCTCAATTACTACGTTCGCGCCGACGGAGTGCGAAGCGCGGAACACAGGATCGAAGTCGTCGACGTTCCACGCATCGAACGCATGCGGCTTGTCTACACCTATCCCGAGTGGGCGCATTTGCGGCCGCATACCGAGACCGAAGTGCGCGACATCCGTGCGGTGGCCGACACGCAGGTGCAAGTGTCGTTGATAGCTAGCGCGCCCCTCGAAGACCCCGCGATCGTAGTCGACCGAGACAGCGTAACGATGCAGGCGAACGCGACCGAAGTCGACGGCGCGATACTCGTTTCCAAGCCGGCGCGCTATCACATCGCTTCGCGAGTGGCGGGCGAGAGGGTGGCGCTCACCGACGAGTATGAGATTTCGATCGTCGACGATCGGGCGCCGACCGTCGAAATCGTAAAACCGGGCCGGGACGCACGCGCTAGCAGTATCGAGGAAGTGCCGGTGATCGTGAAGGCGCAGGATGATTTCCATCTACAGGACATGGAGCTGCGTTATGCGGTGAACGGCGGCGACTGGAAACGGATGAAGTTGCAGGCAAGGTCCACGCAAGCGCAGGCGAAAACGCTGTTGCAGCTGGAAGAGCTCGGCGGCAGCCAGCCGTTGGTGCCGGGCGATTTGATTACCTACTATGCCGTCAGCGGCGATGGCAAGCAGACGGCCCAGACCGACTTATTCATGGTGGAAGTGCAGCCGTTCGAACGCCGCTTCACGGAGGGGCAGGCTGCTGGCGGTCGCGGGAACGGCGAGGACGGTAGCGAGCAGCAACAGATTGCCGAGCGGCAGCGAGATTTGCTTATGGCGACGTGGAATCTCGATCGTGCGAGTGAGCAAAGACGGCGGACGTCCGAACAGCTCAAGGAAAGTGCCCAACTACTGTCGAATTTACAGAGTAAATTAGCCGAACAGACCGCCACGTTGATCGAGCGCACGCGCGCGCGTGTCGGCGTCGAGAGCGATGCTCGCGTAAAGAATTTTATCGAGAGTTTGGAGCGGGCCGTCCAAGCAATGGAACCGGCGGCAACTGCCTTGAAAGCGGTTGAATTGCCGAAAGCGATTCCCAGCGAGCAGACTGCTTTGCAGATGTTGCAGCGGGCGGAAGCGAGTTTTCGCGACATCCAAGTCGCGCGTTCGCAGGGCGGCCAAGGCAGCCGCGCAGCGCGGGCGGGGAACGATATCTCCGAACTTTACGAACTCGAAATGGACCTCAGCAAGAATAAGTACGAGACGGAAAATGCGCTTTCGCAACAGGACGAAACGCAAGCGACCGATGCGGCGATCGAGAAATTGAAGGAGTTGGCGCGACGCCAGGAGCAGCTTGCGGAGCAGCGCCGCGAACCACAGTCCCAACAAACCCAAGCAGAGCGTTGGAAGCAGGAGCAACTGCGTCGCGAGGCGGAGGAGTTGCGGCGCCGCTTGCAGGAGTTGGCCAGCCAGCGGGCCAGTCAGGGGGCAAGTCAGGGAGCTAGTCAGCCGGCAGGTCGATCGGGCGGAACCGAGCAGTTGCAAGCGGCGCTTCGAAACGTCGAGAACGCAGTGCGGGCAATGCAGAATGCGGAAACTACGGCCGATCGAAAGGCACCTGCAATGGCAAGCCAAGCGTTGCAGCAAGCCGCGGAGCGGATGCAACGTGGCGACGCTCGTTCATCGTCCACCAATGCATCGTCACACGGCACGGTGGAGCAGCTTGCAGACCAAGCGACAAAAATTGCGGAGGCGCAGCGCAACAACCAAGTCGATTTGCGCGCAGCGTTGGCGAATGCAACCGAACTTTCGGAAAATCCGTTGCGCATGCGTCGTGACGGCTTGACGCAGGCACAGGCCAAAAAATTAGCGAATCGGAGAAGTGAGATGCTCGGCGAGTTGCGGCAGTGGGAAGATCGCTTGCGCAATGCGGTTCAATCGCAACGCCGCTCCGCTCCGAAAACTGCTCAGCGCTTGGGCGAAATCGCGAATGAATGGTCGAGCGCGAACGCATCCTCGCGCCTCTCGCAAACGATCGTCGATCTCGAGCGCGGTCGAGCCGATCAAAGTTCGCTGAGCGATGGGTTGGTCACCGAGGCGTTGCAGAACGCCGCGAGCGATCTACGCAGTGCAGCCCGGGCAGCCGGGCAAGAGGCGGAGCGAAAGGCACGGTCCGTCGAGCCAGAAGATTTGTTGGCGGAAGTCGCGCAGCTGCGTCGCGCTCTGGAGGATGCGAAGCGAACTGCGGCGAGCCAAATCGCTCCCGGCGAAAGTCGTTACGAAGAAACTCCGAGTGGCGAAGGCGTGCCGAACGAATCGGGTCGGGAAGCAGGTGGGCAGCGTCAACGCATGGATGAGGGCGCCGCTCGGCGAATGGGCAACGCGATTCGCCGGCAGCTGAGCGCAATCGAGGATCGCGTTGCGGCCGGCAATGTAACGCCTGCCGATCTGGAGGCGCTGCGGCAAATCGCGCCGGACATGCGTCGGCTCTCCGGCGACGCGGTTGCGGCCCAACTCGATTTGATCAAGGGCATGGAGCGATTGGAGTTGGCCGCATTGGCAGCGGTTGAGAGAACTGCCTCGCCGATCGGGGCTCGCTCCGGCGGGATGGGTGAGGGTTCGTTACGGAGTTCGTCGTTCCAAAATTCACTCTCTCAGGGTGCCGCCTCGTCGGATTCATCGGCGCAGGATGCAGCGAACGAAGGAGAAGCAGTTGCCGAGTACTATCGACGGTTGGGTAAATGATGCTGCGTCGCTTTACCGTCAATGCGAAGACATCGGTTGGCATGCTCGCGGTAGCGATGCTCGCGAGCGCACTGCAGGGCGCTGAATTCGACGGCTCTTGGACGGCGGATGCGCGCAAGCCCCAGCCGCCCGTCGATTTTTCCTATTTCACCTTTGCGCGCGGCGCGTACGACAGCGAAGGCGGGTACGGCGACGCGTTTTATCAGTACGACGGCCGTATCTGGGCGCGCTGGGAAACCGACTATCCCGAAGCCGATGAAAATTTCGGAGCGCGTCTTAAGCAGCTGACGCGCGTGCATGTCGCCAAGCACGCGATGAAGCGAACCTTCGACGCGCAGGATCTCGGCGATTTGCCGTTGTTGTATATCGCCGATCCCGGTTGGATGGTCCTTTCCAAGCAAGAACGTGACGGTCTGCGTAGCTATCTCCTCAAAGGAGGCATGCTGTGGGTCGACGATTTCTGGGGCGATGGCGAGTGGCGGCAGTTCGAAGAACGCATGCACGAGGTATTGCCCGAATGGACGTGGCGCGAAATAACTCCTGCTCACCCCATCTTTCATACGGTGTTCGACATGAACGCCATGCCGCAGATTCCGGCACTGCCTTTTGCAATGCGGGGCGGCGGCACTGCCGAATCCCCTAGTGCGCACAAGTACGCCATCGTCGGATCGACCGAGACGGCGCATATGCGCGGTTGGTTCGACGACGATGGACGATTGATGGTGGTCGCGACGTTCAACACCGATTTGGGCGACGGCTTCGAGCGCGAGGCCTTCGGCGAGTGGTACTTCGAAACTTTTTCTACCAAGGCGTATATGCTGGGGACCAACATCGTCATGTATGCGTTGACGCATTAGTCTGGCATTATGAGTGGGTTCGAATGGCGGCACTGCGAGGCCAGCGGTAATGCTAAAAACTGGTCGTCTTACAAGGAGCGTTTGCATGTCTGAGCGTTGCACCTGAAGGTTGCAGCAGGTGATCGGCAATTTCTCTGGGTCATTTTCCGAGGTATTTCGATGTTGCTAACAATTAAGAAAGCCGCTGCGATTGCGGTGCTAGCGTTCGTAGGTCCGATGTTTGCGCTCGCCGCCGCGCCGGCGGATACCATCAAAGCGCGACAGGACGGCCTCAAGGAAATGGGCAAGGCGTTCAAGAGCATTCGCGATGAACTGCAAGGCGACAAAGACGCTGCAAAAATTAAAGAGGCTGCGGCGACGATCGCCAAGTCAGCCGAGGCAATGAAGAATTGGTTTCCGGCCGGCACCGGCCCCGAGGCCAACGTAAAGACGGCGGCAAAGCCGGAGATCTGGGCCGATGCCGCGACGTTTACCGCCGCACAAGAGAAGTTGGTCGAGGAAGCCGGCAAATTTGCAGCGCTTGCGAATACTGGCGACATAGCGGCCATCGGCGGCGGCGTACGCAATCTCGGCGGCGCCTGCAAGGGTTGCCACGATAAGTTTCGCGTGAAGGAGGAGAGCCACTAGCCACTAGCTGCTAGTCACTAGCCAAATGAAGACCAGATGAAAATTTGAGCGGTCTTACTTTCTGGCTGGCAGCTAGTTGCTAGAAGCTAGCGGCTTAATTGTCATGGACCGCATCCGCATTTGGGATTGGCCGACGCGACTGATTCACTGGGTGTTGGTCGCGTTGGTGTTCTTTTCGTGGGGCAGCGCGAAGTACGGTCATCTGGATTTGCACCGCTACAGTGGATACACGGTGCTCGGGCTCTTGGCATTCCGTATCTACTGGGGCATCGTCGGCAGCCACACCGCGCGCTTCGCGAATTTCGTCAAGGGCCCGGCCGCCATTGCCGGCTATCTCCGTGCACCGACGAACTCCGTCGGCCATAACCCGCTTGGGGCACTGAGCGTCGTGGCGTTGCTAGGTCTCTTGATCGCTCAGGTAACGCTCGGTCTTTTCTCGGTCGATATCGATGGCTTGGAATCGGGCCCGTTATCGCACTGGGTCAGTTTCGAGACGGGGCGACTGTGCGCCAAGGCGCATGAACTTGTGTTCGATACCTTGTTGTGGTTCATCGCTCTGCACGTCGTTGCCGTTTTGTTCTATCAAGTCGTGAAACGCGATAACTTGATCGGCCCGATGATCACGGGCAGTAAACGTAGAATGGACGCAATGTCAGCGCCTGTGATTTCCGCTCCGCTGCTGAAAGTCGCCATTGGAATTGCGATTGCGGGCGCTCTTGTTTGGGCCGTTGTGTAGCCAGGCGCCCGATAGTTACTTCATTCGCAAGCGGTAACTCGTTGCGCTTATCCTTATCTATGTTTGGAGCGGCTCAAAGAAAACTTCTTGCGATGACAGCGACGTTGGCTGTCGCGTCCCCTTCCATCGCCGTCGAGACAAAGCCGCCGCCGCTTTGGATCGACCCGGGTATGAAAGGAGAGTTTCCTGCCTCCGCATCGTATGAGAACACCTATGGCGAGCTCGGCGTAGTGAATGCCGAGGGACCGGTGTCGATGAAGGATCATCCTTTCTTTACTCCGTTGGGCTCGAATGGCCGCGCTTGCGTAAGCTGCCATCAACCGGCGTACGCAATGAGCGTGTCGGTGGGGGGGCTTAAAGAACGCTGGCGTGCAAGCAGCGGCAAGGACCCGGTTTTTGCGGCAATCGATGGGTCCAATTGTCCGCACCTGCCGCAGGCTGACGAAGGTTCGCACTCGTTGTTACTCGAGCGCGGTCTGTTTCGAATTTCCTTGCCGTGGCCGCCGAAAGACGCGAACGGCAAGCCGCTCAAGCCCGAGTTCACTCTGGAAGTCGTGCGCGATCCCACCGGTTGCAACACTCATTATCAATATGGATTGCGTGCCAAGCAGCCGATGGTTTCCGTATATCGCCGGCCGCGCCCCGTCGCCAATTTGAAATACCTGACGGCGAGCGCTGGCAGTGGACTGTTCAACGCTAAAACCGGTTTGCCGACGTCGGTCGATCCGGAAACGGGTTTGCCGGCCGCGATGAATCTCCTGTCGGACGCGCGGCACCCGACTTTGAAGGCGCAGGCACTGGACGCCGGTCGCGTGCATCTTCAAATGCCCGCGCCTTTTTCGTCGCGACAATTGGAGCAACTCGTCAATTTCGAGCTGCACGTTTACTCGGCACAGCGAAAGGATCGGATCGGTGGCGAGCTTGCAGGCGGATCGGCCGCTCTAACGCCCGAAGCTCTATGGCACGGCAAGGCCGGCATTTTCGGCGACACCTTTCGCACGCCCGTATTCGGGAGTTTCGATGCTTGGAGAGACGCCGGTAAAAGCGGCACGGCGCAAGACGATGCAACCCAACGCGCCTTCCGTGCATCGGTGGCTCGCGGCAATGATGTGTTTTTCACGCGATCGTTTTGGGTTCGCGATGCGATGCCGATGAACGCGGCCGGGTCGGGCAATCCTTCCAAGCAAACGTGCGTCTCCTGCCACGTTATGCAGATGACCGGAACGGACGCGACCGCCGGCTGGACCGATATCGGAACCACGAACATGCCGTGGGCGAACGAATCGCCTGAGCTACCGCTTTTCAAGATCACCTGCGACAAAGAGCTGCCGCCGCACGCCTTCCTCGGTCGCACGATCTACACGCAGGATCCGGGCCGTGCCCTGATCTCCGGGAAGTGCGGCGACGTGGGTGCCATCGTCGTACAACAATTCAGGGGGCTCGCCGCACGAGCGCCGTACTTTGCCAATGGCTCCGCGAAGAACTTGCGCGAACTCGTCGATTTCTATGATCGACGTTTTAACGTTCGTTTCACGGAGCAAGAGAAGCAAGACCTGGTGAATTTTTTGAGCGTGTTATGAAAGCGGCTACCGGCTGCCGGCTACCGGCTCAAGTCAAAAGGACAGCGCTAATCGCGGTCCTCTCCCTATGCGCAGCGGCCGCGGCAGTTCCGCCTGCAGCTCATAAAAATTTTGTTGCCTGCCCCATCGTGCGCGATACGCAAACGACGCCGTGTTGGTTGGCCGAGTACGGCGGCGAGCTGTATTTCCTCGGTACTCAGGCCGATACGAATGCGGAGTGGTCCGCTCCCTATTTGGGCCATCGCGTGCTGGTGGAAGGGGTCGTCGCGGACGACTATCGAATTTGCGGAGGCATTGTGCTGAAGCCGGTAGTGACATCGCCGTTGCCGGAGTTGGATTCCTCGTGCAATTCCACCGTCTTGCCGGCGGAGGAAAGATACACGGTGCCGTTCGCGTCGCGCACTTTCGGTCGGAGTAATAGTGCTCCGATATCCCGCGATGCGGATCGAATCGACGACGTTGCGATCCCCCGTGGAGAAGCCAAGGAATTCGTCATTCTCTATGACTTCGACTGGCCGTGGGTCACGGGAAAAACCTCAAGCGTGTTGCAACAGGTGGTCCGCTATGCCAAGGCGATCGATGCATCGAACATAGAAATAGTCGGAACGCGCGGGGCGACGCTATTGTCGTCGGGAACCGTATTCGCCGAGCAAGCGGGCATCGGCGAGCGGCGCGCCAAGCAAGTCGCCCAGTTGTTGACGGAAGTGGGCGTTGCCGAATCGAAGTTGCACGTCTCGTGGCGCGAACAAATCGAGTCGGCGAACGGAGAACGCGATTTTGAATCGCGCCGGGTGACGCTCGTCGTTAAGCCTTAGGGACGATGGCACTTACTCAAGCAAAAGTAGCGTCTTGCTGACTCCCTCCCCCCTCGCGGGGGAGGGTGGGGGAGAGGGGGCTGACGCGCTTTGCGCCTTCAGATAAGACCCTCTCTCTAACTCTCCCCCGCGAGGGGGGAGAGAACCGGAACAGCGTGTCGCAATTGATTCGCCCGCGCCCATTCAAGCTTTGCATCACGGTCCAATTGTTTCAGCGCGTACTCCGCTTTATGCGCCTCGGATTTTGAAGCGAAGGAACGTGCGCCTAGAATCGACAGCGGACGATTGGCGCGCGTGAACTTCGCGCCCTTGCCTTGCCGGTGAAGCGTGAATCTCCGTTCCACATCGATTGCTACACCCGCATACGTGCGTTCATGCTCGCAAGCGAGTAGGTACACCCACCAGATCGAGTCCGCATTGCTCATGCGGTTCTGCCGAACAAGACATCGAGGTCGTGTGCCGTAGCGATACGCCACGTTCCCGCCGGTAGTTCGGGCAGCTTGAGTCCACCGACTTGGGCACGATGCAGGCTTTCAACGTGATTGCCGACGGCGGCAAACATACGGCGGACTTGGTGGTAGCGGCCTTCGGTAATCGTGAGTTGAGCTTGGCGCGGTGACACGATCGTGAGTGTCGCCGGAGCGAGGGGTGTCGCTTCCGATTCGAGCATTAGTTTACCGCTAGCAAAGAGACTGGCTTCATCGCCGCGTAGATCGCGTGCCAGCGTGGCTTCGTACACTTTGGGCAGTTTCGATTTCGGATGCACGACTTTATGCAGCAGCGTTCCGTCGTCGGTCATGAGCAAGAGCCCGCTGGTGTCGCGGTCCAAGCGGCCGATAGTTGCCAGAGTGGGCGCACGAAGTCGAAAGCGAGGCGGAAGCAAGTCGTACACCACTTCCCCGGCATCCTTGGTCGAGCACGTATAGCCAACCGGTTTGTTCATGATCAAGGTGAGTGGCGCCACGGGGTCGAGCGGTTCGTCGTCGACGCGTATGCGAGCCGCCTCGATTTGATCGTCGGCGTACAGCACGTCGCCACGGTCGTCCGTGATGCGACCCTCGCGAAATAGATGAGCAACTTGCTTGCGGCTTCCGTAGCCCAGATTGGCGATCAACTTGACGAGCTTCATGGCTTGTTGGCATTCCTGGTCGCTTCGACCACCTTAAATCCATTTTCTTGCGCGATTACACGTACGCTGCCGAAGTTTGCGTCGAGAACCGTTTCATACGGCAAGTGCCGGTTCGCAACCATCCAGAGTCGTCCGCCTGGATTGAGCGATTGCGCTGCAACGGCGATGAATCGCCGGCCGATGTCCGGTCGATTGCCGCTGCCCTGCGCGTGAAACGGCGGATTCATCACGATGACGTCGTAGTTCCGTTGCAAGCCGGACGTCACGTCGTGCCAGTGATAGCGAAGCTCCGTTTTCTTTGCTGCTTCGCTTAGATTGATACGTGCGAGATCGAGCGCACGTTGTTCGGCTTCGTATAGATCGACGGTGCTGATGCGGGGGCAGCGCGACAACAGCTCCATCGACAAGTAGCCGAATCCCGCACCCAAGTCGGCGGCTCGACCTGACAAATCGGCGGGTAGTCGTTTCGCCAACAGGGCCGACGCCGCGTCAACGCGATCCCAGGCGAATACGCCGGGACGGCTAGTATATTTTCCATCGCAAATCGGGCGAGGCGCATCGAGAGTGAGCCACTCTTTCACCATCGATTCATTTGTCGCGGTGCTTCGGGTCGCCCAAAAAACTCGGCACTTATTTTTCGACATGACCGCCACCGATCCCGCGAGCTTCTCAAGATCGCTTTCGTGAGATTTCGCGCCTTCGTCGTTCGCTGCGCAGCCGATAATGATTCCGTCTGTCGTTGTGGCTTCGATCGCGCGGGCCCAAAGCGCCCGCGATTCGTCTCGCTGCCTTGGAGGCAGCACGATGACTAAGGCGTAGCGGCTGGTTTTATCGGTATTGTCGATTTTGAATCCCGCGCGTTCCAAGGCGTCGGCATGCGGCTTGAACGTTTGTTCGCAGATCAGTCGCGCGGTGGAGAATTGCCGAAGCGCCGCGCCGTCACGCGCACGCAGAAAGAGTGTTCCATCCGCCGGCAACGATAGCCTGCCTTCCGAGAAAGGCAGGAACAGTGTGTCGAGAGTCGCGTCGGCCCCATGCATCGTGTGCATCGCGGTCAATTCAACATACCGATGATGGCGGCGGTTGCGCAGGTTGCGAGCGTTCCGCCGATTAAGCTATGCATGCCGAGGCGCGCGATTTCGCTGCGTCGTTCCGGCGCCATGCTGGACAGTCCGGCAATGAGAATGCCGGCGCTGCCGAAGTTTGCAAATCCGCAGAGAGCATACGTGGCGAGTAGGCGGCTCCGTTCGGTTAGTGCATCCGGCGGCAATTGCGACAGTTGTACGTAAGCCAGCAATTCATTGAGCGTGGTCTTGGTGCCTAACAGCGAGCCGACTATGGGGGCTTCATTCCAAGGAATGCCGATAAGCCAAGCGATCGGGGCGAAGGCCCAACCGAACAGTCGGCCGAGACTTAAGTCCGCACCTCCGACGCTCGGCAACAAACTCAATATCGAATCGAGAAGATGCACCAAGGCGACGAAGACCAAGAGAGTGGCTAGGATATTCAAAAACAGTTCCAGCCCTTGTCGGGTGCCCGTAGTTAAGGCATCGACGGAGCCATGAGCCTCTTGGTCGGTCGCAATGGCTCCCGGCGTCGGCGGCAACGTTTCGGGAATCAATATACGGGCGAACACGATCGATGCCGGTACCGTGATGATCGAAGCAATGAGTAGATGTGCGGCTACGTTCGGAACTTTGCCGGACAGCATGGTCGCAAACAACACCAGCACCGTTCCCGCGATGCCGGCCATGCCCGTGCACATCACGACATAGAGTTCGCTGCGCGTCAGCTTGGAGATATACGGGCGAATGAGCACGGGCGATTCCACCATGCCGAGGAAAATATTGGCTGCCGACGACATCGCCACGGCGCCGCCGATGTGCAGTGTCTTTTCGAAAAGCGTGGCGAAGCCGCGAACGATGAGCGGCAGCACCCGCCAGTAGGTCAATAGTGCCGCCAGCGCGCTAATCAAAATGACCAGCGGTAGAAATCGAAACGCAAACACGATGCTGGACCCGATGCGTGTTTCTTCATAGGGCAGCGGTGCGCCGCCTAGGAAGCCGAAGACAAAGGAACTGCCCGCTTGCGAGGCGGCATCCAGCGCGGAGACGGCGCGATTGACTCCGGCAAAGGCCGACGCGGTCCAAGGGAGTTTAAGAAATAAAACCGCCAGCACGAATTGCAGCAACACGCCGCCGAGCACGAATCGCAATGAAACGCGTGCACGCTGTTCGCTGAGTACCCAGGCGAGTCCTAGGAGCGTGAAGAGTCCGAGAGTGCTTTGTAAGGCAGGCGACATGGGTTTGATGGACTGTTCGAGATGAGAGATCCTAAGACAGAATGGCGCTAAGTTAAGCATCGATATTTCCGGCCCCTCTCCCTAACCCTCTCCCGCGAGGGGAGAGGGAACAAGAAATGCCGAAAAAACAAGCTTAACTTAGTGTTATCGGTCCTAAGGCGTTTTTTATCTCGCGCCTTCCGCGTCGCGCGTCTTGTGTCCCGATGTTTTCAACGTTGGCCGCTCCACGAATCCCACGATCGCGGTGATGAAGGCTGCATGTGTGTCTTCGAGCATCGCGGCGTGATCGCCGCCGGCCAAAATAATCCATTGCTTGTCGGCCGTGCCGAGGCCGATGAAGAGTCGTGACTGTGCGGCGATGGGTGTCAGCGGATCGTGCTCGCCATGAATCACCAGTGTCGGCGTGTTGATTCGCGCCGGATCGAGCGCTTGATATTCGTCGAGCTGCTGCCAATCCGCCCGTACCGGATCTGCTTTGAGCGCGGCGCTGGCGTAGGCTTCAATCAAGCTCTTCGAGGTCACATCCGGGGAGATGAAATCGCTGATAGCCCGTTCGTATGTGTTCACCTCGCGCGGCGGCGTGGAAGGCGTTGGCTGCAAGGTTTGGGGTGCGGCCGGATCGCGCGGGTAGCCATACAAAATCAAATCGGATAAAGCTTCGGGAGAGCGTTGCGCGACGAGCTCGGAAATGAGCGAGCCGTTCGACCAACCAAGTAAGGTAGGTTTGCCCAAACGCGGATGTTGCCGGGCGATCCATCGCAATACTTCGGTGACGTCGTTTGCTGATTGATAGGGTGTATTCCACCCGTCGGCATTGCGGGGCGTTGCGCCGTAACCCCGAAGGTCGATGGCATACGCCGCGAATCCGCGGTCGGCCAGCGCTTGCATGACCGAGCGGTGCTCCGGAACTTGCAGGTCGAAGTCAGGAAGCGCGCTCCAAGTGCGCCCGTGAACGAGAAGAATCGCATGTTTCGGCTTAAGGGGCATTCGCGACCAAACGGCGATAGGATGCCCGTCTACGGGTACCGTTTGCCGCTTCGGTGGTTGCGCAGCAAATGCAGTGCCGGCGCAGAGCAGCACCGTAACTATTAACCCGGCAACGGCAAGTGCCGGGTTAATAGCGGGTTCAGGACAGAACCCGCGCGGCGCACGCCGCGAAAAACAAGGCAGAACTTGCGTCTGCCTTGTTTTGCCATCAGAGCACCAGGAAGGTGCTATTGATGGCTGAGTTAAAAGCAATCCAACGACGTGTTTCGCTGGCAGCTTAAGGTTCATATTCATTGCCGATCCGCTACACCGTTATACGCCGCGCCGCTATCATACCGCCCTTGGTTTTCTTTTCTCAGTAAAGGTCTCGACGCCATGAGTTCTGCACGCGACGCGTTCATCTGCGATGCCATCCGCACTCCCATCGGACGCTATAACGGCTCGCTGGCCGGCATTCGCACCGACGACTTGGGCGCCATTCCCCTGAAGACATTGATGGAGCGCAATCCCAAGGTCGACTGGGCCGCCGTCGATGACTGTTATTTCGGCTGCGTTAACCAAGCAGGCGAGGACAATCGCAATGTGGGAAGAATGTCCTTGTTGCTTGCCGGGATTCCCGAGAGCACGCCGGCGGCCACCGTCAATCGGCTCTGCGCTTCAGGGCTTGAGGCCGTCGTGACAGCAGCGCGAACGATCAAGGCGGGTGACGGCGATCTGATTCTTGCCGGCGGTGTCGAAAGCATGACCCGCGCGCCGTTCGTCATGGGCAAGGCGGACAGCGCGTTTTCGCGTTCGGCAAAGCTCGAGGACTCGACGATCGGCTGGCGGTTTATCAACCCCGCGTTTAAGGCGAAGTTCGGCGTCGATTCCATGCCCGAGACCGCGGAGAACTTGGTCGCGCAATACACCATCTCGCGCCATGATCAGGATGCATTCGCCTACCGCAGTCAACAGCGTTGGAACAAGGCGAATACGGCCGGCTTCTTTAAAGACGAAATCGTGGCGGTGACGGTTCCTCACGGTAAAAACGAAACTCGGCAATTCACGGCGGACGAACATCCACGAGTCGACACCACGATGGAAACGCTGGCGCGATTGAAAGGAGTGGTGCGTCCCGATGGGACGGTAACCGCAGGCAATTCGTCGGGCGTGAATGACGGCGCTGCGGCGCTACTGATTGCCAGCGAAGCGGCCGTGAAAAAGTACGGGCTTACGCCACGTGCGCGGATCGTGAGCGGTGCAACGGCCGGTGTCGCGCCACGCGTGATGGGTTACGGCCCCGTGCCCGCCGTGCAAAAACTCATGGCGCGCACTGGATTGAAGCTGTCGCAGATGGATGTCATCGAATTGAACGAGGCGTTCGCCGCGCAAGGGCTTGCCGTCCTTCGCGGCTTAGGGATCACCGACGATGCCGAGAACGTAAATCCGAACGGCGGTGCGATTGCTATGGGTCATCCGCTCGGCATGAGCGGGGCACGTCTTGCCACGACCGCGACCTACCAGCTGCAGCGTATCAAGGGAAAGTATGCGTTATGCACGATGTGCATCGGCGTGGGGCAAGGCATCGCGGTAGTTCTCGAAAGAGTGTAGACACGGGGATGACGAGTGAAGGTGGATGCGCAAGAAACGATACCCGCTGCGCTCACTCCGTCGCTTGAGCGCGGTTCGAACGAAGCGCTGGCTTTTGAGTCGATCCACACAGCGGATTGCCGCTTTCAATTTCTAAATACCGGCGCCGCGGCATTGGCTGCCGTCGAAGCGCTCATCGCCAATGCGCGGCGTTCGATTTGCCTTGAGATGTATATCTACAAGAGCGATGGCACCGGAAAGCGTATTCGCGATGCTTTGCTCGCGGCGCTGCGCCGTGGCGTTCGAATTCGACTTTTGCTGGACGATTTCGGTTCGGCGGAACTTCCTAAGGATTTTTTCGCCGAGCTGACGAGCGACGGAGCCGAACTTCGATTCTTCAATCCCTCTCGAGTACTCCGGATGGCTTTCCGTAACCACCGCAAGCTGATCATTGCCGACGATTGCGAAGCCGTTGTAGGCGGATTCAATATTGGCGATGAATACGCGGGCGATGGAATCACTCAAGGCTGGCGGGATCTTGGCATTCAGTTGAGCGGCGCCGTCGTCGAGCAGCTGATTCTGTCGTTCGCTCGCTTGTTCGTCGCGGCACGGATGGACTACTCGGCGTTTGCGCTCTTTTCAAAGCGGTCGCGCCCCGAAATTCCCAATCTCGATAAGCCCGCATTGCTTACCTCCGGCCCGGGATTTGGCGGCGCACTGCTCCGGCGCTCGCTCTATCGCGATCTGTCGAAAGCAACCTTTGTGGATATCATCGCCGCTTACTTCGCGCCAACCTTGATGTTGCGGCGACGCCTGTCGAAGGCGGCGGCGGGTGGACGCGTGCGGTTGGTTTTGCCGCAACAGAGCGACGTGCCCGTTTTGCGGCTCGCCGGACAGCATCTCTATTCACGGCTTCTTCGAGATGGCGTGCAGATCTACGAATACATGCCGCAAGTCCTGCATGCAAAGCTCTTGGTGATCGACGACGTTCTATATGTCGGCTCGTGCAATCTCGACGTCCGCAGCCTGCGACTTAACTTCGAATTATTACTGCGCATACCGGACGCCCGACTGGCGTACCAGGCCCGGCAGCTGCTGGCTGAGGACATTTCGCGCAGCAATCCTGTGTTACCTGCCGACTGGGAGCGGGCAAGCCATTGGTGGCAGCGGATGGAACGCAGGATCGCCTATTGGCTGGTAATGCGCCTGGACCCCTTCCTGGCAAGACGGCGGCTGCGTATCGCCCGGTAAATCACCCCCATTCCTTGACACCTTCCCCTTCCGTCAAGACAATGCGCGCCTCTTTTCCGGTCGGCCTAGCCTGCAGCCTAGCGCCTACAGCCTAACGTTGGTGAAGTAGCTCAGTTGGTTAGAGCGAGGGATTCATAACCCCTAGGTCGGCGGTTCGATCCCGCCCTTCACCACCAACCCCACTTCCAGAGACATCCAGGGACGTCCAGGAAAGATCAGAAAACTCATAAATTTCAGCTATTTCACTCTATCGACGTCCACAAAGGGGTATTGCCAGCCACCCTCCAGAAGCAGTAAGTTTGACAGTAACAGGGTAGTTCAAAAAGGAGTTACTGTTATGCTTACTGAGACTGCAATTAAAGCGGCTAAGCCACAGCAAACGACGTACAGATTAAGCGACGAACGTGCGCTTTACTTGCTCGTTCGTTCAAACGGCGCTCGTTGGTGGCGGTTCGACTATTACCGCCCCGATGGATCGCGAAACACATTATCGCTAGGCGTCTATCCAGATGTGTCTTTGAAACTGGCGCGTGAGCGTCGTGATGAAGCGCGTCGACAACTTGCCGATGGCATTGATCCTGGCGCTAAGCGTCAAGCGGAGAAAATCGCGCAGTCTGATACCTTCGAAGCAATTGCGCGCGAGTGGTTCGATAAATTTTCTCCAGGTTGGGCAAAGAGTCACGCTGACAAAGTCATCCGTCGTTTCGAGAGGGATATTTTTCCATGGCTCGGGTCGCATCCCGTTTCCAAGATTTCCGCGGCTGACTTGCTCGATTGTTTGCGACGAATCGAAGCACGCGGCGTTTTAGAAACAGCTCACCGCGCTCTACAGAACTGCGGACAGGTATTCCGATATGCGGTTGCCACGCGGCGTGCAGAACGCGATCCATCGGCCGATCTCCGCGGCGCACTCCCGCCAGCACAGGGTGGTCACTTTCCGACGATCACCGATCCGGAAAAGATCGGCGCATTGCTACGGGCGATCGATGGATACCAAGGTTCATATGTTGTCCGAGGCGCCTTGCAACTAGCGCCTCTATTATTCACCCGCCCGGTTGAACTTAGAAAAGCGGAGTGGTCGGAATTTGATTTGGAAAAACCGGAATGGCGCATTCCGGCAGAGCGAATGAAGATGCGCGAACTTCATATAGTGCCTTTATCGAAACAGGCTATTGCGGTTCTGAAGGAGTTGCAGCCACTCACCGGAGACGAGCGGTATGTATTCCCAAGCGCCAGAAGCAAAGAACGCCCGCTTTCAGATAATGCCCTTAACGCTGCCTTACGCCGAATGGGTTACGAGCAAGGAACGATCACCGTTCATGGTTTTCGCAGCATGGCGAGCACATTGCTCAACGAACAAGGGTGGAAACCGGACGCGATCGAACGTCAGCTAGCGCACGCTGATCGCGATGAGATTCGGGCAACGTACAATTACGCGGAGTATCTGCCCGAACGTCGGAAGATGATGCAGGCGTGGGCGGATTATCTCGATAAGTTGCGCAGTCAGAAGGTGGTGATCGGCAAGGCCGCGTAGCTGGTGAGTAAATTCTCTCGCAACCAAAAATGACCAGCGCCGTTGTCGACTAGGTAGTGAATCCCATAACGACTAAATCGGACGCCTGATGCGCCGCTCTCACTCATGATGCGGATTTCATCTTATTTATTGAGTATAGTTTTGACGTTAGCACCCGGGCAAAATGATTCGGGGGCAAATCATCGATTTTGCTGGCACGGAAACTATCAAGTTAGAAGACAAGTGCAGCACACGCTACCTCAGATGCAATATAGAGGAACGAAATGTGAGTACCTTGTTGAATGGTTTTGAGGTTGGTTTCTCATCTGAAGAATTTGATGCCTATATATCTGAGCTTGCCGATCCGGAAGAACTCCGCGATCTTCGGAAGCGAGAAAATGGCCAATGGTTCTTTCATTGGCGAGAGGGAAAGCTTTATTCGATCCCGGAAGTCGAAAAGCCTGACCGTGCATACGGTATAAAGCACGCTTTACATACGTCGGATCATGTTCATCTGGGTCTGCTCGCGCGACGTATAAACGATCGATTGCCCGAGAGATTCCCGAAATACAATGCACTTCGTCGACGACCATTTGAATTTCTCGGTCAACGCGACGAATTGGTTTCGAGAGTCACTTCAGAATTCCAAAACGTACATCAGCTCGTATCGCGATTCAAGATCAGGCCTCGCTTCGAGTTGGATGCACGACTTTATGAACTCAGAGACGGCACGACAAAGGTCGGCCTATTCCTATCGATCTCAACAAGATGGGAAATCATTGCATCCGTGTTGGAGCTTGTCGACGCAGGAATTGACGTGAATGGACTCAACGCAATTCGACGAACTGCTGCTGTCGACGAGCGGCGTCTGGTTGGTCGCATCTCCGGAGTCGATGGCAATAGAGTCCTATTTTCGGAATCGTTCGACAACATGGCTTCTATTGACGAAGAAGAGGTGTATGTAGAGGGTAGCCGCAGTTCTTTTAAACGTTGTTTAGAGGTTTTGTTGCGAGGTAAATACAGCGCGTTCGACAAGAGGCGGGCAGACGCTGAAGGAGAATTGCTTGGTGGCCCAGGAATCGAACAATTGTGTCAAACCATGGGCGAGGTTTTAGTAAAAAATTCTCCAATACCGATTACAAATGAATTCCAGTGTCGAGTACTTGGACGAATTTCGCCCAC
This sequence comes from uncultured Steroidobacteraceae bacterium, assembly GCA_964597495.1. GTDB lineage: Bacteria > Pseudomonadota > Gammaproteobacteria > Steroidobacterales > Steroidobacteraceae > CAZQYC01. The sequence continues at coordinate 3,911 of CAZQYC010000010.1, read as the reverse complement.
AAACTCTAACGACTACAAAACAATAGTGGATGTAGGGTCAGGGGACTACTGTTTCGATCCATCAAAGCAGAAACGTGCTAAATATGCATGGCAAGGTATCACCAAATTCGGTCCGTATAGCCGTGATACTTTCTCCAAGAAATCGCCAAGAATTCTAGTTGTCTGCCCCGATAAGGCCAGTGGGACCGTCAGTCAATTCTTAGGGATGCTTGCTCATGGTATTACATCAATTCCTGATTCTCGTTACGCTGGTGGATTCGCAAAACTCTTCCATCTTCATAATCCGGAATTCCGGACCGTAGCAGTGCCGCTACTTGGGGCAACATCTGCTGACGCATGCATGCGCTATGCGGAAACTATCGAGAAAGCTCTCGGAGAGGATTCAAATTACGATGCTGCTTTAGTTGCGATTCTTGACGAGCATTCGGCGCTTGAGGGTTCTTTGAATCCTTATCTACATGCGAAAGCTATTCTTCTTGCCTCAGGAGTTGCAGTTCAGCAATTCAGGATGGCAACGGCAAGTGGTGATGCGTATGGTCTGCAATACGTCTTGCAAAATGTTGCCGTGAGCCTTTACGCAAAAATGGGTGGGGTTCCCTGGACTGTCGATCAGGGGCTTGCTGTTGATGACGAAGTTGTCATTGGGATGGGGACTGCCGAACTCCTAACGAGCCGCTTTACATCAAAACAACGGTATGTAGGAATAACAACGGTGTTTCGAGGCGATGGAAATTACTTGCTTGGGCATCTTTCTAAAGACTGTAGCTACGAAGAGTACCCGCAACTGCTGGAACAAAACACCTCTAAGATACTCAGGGAACTTAGAGAGCGAAACGGCTGGCGCCAAGGAGATACAATTAGAATAGTATTTCATGCTCACAAGCCGTTAAAGCGCGTGGAAATTGCCAACATAGTGAAACGAGCGGCCAATAGCGCTGGCGATGGGTTAAGAATTGAGTTTGCATTTCTCACGGTGTCGAATGACCATCCATTCATGGTCATCGATCCAGAATACAAAGGTCTGGCGGAAAATCGCCAGAACACAGTGAAGGGAAGAATGGTTCCTCCACGTGGAAGAATTGTTCAGTTGGGGCGTTATACTCGATTGCTTTGTACTAAGGGACCTACATTAATAAAACGTCCGCAAACTCCTCTCCCAACGCCTTTGCTGATCAGTTTGCACAAGGACTCAACGTATCGCGATCTTCAATATCTTTCCGAGCAAGTGTTGAAATTCACAAACCTTTCGTGGCGAGGAACACAACCCGCAGAAGATCCAGTAACCATTTACTATTCACAGTTGATTGCCAAGGACTTATCAAGGTTACGCACCATAGATGGTTGGTCCCCCACGAGTCTCAATACACGACTGAAGCACAGTATGTGGTTTCTTTGACGTGAAGCCCTTACAGAAAAACTTTGCGCAATTCCTTGACGAGCTGTTAACACTGGCACGACAAGGGTGGGCATGGCCATCACCTGAAGCCGGGTTTGGACACTATTTGTGCCACATCTTTAATGAAGAGGATCCTTTCCCTGACGTACAAGTATCGGGGGATTCTCAATTGGTACATGCACCTTCCTTAGCGTCATTCGGATACATGCTAGCGAGTGGCAAAATTCAAGATTCTCGTGAGCATTGGATTGCTAGTGTTGCGCGCCTCCAAAACAGAAATTCATTTCCTTCTGATCGACAGTCGTTTGTGTTTCGACCTTTGGAGCTTTTGGGTATTACGGTTGGGATTTGTGCTTGCAACGCAAAAGACTCTGCGGCTGCGATATGGATGACAGAGATTTTGCCTCGCACTCGTAAGGAGCACACGTCTCCCTGGGCGGCATGCCTGCAATTCGCTGCGGAGACCACTTTGAAACTCGATGGTCGAAAGACGCCGTCACATCTTGACGCAGGAACACTAGCCGACTTGTGCTCGATTCAATTGATTGAATGCATGGCGGGTCGCGAGCCAACCCAACAACTCGACGCTAAAATACTTGATGCTGTGGCAACTACTGCGTGGCAGCCGAGCGATATTGCTCAAGCTATCTTGGTATTTCATGTTGTTCGTAGAGTAGTTCGTCGCACGATTCTTTCCCAAGTGGAAGAGCACTGGCAATTGGGTCGCGATAACAAGGACTCAGAAGCGCTCGTTCTCAATATTTTTAGGCGCTTCCATCGTACGGTTCAACAGTTACAGCATCGATACAATAAGCGCGAGCCACTGACAATCAAGGATGAGTACGATGTGCAAGATTTAATGCATGCAATACTCCTCCTATTTTTTGATGATGTTCGCCCGGAAACACATACGCCTAATTATGCAGGTAACTCTTCGCGAACAGATTTTGTGCTTTGGAAGGAAAAAATCGTCGTTGAGACGAAGATGACTAGAAAAAAATTGGGTCAAAAGGAAATCGCCAATGAACTTATAGTGGATAAAGAGCGCTATTCGTCGGATACGCGATGCAAGACTTTCATTTGTTTTGTGTATGACCCAGATGGGCGCTGCGAGAATCCGCAGGCTTTGGAAAATGATTTAGCACAGGAAAGTTCTCCTCGTACGCGAGTTGTCGTACACTCACCGAGGCGATAATTGGCGGAAGGTTTTGAGCCGTGTTCAAATTGCCGTGACTGTACATGCGAGATCATTGCTACCGAAAACTTGTTAGCTCTATAGCAATATTTCCTTATCTGCGGCTGAGAGAGATGCGGTCCGCGACCCATTCTTGGACTTCCACTGCGACCCATCCGACTGCTCGCGCGCTCAACTTGATTCGGCTCGGGAATCGTTGTTCGGCTTCGAGTTGGTAAATCATTGAACGGCATAGGCCGGTCACTGTGCATACCTGTGGAAGGCGCAATATTTGCACGGAGTCATTTCGGGAAGACAGTTGACTGCTCATAGACGACCTATCTGCTGTTCCGGTCGTTTAGGGGCAAGTTGTCACTGGGTAAAATTTACTGGAAAACCGTTCAACAAGAACAGCATCTGTTTCGAGTGATTTTCCGGGAAAACTCCGTGCTCGCTAGCCTGGTTGCTATCGTCGCGAGTTTTCATCTTCAGCATTGTGCAGTGTCGGAGTTTGAGAGTTCTGGCGCTGGAGGCGTTCGTAGAGTTCCTTACGATGCACGGTAATCTCCTTTGGAGCTTCAAATCCAATCGTTACTTGGTTACCTCTGGTGCCCAATATTTTTACGGTAATCGCATCGCCGACTTCGATCGATTCGCCACGATAGCGGACGATTTGCAGCATGCTATTCCCCCGCACAGCTCTCTTCGTTTAAGCATATTTCTCTGATGAGCCACGCACGCGCGCATCGAATTTCCCGTCCAGCAGTCGATACGGACAGGCCGAGCACAATGGCCGTCTCTTGAATAGACATACCGCTGAAGTAATGCAATTCCAACACGTGAGCTGCGACTGAACTACTCTTTTCAAGTTTAGTGAATGCACGATCAACTTTGACCATGTCAAGGTCGCTCTTCTTTTGAGCTTCATTACTGTCGGACTCGCGAGCTTTGCTGCGCTCTAAAAGCACATACCGCATCAGCCGAGCTGTACCGAGATAAAAATGGGCATGTCCCTCAAGCAACCTTCGTGACACGCGTGGTTGCATGAACGCCTCATGTATTCGCGCGATAGTCGGTAACGCGTACCTAAATTGTTCCCGGCGAAAATAGCGTCGCGCGAGTCGGTTCAGTTCACGATGGACGGTGGGTGTCAGTGCTGCCAATGCGGCACGATTTCCTGCCTGCCATTGCTTGAGTAGCTCAAGCGCCTGTGCCTCACGATTGAAGTCTTTCTCATCCATTGATTGGCATCCAATATTCTTTGCCGTTTTCCGCAGATTTCGTTAGTTCACATGTGAACTAAAACCCATGTTCACATATGAGACATGGACTTGGCAACTA
>CAZQYC010000009.1:46526-66446 GCA_964597495.1 uncultured Steroidobacteraceae bacterium | reverse complement strand
ACGGGTATGCGATGAGTTCGCGGTACAACCTGCGTGAGCCGGCGCGGGAAATTGTTATTTGATTTAAGAGTGCCCCCACCCTAACCCTCCCCCGGCGACCGGGGGAGGGGACTTAAGATAAAGATTTGCTCCCTCTTTTGAGAAGACTTGGATCTACTCCCTCCCTCGCGTTAGCGGGGGAGGGTTGGGGAGGGGGCAACTGAGGCGGCTGCGCTCTAGTCGATGTTCCGCAGTAACTCATTGAGCGTCAATTTCGCTCGCGTTCCCGCATCGACGCGCTTCATGATGACGGCGCAATACTTTCCGTATTTTCCATTCTTCCCGGGGCGCGACCCGGACACGACGACGCTGCCGGCAGGTACGCGGCCGTAATAGGATTCGTCGCGTTCGCGATCGTAGATTTCCGTGCTGGCGGTGATGTAAACGCCCATCGATAGCACCGATCCTTCTTCCACGATGACGCCTTCGGCCACTTCGGCGCGCGCGCCGATGAAGACGTTGTCTTCGATGATCGTGGGATTGGCTTGCAAAGGCTCGAGGACGCCGCCGAGTCCGGCGCCGCCGGACAAGTGCACGTTCTTGCCGACCTGTGCGCAGGACGCAACGGTGGCCCAGGTGTCGATCATCGTGCCCGAGTCGATGTACGCGCCGACGTTCACGTAGCAGGGCATGAGTACGACGTTCGGCGCCACGTAGGCGCCCTTGCGCACGAAGGCCGTAGGCACCACCCGCACGCCTTCGGCGCGAAAGCGCGCTTCGTCGTGGTGCGCGTACTTGCTCGGCACTTTGTCGAAATACTGCGTGAAGCCGCCGGCGTTGACGACCTGGTTGTCGTTGATGCGGAACGACAGCAAAACCGCTTTTTTCAGCCACTGATTCACGTGCCACTTGCCGTCGATTTTTTCCGCGACGCGTTGTTTGCCGGAGTCGAGGAGTTCGAACGCTTGCTCGACCGCTTCGCGCACATCTTGCGGCGCGTTCTTGGGTGAGAATTCGGTGCGGCGTTCGAAAGCGCCGTCGATGAGGGAGGCGAGAGTTTGGTAGGACATAAGAGAGTGGAATGGCGGTTAGTGATTGGTTAGGAAAGTACGAATTCGAGTTGCGGCTTCAACGCACTCTGCGACGTTAGGCACCAGCGAAATGCGGACCCGGCCTTTGCCGGGGTTGGTTCCTGCGGTGTCGCGTGCAAAGTAGCGGCCTGGGACTACCGTAACGTGCTGTTGAGCGAATAAGTCACGAGTGAAGATCTCATCGTCGTCTACACGCGGCCACAGGTAAAACCCGGCATCCGGCAGCGACACGTCCAGGTGCGGTTTCAAGATCGGTAGCACGGCGCGGAATTTTTCCTGGTAGAGGCGGCGATTTTCGATCACGTGAGATTCGTCGTTCCAAGCCGGGATGCTGGCAAGCTGAGTGTGCGTCGGCATCGCGCAGCCGTGATAGGTTCGATAGAGCAAAAAGGGTTTGATGATGTTCGGGTCGCCGGCCACGAAACCCGACCGTAGGCCGGGCACGCTCGATCGCTTCGATAGGCTGTGAAAGACGATGCAGCGTTCGAAGTGTTTGCGTTCCTTCGCTGCCTCCAATAAGCCCACTGGGGGCTTGGACTCGTCGAGATAGATTTCCGAATAGCATTCATCGGACGCAACGATAAAGTCGTAGCGATCGGCGAGTTCGAGCGCACGCTTTAAGTAGCCGAGGCTGGCGACGGCGCCGGTTGGATTGCCCGGCGAGCACAGAAATAATAATTGGCATCGCTTCCACACCGACTCCGGAACGGCATCCAGATCGGGAAGGAAATGATTGGTTGCATCGGCATTGAGATAGACGGGTTCCGCTCCGGCAAGCAGTGCCGCGCCTTCGTAAATCAAATACAGCGGATTCGGCATGAGAATGGCGGGTTTTCCTTTCGACGAATCGACGGCGGCCTGGACGATCGCGAATAACGCTTCACGTGTCCCATTTACCGGCAATACCATCGTTTCCGGGTCGACGGAGTTCGCCGGTAGCTTGAAACGGCGCAGCAACCAATTCGCGACCGACTGCCGAAACTCAGGCAGGCCAAGCGTTGCCGGATAATTTCCGAGCGTGGCGAGCTTGTCGCGCAAAGCCTCGATGACGAAAGCCGGCGGGGCATGCCGCGGTTCGCCGATCGACATCGGGATCGCGCGTAGATGCGACGGCGGCACGACACCGGTAAGCAGCGACTTCAAGCGCTCGAATGGATAGGACTGGAGGAGATGGAGGTTGGGAGTCATCTGAAGCTACTAGCGGCTAGCTGCTCATCTTACGTCCGCTGGTCCAACGCCGCGATCAACTTCGCTTCCAACTGCTTGCGTGCAGCTTCGCCCAGCAACTTGCCGCTTTCATCGGTGACGAAGAATACGTCTTCGGCGCGCTCGCCGACGGTCATGATTTTGGCGTTGTGAATGGCGACATGTTCGTTCATGAATACTTTGCCGACTTCGCAGAGCAACCCGGGTCGATCGCCGGCAATCAGTTCCAGCACCGTGCGGTGATTTATTTCATCCTCGCTGAAATTGATTTGCGTTGCCGTCGAGAACATTCGAACCTGGCGCGGTGCGCGACGCGTGACTTTGAGCGCTTCGTCGTCCGCCTCGGTGAGGGTCGTGGTCAATCTGGATTCGAGCTCGCGAATGCGTCGTGCGTCGGTGAATTCGCGGCCGTCGTCTTCGAGCACGTGGTACGTATCGACGCTGAAGCCGTCACTGGTCGGCATGATGCGGGCATCGACGATGTTGAGCCCCATTTGATCGAGCATGGCCGTCGTATGCGCGAACGAGTGTTGCGTATGCGGCGTGTAGGTCAGTATGGCCGTTCCGCCGCGGCCGGACTGTTGTTCCACGGCAACCAGCGGTGAATCGTCGGCATGAGCCCTGCGAGCTAGCATGCGCGTATGCCATGCAACTTCGTCGGGTGTGTGTCGAATAAAATACGTGTCGGTGAAGTTTTTCCAAATCGCATCGATTCTCTCCAGATCGAATCCCTGCTGATTCAAGAGTTCCTTCGCGCTTGTTTGCGTTTCGGCGATCAATTCGTCTTTGTCGATGGGGTTTTCGAGGCCGCGCCGCAAGGCGCGTTTCGTACGCTCGTAAAATTCGGCGAAGAGCTTTGCCTTCCAGTTATTCCAGAGTTTCGGATTGGTGCCGCGGACGTCGGACACGGTTAAGGCGTACAAGTAGTCCAAGTGCGATTGATCGCCGATCAGTTTGGCGAAATCCTGGATGACGACAGGATCGCTGATGTCTTTCTTCTGGGCAGTCATCGAGAAGATCAAATGATTGCTCACGAGCCAAGCGACCAGGCGCGCGTCGTAGCGGGAGAGTCCCTGTTCCAGGCAAAACGTTTCCGCGTCGACAGCGCCGAGTTCCGAGTGATCGCCGCCGCGTCCTTTGGCGATGTCGTGGAACAGCGCGCTCAGGTAAGCAAGTTCGGGCTTCGGCAGCGTTTGCATGATGCGCGAGAGTTCGGGCAGTTCGTGATCGAACTTCGGCATGGCGAGCCGCCTTAAGTTGCTGACCACGAACAGCGTGTGAGCGTCGACCGTGTAGGCGTGAAACAAATCGTATTGCATGCGCCCGACAATGCGGCCGAAGGCGGGAATGTAGCGGCCCAGCACGCCGTATAAGTTCATGCGGCGCAATTCGTGCGTCACGCCCACGGGTGCGCGCAGGATTTCAAAAAACAGCCGGTGGTTGCGCGGATGTTGGCGAAATTCTTCGTCGATGAGCCATAGATGCCGCGTCAGTTGGCGAATGGTCGAGGCGCGCACGCCGCGGATTTCGGGATGTTGTTCCAGTACGACGAACAATTCGAGAATGGCCGATGGCTGACGGTCGAACACGTCGTCGTTGGCGATTTCAAGGTGATCGCTGCGTACTTGAAAGCGGGGATTGATCGGCGTCGGCGTTTCGTTGGGGTCGGAAAGAATGGCTTCGCGAAAATGCTGCAGCAGCATTTCGTTCAAGAGGCTGACGTCCATCGCCGTTCGGTAGTAGCGCTGCATGAATTGTTCGACGGCCTTCGTGTAGGTGGCGTCTTCGTAGCCGAACATCTGGGCGAGCTTGATCTGATGATCGAACAGAATGCGATCCTCGCGACGGCCGGTGAGCACATGCAAGGCGAAGCGCACTTTCCAAAGAAAGGATTGAGCGGCGGTCAACTTGCGGAACTCGGCGCGAGTGAGGAAGCCGTGTTTGACTAGTTCGTCGAGCGAGTCCGCGCCGAAATGGCGCTTGGCGACCCAGCCGATCGTTTGAATGTCGCGCAAGCCCCCAGGGCTGGCCTTGACGTTAGGTTCGAGGTTGTACGCCGTGTCGTGATACTTGGCGTGCCGCGCAACCTGTTCGGCTACTTTGGCTTCGAAGAACTCGCGCATCGGCCAAATTTTTTCGGCGCTGATCGCGCGGCGCATCGCGTCGAGCAGAATTTCCGGGCCGGCGAGCAGTCGCGCTTCGACCAGCGTGGTCGCAACGCTGATATCCGCTTTCGATTCGCGTTGGCAGTCGTCGATGGTGCGAACCGAGTGGCCGACCTCCATGCCGATGTCCCACATGAAAGTCAGGAAGCCTTCGAGCTTGGTTTCCCACGCATGGGCTTCGCTCTTCGGCAGCAAGATCATGACGTCGATATCGGAACAGAGATTCAACTCGCCACGGCCGTAGCCGCCGACGGCTAGCAGGGCGAGTTCGGAGAATTCACGGCCGATGTGATGCTGCCACGCGCTCTGCAAGAGGAGGTCGACGAGGCGCGCACGATCGCGAATCAGAGGTTCGACCGGTTCGTCTTCCGCAAAGCGCGCTTTAAGGGCCGTATCGCCTTCGATCAATACCTCACGGAAGGGCTGAATGGCGCTGCCGCTTTGCGTTTCCGCTTCCTTCAATTTCGCCGCGGCCGCTTTGAGGTAGCCCCAAACCGGGTCTGAACGGTGGGTCTCTATTTCTTCCAGGTCTTCGGTCGTGACGACGGGCATGGGTGGAGAATTCGTTCGTGGCGCAGATTAAGCGATGGCACGAAGTTTAGTGGTTATGCCATCGTCAGTCTGATCATTTTCAGGACCGTCGTAAATACTTGCCCGGCGCTATGCATTCCTGCATGGCTTGCAACGGGATTCGCCATTCGCAGCAAATGGATTGTCGTAGCCGCAGTCGAGATGTGGAAGACAGCGGTAAGAGCTAAGCGCGTTCCGCTTTGCCCAGTGTCAGCACTTCGTAGCCGCTGTCCGTCACAAGGACGGTATGTTCCCATTGGGCGGATAACGAATGATCTTTGGTGATCACCGTCCAGCCATCGGGTAATTGTTTTACGTGGCGTTTACCGGCGTTCACCATGGGTTCGACGGTGAAGATCATGCCAGAGCGAAGCACGGGCCCCGTTCCTGCCTCGCCATAGTGCAGTACTTGGGGGTCTTCGTGAAAAATTCGGCCGATGCCGTGGCCGCAGTACTCGCGCACGACGGAGTAATGCTGGCTTTCCACGAATTGCTGGATTTTGGCGCCGAGGTCGCCGAGATGAGCGCCGGGCCGAATCTCACGAATACCGATCCACATGGCCTCGTGGGTTACGTCGATCAAGCGCTGGGCCGCCGGGGTCGGTTTGCCGACCGTATACATGCGGCTCGAATCCCCATGCCAGCCATCGAGCTTGGGTGTCACATCGATATTAATGATGTCGCCGAGCTTTAGTTTCTTATCCGTTGGAATTCCATGGCAAACCACGTGGTTCACGGAGGTGCAAATCGACTTCGGAAACCCGCGATATCCGAGGGGTGCCGGCACCGCCTTTTGCATGTTCACCTGATAGTCGTGACAAATCCTATTCAGGTCGTTGGTGGTAACGCCCGGCACGACGTATTCGCCGATCATGTCCAACAGATCGGCTGCCAGCCGGCCGGCGGCGCGCATCTTGTCTTGTTCCGCCGGTGTCTTGAGAGTGATGCTCATGGGGCTGCCGTCCGTATCGTCGGTCACCGGTTGGGAATCGGAAGCCAAGTTGACTGTGGGAGTGGTGCGCATGGGAGAGGGCAAGCGATAAGCCGTTAGCCGTTAGCCGAAGAAGGCCGGACTTAATTCCGGCTAATTTCCAACGACTAACTCCTAGCGACTTCTATTTGGAGGAACTACGAAGTCATGGTATAAAGCGCGCGTTTTTTTGGCAATTAAAACCACACACGTATCGACACATGCGGCCGGGTGCCTTGTAGGAAGCCGGTCGGACCGTAAGGTCCGGTCATCTTTCGAAGAGGTTGTCGTATGGGATACGTGGCGGCTCAACCCCCAACATTCGGAGATTTTTATGCCCAGCGTGTCCATGCGACAGATGCTGGAAGCGGGTGTTCATTTCGGACATCAAACCCGCTTCTGGAACCCCAAGATGGCTCAGTACATCTTCGGCGAACGTAACCGTATCCACATTATCAACCTGGAAAAGACGCTGCCTCTTTACATCGAGGCGTCGGATTTCGTGAAGAAGACCGTTGCCGACGGCGGCCGCGTTCTGTTCGTCGGCACCAAGCGCTCCGCGCGCGAAGCCGTCAAAACCGAGGCGATGCGTTGCGGCATGCCTTATGTAAGTCATCGCTGGCTCGGCGGCATGCTGACCAATTTCAAGACGGTTCGCCAATCGATCCGCCGCCTGACCGATCTCGACGAGATGGCCACCAACGGTACGTTGGAGCAGCACAGCAAACGCGAAGCGCAGGCGCTGCGTCGTGAACGCGAAAAGCTGGAGCGCAGTCTCGGCGGCATCAAGGCCATGGAATCGCTCCCCGATTTATTGTTCGTCGTCGACGTCGGCCACGAAAATATTGCGATTCACGAAGCACGCAAGTTAGGGATTCCGGTAGTGGCCGTGGTCGACACCAACTGCGCCCCCGACAACATCGATTTCGTCATTCCTGGTAACGACGACGCCATGCGCGCCGTTCAGTTGTATCTCGTCGGCATTGCGGACGCGGTGTTGGAAGGCAAGTCGTCGGCCCCGTCGGTCCCGGTCACTGAAGACGAGTTCGTGGAGCTTGACGAAGAAGGCAAGCCGAAGCCGAAAGGCGCACCGGCCCGCAAAGCCAAGCCCGCTGCTTCCGTTAAGAAGAAAGCGCCGGCTCGCAAGCGTGCCGCGTCTGAAGGAGACGAGGACGACGATCTGGACGATGTGCCGACCGACGACGGCGTGGCGAAGCGCGCGCCGATCAAGCGTAAAGCCGGCATGCCCGGAGGCTAAACCATGGCAGCAGTGACAGCAGAGGCAGTAAAGACGCTGCGTGAGCGCACCGGCGCCGGCATGATGGAATGCAAGAAGGCGTTGGTAGAAGCGGACGGGGATTTGGATGCCGCCGCGGAAGCCATGCGCAAGTCCGGCTTGGCAAAGGCGGATAAAAAGGCGAGCCGCGTTGCGGCCGAAGGCGTCATCACGATCGAGCGCAGCGCCGACGGCAAATGGGCGGCGATCGTCGAAGTCAATTGCGAAACCGATTTCGTTGCGCGTGAAGCGGCGTTCCAGCGCTTCGCGAGCGACGTAGCGAAGGCGGTGCTTGTCGGTAAGCCGACGGATCTCGACAAACTAGCGGGACTCAAGCTCGACGGCGGCACCGTCGACGAGGTGCGGCGAGCGTTGATCGCGAAGATCGGCGAGAACATCGGCGTGCGGCGCTTCTCCCTTGTGAGTGCACCGGCCATCGTCGGCAGCTATCTGCATGGCACGCGCATCGGCGCCTTGGTAGCGATGAAGGTCGGCGACGAGGCTTTGGCAAAAGACATCGCCATGCACGTCGCAGCGATCAATCCTCCCTATCTGACGGTGGCGGACGTGCCGGCAGCGGAGGTCGCCAAGGAAAAGGAAATCCAATTGGCGCAAACGAAGGCGGACCCGAAGAATGCCAATAAGCCCGCAGACATGCTGGGTAAGATTATCGAAGGCAAGATTCGCAAGTGGACCGGTGAGATCACGCTGCTTGGCCAACCGTTCGTCAAAGACGGCGAGCAAACCGTCGAAGCGTATCTGAAGAAGTCGGGCGGCGAGGTGGCGAGTTTCGTTCGCTACGAAGTCGGCGCCGGCATCGAAAAGAAGCAGGAGGACTACGTGGCCGAAGTCATGAAGACAATGCAGGAAGCCGAGAAGAAGCCGGATCCGAAGAAATAGCGCCAACATCACTCGAACAAAAGCCCCGCCTAGTGCGGGGCTCCTTATAATAGGACCCACAGAAAGCAACGCGGAACCCACTCATGGCGGATAAAGCTTCGGCCAAAACTTCTTCGCAGCCCAGTCCCGGAAGCGTTCCGGCCGTCAAAAAGGGCAACGGCGAACTGCACCGGATTTTGGTCAAGCTTTCGGGCGAAGCGCTACTCGGCGACGGCGACTACGGCATCGATCCGAACATGCTGAAACGCGTGGCAGGGGAAATTCGCGAAGTGTGCGCGTTGGGCTTGCAGGTGGCGGTCGTCATCGGCGGCGGCAACATCTTCCGCGGCGCTGGACTCGCGCGTGCCGGAATGGATCGCGTGACGGGCGATCATATGGGGATGCTTGCGACCGTCATGAATTCCTTGGCGCTGCAAGATGCGCTTGAAGGCATGGGCGTTTACGTCCGCGTCATGTCTGCGATCCGCATCAATGAAGTGTGCGAAGAATACATTCGCCGCCGTGCCGTTCGGCATTTGGAGAAAGGTCGTGTCACGATCTTTGCCGCAGGCACCGGTAATCCGTTCTTTACGACGGACACTGCGGCCAGCTTGCGTGCGATCGAAATCAACGCCGACCTGTTGTTGAAAGCCACGAAGGTGAACGGTATCTATAACGACGATCCGATGAAGAATCCGAAAGCGGAGCGGTATGCGCGGCTCACCTTCGAGAAAGTCCTGACGGATCGGCTAAACGTAATGGACGCCACCGCTATCGTTATGTGTCGCGACAACGATTTGCCGCTCAGGGTGTTCGATCTCACTCAACCCGGTGAATTGCTCCGAATCGTGCGCGGCGAAGATGTCGGGACGTTGGTGACCAACGGATAGCAACTAGCCCCTAGCGACTAGCTGCTAGCAAGAGTGATAAAACGTACTGTACTTCCGGCTAGCGGCTAGTCGCTAGCTGCTAGCAGCTCTGGAGTGACCCATGCTCGAAAACATCAAGAAAGACGCTACCGACCGCATGCAGAAATGCGTGCTCGCACTACGCAATGAATTGAAAAAACTCCGCACCGGACGCGCGCACACGAGCTTGGTCGACCACATCAAGGTCGACTACTACGGGACCGATACACCCATGTCGCAAGTGGCGCGCATTACGGTGGAAGACGCGCGCACCTTGGTGGTGACGCCGTTCGACAAGGGCATGGTGCAAAGCATCGAGAAGGCGATTATGAAATCCGATCTCGGCTTGATGCCGAACACGGCAGGCACGATCATCCGCATTCCGATGCCGCCGATGACCGAGGAACGTCGCCGCGACATGACCAAGGTGGTCAAGCACGAAGCGGAAAATGCGCGAGTTGCCGTGCGCAACGTACGCCGCGACGTAAATACCTCGATCAAGGACCTGTTGAAGGACAAGAAAATTTCGCAGGACGACGAGCGACGCGGACAAGAGGACGTTCAGAAACTCACCGATAAGCACGTCGCGGAGATCGATCAAGTGCTGGCCGAGAAAGAAAAAGAGCTCATGCAGGTCTGATTGTCGCTCGTCATGGCTTCTTCGACGCCCGCTTCCGCGCTTCCGCGCCACGTTGCCATCATCATGGACGGCAACGGCCGTTGGGCGCAGGCGCGCGGGTTGCCGCGGACTGCCGGACATCGGGCCGGCGTTAAGGCGGTGCGCGCGAGCATCGAAAGTTGTGCGCGCAAAGGCATCCAGGCACTAACGCTGTTCGCGTTTTCCAGCGAGAACTGGCAGCGTCCGAAAGAGGAAGTCGGGTTATTGATGGGTCTATTTCTGGAAGCGCTCGATCGCGAAATCGCCGAGCTGCATAAAAACAATATCCGTATGCGATTCATCGGCGAACGAGAGTACTTGGCGGACGATTTGCTCGCCCGCATGACGGCCGCCGAACGCCTGACGGCCGCTAATACCGGTTTGACCGTCGTTATTGCCTTTGCCTACGGCGGTCGCTGGGACATTGCGCGGGCCGCTCGCTCGCTGGCTGCCGATTGTGTCGCCGGTAAATTGGCGGTTGCCGACATCGACGAAGTAAAGCTCGGCGAGCGGATGTCCCTGCATGATTTGCCGGAGCCGGATCTTTTTATCCGCACAGGCGGCGACCAGCGCATTAGCAATTTCCTGTTGTGGAATCTGGCATATACCGAGCTCTGCTTTCTTGCCGAACCGTGGCCGGAGTTCGGCGAGCGCCAGCTGGAGGCGGCTCTCGATCAGTTTGCGCGCCGCGAACGCCGTTACGGGTTAACGTCCGAGCAAGCAATTTCCTCGCATTCGAGATCGCACTGATGTTGCGTGAGCGCGTAATCACCGCGTTGGTTCTCGCGCCGCTCTTGTTATGGGTCGTCGTCTGGGCACCGTCGGCCGTTACCGTGGCGGTCATGGCGGCCGTCGTGCTGGCCGGAGCTTGGGAGTGGAGCCAGTTTTGCACGCGACTTCTCTCCTTGCGCATCGTTTATGTCGGCGTCATGGCTCAGGTCCTGTATCTCGCGTGGCAGTTCGGCGCCACATCCAATTCGGGGCTGACGTGGGTGCTAACGGTGGCTTTGCTCTGGTGGCTGGGCGCCTTTGGCTGGCTTTCGCTGGCGCCGAGTTACGTCAATCGTTTTCTTGCGGCCCTGGTTGGCATCTTGGTGTTGGTACCGGCGTTTGTGGCGCTGGGTAAACTGCACCAGGCGTCCGAACGAGGACCGCTACTGGTTTTGTTTTTGTTGTTATTGGTGTTCTCCGCCGACATAGGGGCTTATTTTTCCGGTCGTAGGTTCGGGAAATTGAAGCTTGCGCCGCGGGTCAGTCCCGGAAAAACCTGGGAAGGAGTGATCGGTGGATTCGTCGCCGCGCTAGCAATGGCAACGGTCGGGGCGTTTTGGTTCGAGCAACCGTTTTCTCGCTTCTTGGGACTTTGCACCGCAGTCATTGCGGCGTCCATCGTCGGCGATCTCACGGAAAGCATGTTTAAGCGCCATGTCGGTTTGAAAGACAGCAGCAACCTCTTGCCCGGTCACGGTGGAATTTTGGACAGAATCGACAGCGTGACCGCCGCTGCGCCGGTCTTCGCGCTCGGCATGCTATGGCTGGGCGTGCTATGACGGCCGACACGACGAGAGCGGGTGTCGCCGTGTTGGGATCCACCGGCAGCATTGGAATCAATACGCTCGACGTGTTGTCGAGACATTCCGACCGCTTTCAAGTCATCGCGCTGGCGGCACGGAATAACGTGACGCTTCTGGCTGACCAATGCCGGCGATTTCGTCCGTCCTTCGCCGGGCTGGCCGATGAAGCGGCGGCGGCCAAACTAAAAGGGATCCTGGCAGCCGAAGGGATCGCCACCGAGGTCCTAAGTGGGGCATCCGCGATCGCCGATCTTGCCGTCCTTCCGGAGGTGCGTTCCGTCATGGCTGCTATCGTCGGCGCGGCCGGATTGCCGTCAACGTTGGCTGCGGCGCGCGCCGGAAAACGCATCCTGCTTGCAAACAAGGAAGCCCTGGTCATGTCTGGCCCGTTGTTCATGGAGGCCGTGCGCTTGGGCGGTGCCGAATTGATCCCCATCGACAGTGAACACAATGCCATCTTTCAATGTCTACCCACTGGCACGATGGCCGGTTGCTCTCCTGCTGGGGTCCGAAAGATCGTGTTAACTGCCTCCGGCGGGCCTTTTTTGCGGTTGCCGACTGAAGGCATGCGAAATGTCACGCCGGCAGAGGCTTGTGCCCACCCGCGATGGGCAATGGGGCGCAAGATTTCGGTGGATTCGGCAACCTTGATGAATAAGGGACTGGAACTGATCGAGGCGGGGCTTTTATTTGACGTCGAACCCTCGCGCATCGAGATTGTGGTGCACCCGCAAAGCATCGTTCATTCGATGGTCGAGTATCTCGACGGTTCGGTGCTGGCACAGCTCGGGAATCCGGACATGCGTACGCCTATCGCTCACGCACTGGGTTTCCCGGAACGGTTGACGTCCGGTGTAGAATCGCTCGATTTGACGGCGATCGGGAAACTAGAATTCGAGCCGCCGGACGTGAATCGTTTTCCGAGTCTCAAGCTGGCGCGTGAGGCCGCAGAGGCGGGCGGAACGGTTCCTGCCGTGTTGAATGCGGCCAATGAAGTGGCGGTCGGCGCGTTTCTGGAGGGCCGCTTACGTTTTTCCGAGATCGCGCCGTTGATCGATCGCACGTTGCAAACGCATCGTGCCAGGACGATTGCAACGCTTGCGGACGTGCTCACGGCCGATGCGTGGGCGCGAGAGCAAGCGACGTTAGGATTGTCGAGTTAATTAAATCGAGTTGATTGAATGCTGATTCGAAGCTAGTGACTGAAGTGGCTACCATTCTTATCTATGCCGTCATCTACATCGTGGGGATCAGCGTGCTGGTCGCTGTCCACGAGTTCGGGCATTTCTGGGTTGCACGACGGATGGGCGTAAAGGTCATTCGTTTCTCCATCGGCCTCGGCAAAGTACTTTGGAGCCGTCCCCTCAAAGATGGGACTGAATTTGCCATTTCCGCCATTCCGATCGGCGGCTACGTGAGCATGCTCGGCGAGAACGACGACAACGTATCCGCTCAAGACCTGGGCCGTTCGTTCAAGAGTCAGCCGCCTGCGAAACGCATCGCCGTCATGGCGGCAGGACCGCTGGCGAATTTTTTGTTTGCCATTGTCGCGTACTGGATCTTGTATCTATTCATCGTGCCCGGCTACAAACCTGTGGTTGGGGAAGTGACGCCGCACTCGATTGCCGAGCGGGCGGGAATGCATCGGGACGACGTGATCCTGGAAGTCGACGGCAAAGTGACGCCCACTCACGAAGCCGTGGTAATGCAATTGCTCAAAGGCCTGCTCGATGACGGCGTGGTGAACTTGCGAGTGTCGAGCGCGAACGGCAGCCCTCGGGAAGTTCGCTTGAATGTCGCAGACAAACTGAGTGAATTGACGGAACCCGATGCGTTGCTGGCGGGATTAGGGTTCGACTTCTGGCGCCCACCGGTGCCGACCGTTTTAGCGAGCATCGTTTCGGGGTCCCCAGCTGAGCTTGCGGGATTGCGGGTCGGCGATCAGATCGTTCGAGTTGACGGCGTGAGCACGCCTACCTTTGACCGGCTGGTGATGGCTATTGAGAAACGCGCCGACCAGACCGTGGCGATCGACGTGCTTCGCGGCGAAAAAACGTTTGCAGTGGACGTGTTGGTCGGCAAGCAGACGACTCCGGACGGGCGTACCGTCGGGCGTATCGGTGTCGGTGCGGGCCCGAGCGGTGCCATTCCCGAGGAGATGCGCCTGCCGCGCGATTCCGTCGTCGGTGCGCTTGGCCGTGCGGTCGAACAAACCTATGACAAGACGATTTTCGTATTCCAATCGATCGGTTATTTAGTCCAGGGCAAGGTGTCCATAAAGAGCGTTTCCGGGCCTATCGGCATTGCGAACGTCATGGGCGATGCTGCGCAATTCGGTTTTTTCCCTTTCCTGAGCATCTTGATTTTGATCAGCATCACGATCGGTGCGCTGAATCTTTTGCCGATTCCGGTCCTCGACGGCGGGCAAATCGTCCTTCAGTTGGCGGAACTGCTCAAAGGCCGGCCGGTCTCAGAGCGAACGCAGGTCATTGCACAGCAGGTGGGCGTTGCGTTGCTGATTATGCTGGCAGTCTTGGCCTTTTATAACGACATTACTGCGCGCGTAAGCTGACCGATCCCCTAACCGCCTTATCAAGCTTAGAACAAACAAGAACCGAACCCGAAATGATACGAAGAACTCTTGTCCAAGCGGTCCGCGCGACGCTGGCGTTGGCGGCGAGCGGCGCGGTATTTGCGCAAGTTGCGGGTCGGACCCCGGATCAGGCCTCTGGTCCTTCCGCCGGCGAATTTACCGTCAGCGATATCCGCATCGAAGGATTGCAGCGCATTTCGGAAGGCACGGTTTACAACTATCTGCCAGTGAATATCGGTGATCGACTCGATCAGCGCCGCATTCAAGAAGCCGTGCGCGCTATTTATGCGACGGGATTTTTTCGCGATGTGGAGCTCCGTCGCGACGGAGCAACCTTAGTGATTGCGGTCTTGGAGCGGCCTTCGATCGAAAGTTTCGAGCTGAAAGGCAATAAGGACATCAAGACCGAAGATCTACAGAAATCGCTGAAAGGCGTCGGCTTGGCGACCGGCAAGACGTTCGATCAGTCGACGCTCGACGAAGTGAAGCGCTATCTCACCGATCAGTATTTCTCGCGGGGCAAATACGCGGTAAAGATCGACGGCAAGGTCGAAGAGGTTCCGGGCAACAAGGTAAAGGTGACGATCGAGATCAAGGAAGGGAAGCGCGCAAAAATTCGCCAGATCAACATCGTCGGCAATACGGCGTTCGACGTCGAAAAGATTCGCGAAGAGTTCAAGTTGAAAACGCCCACCTGGATGTTTTGGAAAAGCGACGATCGCTACTCGCGCGAAGAACTGTCCGGCGATTTGGAGAAACTGAGTTCCTACTACATGGACCGCGGCTATGCCGATTTCCGCATCGATTCCACGCAAGTCAGCATTGCGCCTGAAAAGGACGACATTTTCATTACGATGAACATCACTCAGGGCGAGGTGTTCACGATCGGCGACGTCAAGATTGCCGGGAATCTGGTGGTGCCCGAAGCAGAATTGAAACGCCTGGTGTTCTTTAAGCCGGGCGATACCTATTCGCGCAAAGCGATTACCTCGACGACGGAGGCGATGGTGCTTCGCCTAGGACTCGATGGCTACGCGTTTGCCAAGGTCGATCCGGTACCGCAGCTGGATGCGGCGACTCACAAAGTGAGCATTACGCTTCTGGTGGAGCCCGGCAACCGCGTTTACGTACGACGCATCAACGTGTCCGGTGCGACCAGCATCGATGACGAGGTGATGCGGCGCGAATTCCGGCAGCTGGAAGGGGCTTATCTCTCGAACGCGGCGATCGATCGCTCCAAGGAACTTCTACAGAGGTTACCGTTCATCGAGAAGGCGGAGGCCGATACCAAGCCGGTGCCGGGAACGTCGGATTTGGTGGACGTCGAATTCAAGATCAAGGAAGGACTGCCGGGCACCTTTAGCGCGGGCATCGGCTATTCCGGGTCGCAGTCGTTCATCGTGAATGGCAGCTTTACTCATAGTAATTTCATGGGCAGCGGCAATCGGGTTCAGGCGGAAGTACAAGCGGGCCGATATGCCAAGGTTTATAGCTTTTCTCACACCGATCCTTACACGAGCATCGACGGCGTATCGCGAACGGTCGCTCTTTCCTTTCACGATTCCAGCCAATTTTCGTCCGCGGCTTCGGAGTTCCATACCAAGCAGGGCACGGCGGCTCTTAACTACGGCTATCCGATTACCGACTATCAGCGCGTCAATTTCGGATTGTCCGCGACGTTCGCCGACCTCACGACATCGAGCGGCGCATCGGCGCCGGAGGCCATCGACTGGGTCAGGAACAACGGCAAGCCCTACGTGATCGAGTCCTTGGCGGGCACGCCGCCGCAGTCGTTCTTCGATTTCGGCACCAAATTTAACGTCGTTGAATTGAATTCCGGGTGGCTATTCGATTCGCGGAATCGCACGTTGTTCGCGGATCGCGGCACTCGCGTTCGCTTCAACGCGAGTTACACGCTGCCGGGGAGTCAGGTCGATTTTTTGAGCTTCACTAGCGACTACCTGAAGTTCGTTCCTCTGTGGCGCGGTCTCACGCTGATGTTCAACGCCGACGCGAGCTATTCCGTCGCTCTGGAAGATACCACCTCGGTCCCGCAATTTAGGCGGTCCATGGCCGGCGGTCCGGATTCGGTCCGCGGCTACGACGAAAGCCGGCTGGGTCCCAAGGATCAGTACGGCAGACCCTACGGCGGTAATTTACGCACTGTCCTTCAAACGGAAATCCTGTTTCCGATGCCGGCAAAATGGCGCAACAGCGCGAGGGTGAGTTTGTTCTACGACATCGGTAACGTGTTCTCCACCGACAACATAACCTTTCTCGGGGTCGATAGACGGACCCCTGTCGATTATTCATTCAGCTATGATAAGTTGAAGCATTCGACCGGTTTGGCCGTTCAGTGGCTCGCGCCCTTGGGTGTGTTCCGCTTCAACTATGCCATCCCGTTGAACGCGAAGGGCATCGAGGGCATGAACTATCCCGACGAAACGGAGCGGTTCCAGTTCTCGATCGGCCAAGCGTTCTAAATCAGGCGTTCTAATTTGTCTTTTTCGGTATTGGTCCTCGCGGACACATGGGTAGCGGGGACGTAATGACGACGCATTTTGGATTACTACATACACAGAAGGTGATGACTCATGTTGCGCTCGAAATTGGTTGCTTCTTGGATAGCCGGGTTGATGGTCGCCGCTCCGCTGGGTGCGGCGTTGGCCGAGGTGAAAATCGGCGTGGTGAATTTCGAGGTGCTGCAACAACAGTCGCCGCAGTTGAAAGCGATTGAGCAGACGTTGCAGAACGAATTCGGGCCGCGCGGCCGCGAACTGGCGCAGCAACAAAAAGATCTAAAGGCAAAGGCCGAGAAGTTCCAGCGTGATGTCGCCGTCATGAATGACGCGGAAAAAAGCAAGCTGGAGCGCGAACTCCGCGAAGGGCAGCGCGACTTCGAACGTAAGAGCAATGAATACAAGGACGACGCCAACCTGCGTCAGAACGAAGAAATCGGCAAGCTGAACCGCGCGCTGGCCGCCGAGGTCGAATCGTTTGCCAAGAGCAACGGCTACGATTTGGTCATCAGCAAGAATGCGGCGTTTTTCAACAAAGATGCCTTCGACGTGACGAATCAGCTGCTGTCCATCTTGCAACAGCGTGCCGCAAAATCAGCGGGACCGCCCGCCGCAACGCCAGCTAAGCCTGCCGCCGAAAAGCCGTAATCTTGCGGCGTTCGGTTCCGCACGTTAAACGCATTTAGGATCACCGGGAGGACTGCCGTGGCGCAGAGTACGGCAACGTCTCTCGGTGAGCTTGCGGTACGTTTCGGCTGCGCATTACAAGGCGACAGCGAGGCGCGAGTAACTCGTGTCGCAACCTTGCAAGAAGCGGCGCCCGACGCCGTTTCTTTCATTGCCAACCCCAAGTATCAGCGCTACTTGCCCTCGACTCGCGCCGGCGCGGTAATCCTGGAGCCGGCGCTTGCCGGGCAATGCCCGGTATCGGCGCTGATCGCCAAGAATCCCTATGCAACCTTCGCGCGCATTGCGGCGTTCTTGCATCCGTCTCCGCCAAACGTGCCGGGCGTTCATCCATCCGCGGTCGTGCATCAGAGCGCGGAGATCGACGCGACGGCGTCCATCGGTCCGCAGTGTGTGGTTGGCGCGAATGTCCGCATTGGCGCTCGCGTTTCGCTGGGGCCGGGATGCATCGTTTTCGATGCCTCGACCATCGGCAACGATTCGAGATTGATCGCTCGCGTCACGATCTGCGACCACACGAGCATCGGCGAACGCTGCATCTTGCATCCTGGCGTGGTCATCGGCTCCGACGGGTTCGGCAATGCGATGGATGCGGGTGCATGGATTAAAGTGCCTCAGATTGGCGGCACGCGAATCGGCAGTGACGTGGAGATCGGTTCCAATACCACCATTGATCGGGGCGCGCTCGGCGATACCGTCATCGAGGACGGCGTGCGGCTCGACAACCTCATTCAAATTGGGCACAACGTGCACATCGGCGCGCACACGGCGATGGCGGCTTTTGTCGGCGTTTCCGGCAGCACGCGCATCGGCAAGCGCTGCTTGATTGCCGGCAAGGTCGGTATTGCCGGCCACCTCGAGATTTGCGACAACGTGGTGGTGATGGGGCATAGCACCGTGAGCGGTTCGATTATGAAACCCGGCTCGTACTCCGGAGCGCTGGGCCTTGAGGAATCGCATTCATTTCGCCGCAATGCTGCGCGCTTCCGGCAGCTCGATAAAATGGCGAAGACGCTTGCGAAGCTTGCCGGCGAGCGCGACGACAAGTCGACTGATTAAGTCGACTGGTTTAGTCGGATGATAATTCGAAGGACTAATTACAACGCGGGAAACGTAATGACCCACACATCAACCCAAACACCGACCGAGACGCCGACTGCAGCGTTGCCCCCTGAAGCGCTGCCCCAAGGATCGAACGGTTCCACCGTCATGGACATTCCGGAAATCATGCGGCGTTTGCCGCATCGCTATCCGATGCTGCTGGTCGATAGAGTGCTCGAATGCGTTCCCAAGCAATCGATTCGCGCGCTAAAGAACGTCACCTTCAACGAATCGTTTTTCCAAGGCCACTTTCCGAATCGGCCCGTGATGCCGGGCGTCTTGATGCTGGAAGCGCTTGCGCAAACCGCGGGCATTTTGGCGTTCGTGACGGCGGGCGTGTATCCGACGGAGAAAACGCAAATCTATTTCGTCGGTCTCGACAAGGTGCGTTTTCGCCGGCCCGTGGTTCCCGGGGACCAAATTATCCTGAAAGCTACGTTAGACCGTGCCTTGCGGGGCATTTGGAAGTTCACGACGGTGGCTGAAGTCAACGGCGAAGAAGCCGTGAGCGCCGACTTGATGGTTTCACCCGGAGATATTTGAGAATGCCCATTCATCCAACCGCGATTGTTGCCCCGGATGCCAAGCTGGCTGCCGACGTTGAGATTGGCCCGTACTCGATCATCGGGTCGCAGGTTGAAATCGGATCCGGTTGTGTCATCGGCCCGCATGCGGTGGTGAACGGACCCACGCGCATGGGCAGCCGCAATCGCGTCTTTCAGTTCGCCTCCATCGGCGACGGTCCGCAGGATCACAGCTACAAGGGCGAGCCGACGCGCCTTGAAATAGGCGACGACAATATCTTTCGCGAGTGCGTCACCGTCAACCGCGGCACGACCAAGGACAAAGGAGTGACGTCGATTGGTTCGCATAATTTCTTTTTGGCATATTCGCACGTCGGCCACGACTGTATCGTCGGCAATCACTGCGTGTTCTCGAATTCGGTGGGATTGGCCGGGCACGTCGAAGTGGAGGACTGGGTTATCTTCGGCGCGTACGCGGGCGTCCATCAATTTTGCAAAATTGGCGCGCACGCTTTCTTGGCGAACAACACGGCCGCGACCTACGACATTCCTCCTTACGTGACGGCGGAGGGCCGTCCTGCCGTGCCGCGAATCGTCAATGAAGTTGGCCTTAAGCGTCGCGGGTTCTCTCCCGAGCAAGTACGCAACATTCGGAATGCCTTCCGTGTTCTTTATCGGTCCGGCTTAAGGTTGACCGAGGCCACGGAGCAGCTGACCGAGCTCGCGAAAACGCAAGAAGAGCTTAAATCGTTCGTGGATTTCCTGGCGCGTAGCCAGCGTGGGCTGGCGCGCTAACGCTGGCAGACTGGCTAACTGGCCACTGGCAAACTGGCCAGAAATGAAGAACCCTCAGCCACATATTGTTCTGGTTGCCGGCGAAACTTCCGGCGACAATCTCGCTGCCGATTTGATCGAAGCATTGCGCGAGAGATTTCCGCAGGCCCGATTTTCCGGTATTGCCGGCCCGAAAATGCGTGCGGCGGGGTGCGAGGCGTGGGAACGCGCGGAAGATTTTGCCGTTATGGGATTGTTCGAAGTCTTGCCCGAGTTGCCGCGCTTGCTGCGGGTCCGGCGGAAACTCATTGCGCGTGTCGTTGCGGAACGGCCGGCGGTGTACGTCGGCGTCGACTTTAAAGAATTCAATTTGAGCGTCGCCCGGCAGCTCAAGCGCAGGGGCATTCGCACGGTTCAGTATGTGAGTCCGCAAGTGTGGGCATGGC
>CAZQYC010000009.1:10128-46426 GCA_964597495.1 uncultured Steroidobacteraceae bacterium | reverse complement strand
AAGCGCAGGGGCATTCGCACGGTTCAGTATGTGAGTCCGCAAGTGTGGGCATGGCGTCAGGGGCGCGTGCGCAAAATCGCCGACGCCGTCGACGCCGTGCTCTGCCTTCTGCCG
Source organism: uncultured Steroidobacteraceae bacterium (assembly GCA_964597495.1). Classification (GTDB taxonomy): domain Bacteria; phylum Pseudomonadota; class Gammaproteobacteria; order Steroidobacterales; family Steroidobacteraceae; genus CAZQYC01. The sequence continues at coordinate 46,312 of CAZQYC010000009.1, read as the reverse complement.
TTCGAAAAAGATTTTTACGATCGCCACGTACCCGGGCACGCTTTGCTTGCCCGATTTGTCGGGCATCCGCTTGCCGATCGAATTCCCATGGAAATGGATCAAGGCGCCGCGCGGGAGGCCTTGGGATTGAGGCGCGACTTGCCGTGCATCGCGCTCCTGCCTGGCAGCCGGCTTGGCGAAGTTCGCCGGCATGCGGCGGATTTCGCGGCGACGGTGGTTTGGTTGCACGCTCAGCGTCCTGCTCTGCAGTTCGTCGCGGCGATGGCGAATTCGGCGACTAACGAAATTTTTATCGCCGCGCTAGCGGCGGCAGGCGTTGCCGACCGCGTGCGGCTCGTCGACGGGCGTTCGCAAGACGTAGTGGCTGCGAGCGATGCGGTATTGCTGGCCTCCGGCACGGCAACGCTGGAAGTGACCCTCATCAAACGTCCTATGGTCGTCGTCTATCGGGCCGATTGGCTAACGAGTTTTTTGTTTCGCGTTTTGGGTTTAATGAAAGCGCCTTTTTTCGCTCTTCCGAACTTGTTGGCCGGGCGGAAAATCGTTCCCGAATATCTGAACGACGACGTGCGCGCCGAAACGCTGGGGCCGGTCTTGCTCGAACAGCTAGATCGTCCCGATCGCGATGCCTTAATCGCGACGTTTGCGGATATCCATCTCCGGTTACGTTGCGACGCCAGCCGGCAGGCAGTCCTGGCTATCCAGGAATTGATGGGGCCGCGAAAGTAGGTAAGTGACGATTTAATCGCGATGAGATCGGGCCCGCGCGACCGGTGCCTGGTCATTCAGTCATGGCTCGTCACTCATGGCCGGTCAATGATTTGCGGATCGATTCGAAAGTGCTGGGTAACCTTGTGTGCGAAGGGACCCGCCCGCCGTCACTGTCAAGGCAAGCTAAAAGTATTTTCGAAAGATTTTGGGAAGCCGACACGGTGTGCTTGAGCTATTCTTCGCCGGCCATCACCCCGTGATCACTCCAGTGATCACCTCAGTCGTCGCCTTTTAACTAGAAAACGAATTGCCTAGTCGGGAGTATCTTAAGTGGTAGCGAGTGCCCAAGCCGTCTTTGCGTTCGAGCGAAAAGATCGGAATGCCGCGCGCTTCACTGCAGGTGTCGACGAAGCAGGACGCGGTCCGCTCGCCGGACCGGTGGTTGCGGCCGCGGTGATTTTGAATCCGAGGCGCCGCATCGACGGCCTTGGCGATTCTAAGGCGTTACGGGCGGAGGAGCGCGAGCGATTGTCCGTATTGATTCGCGAGCGTGCGCTGGCTTGGTCGGTGGCATGGGCCGATGCAGCCGAAATCGACTCACTGAATATCTTGCAGGCGACGTTTTTGGCGATGCGCCGTGCGATTTGCGGACTGCGGATCGTGCCGATTCACGTTCAGATTGACGGAAACCGAGCGCCTTCCTTGATGGAGCTGGGTATCCGCTGCCAGGTTCAAACTATTGTCAAAGGCGATGCGCTGGTCGAATCGATCGGCGCCGCGTCCATTTTGGCCAAAACGGTTCGCGATGCGATGATGCAGCGACTTTGCGCGCTTTATCCCGGCTACGGATTCTCGAAGCACAAGGGTTACGGTACACCGGCTCACTACGAAGCGCTGGACCGGTTGGGTCCGAGCGCCATCCATCGGCGCAGCTTTGAGCCGGTGCACGTCGCGCTAAATCGAAGTGCGAGAAGCGAGATGCAAGGCGCGTTCGGATGGAATTCTTCAGGCCCCGAGTCCCACACGCCGAGCCCGGTCTGAATGTCTTTCGTTCATCTCCATCTCCATACTGAGTACTCGCTGGTCGACAGCGTGATTCGTATCGCCAGCGAGACGGACGAATCGGGTCAGCGCACCGTGCTCGGCTTGATGGATGCGGTGGCTGAGGCGCAGATGCCGGCAGTTGCGCTGACCGATCAAGGCAATTTGTTTGCCATGGTGAAGTTCTATCGCGCGGCGCAAAGCAAGGGCCTCAAGCCGATCGTCGGCGTGGACTTGCTGGTTCACGAAGCGGGCGAACGGGTCGAACCGACTCGGCTCGTGCTGCTTTGCCAGAACGATGCCGGTTACAAGAACCTTACTCGCTTGGTCAGTCGTTCCTATCTCGAAGGACAAGAACGCGGCGTACCGACGATTCGGCGCGAATGGCTCGACGCCGACAACGTGCGTGGATTGATCGCGCTTTCCGGTGGAACTGCCGGCGACGTTGGCCGCGCGATCGTGGGCAATCGACACGACGACGCAACCGCGAACCTTCGATTTTGGCTGTCGCTGTTCGGGAATCGGTTCTACCTCGAATTGCAGCGCACCGGCCGGCCGAACGAAGAGACTTACATCGCGGGTGCGCTCAATTTGGCGATTCGGCACGCCGTCCCCGTAGTGGCCACCAACGACGTGCGCTTTCTCGCTCGGGACGATTTCGAAGCGCATGAGGCTCGCGTCTGCATTCATGAGGGATCGCAGCTCGGCGACGCGAGTCGGCCTCGGCACTATAGCGAACAGCAGTTCTTGCGCTCGTCGGCGCAAATGCAGGAATTATTTTCCGATCTTCCCGAGGCGCTCGCGAACACCGTCGAGATAGCGAAACGCTGCAGTTTGGAATTGAAATTGGGGAAGTCGGTATTGCCTCCGTATCCGGTTCCTGCAGGAACGACGACGGAGGAATTCTTGCGCAACGAAGCGGCGCGCGGGCTCGACCTGCGCATCGCGGAAGCGCGTGCGCATCCGCCCGCCGGCACGCGTGTCGTTTCCGACGACGAGTACCGTACGAGGCTCAGCACCGAACTCGACGTGATCTGCCAGATGGGATTCGCCGGTTACTTTTTGATCGTGGCCGACTTCATTCGCTGGTCGCGCGAGAACGGCATTCCCGTGGGGCCGGGGCGCGGATCCGGCGCGGGATCGCTGGTGGCGTATTCGCTCGGCATTACCGATCTCGATCCATTGCCGTACGACTTGCTGTTCGAGCGATTCTTGAATCCCGAGCGCGTGTCGATGCCCGATTTCGACGTCGACTTCTGCATGGACGGCCGCGATCGCGTGATCGATTACGTCGCCCATAAGTACGGTCGCGAACGCGTTTCGCAGATCATCACCTACGGCACGATGGCGGCGAAGGCCGTGGTGCGCGATGTCGCGCGCGTCATGGGCATGACATACGGCTTTGCCGATTCGATCGCGAAACTCATTCCTTTTGAACTCGGGATCACGCTCAAGGACGCGCTGGAGAAAGAAGAAGAACTCAAGCGCCGTTATAAGGAGGAAGACGAGACGCGCGAAGTCATCGACATGGCGCTGGCTCTTGAAGGCTTGGTGAGAAACGCCGGCATGCACGCCGGTGGCGTCGTGATCGCGCCCTCCATGCTGACGGACTTCGCGCCGTTGTACTGCGACGATCAGGGCGGCAGCCTCGTGACGCAATTCGACAAGGACGACGTCGAAGCGGCGGGCTTGGTGAAATTCGACTTCCTCGGACTTCGAACCCTCACCATCATCGACTGGGCGATCAAAATCATTAACGTCGAGCGTGCGGCCAAAGGTGAAGGTCCGCTCGATATGAAAACGGTTCCGCTCGACGACAAGGCGACCTACGGTTTGCTGCAACGTGGCGATACGACGGCCGTGTTCCAGCTGGAATCGCGCGGAATGAAGGATTTGATCCGCCGCCTGCAGCCGGATTGTTTCGAAGACATCGTCGCGCTGGTGGCTTTATTCCGTCCGGGGCCGTTGCAGTCGGGCATGGTCGACGACTTCATCGCTCGCAAGAAAGCCGACAAGAGTGCCGCCATTGACTATCTGCATCCGGATCTCAAGACGGTGCTGGCGCCGACGTACGGCGTGATTCTGTATCAAGAGCAGGTGATGCAGATTCCGCAGGTGCTCGCCGGCTACACGCTGGGCGGCGCCGATCTCTTGCGGCGCGCGATGGGCAAGAAAAAGCCGGAAGAAATGGCGAAGCAGCGCTCGGTGTTCGTCTCGGGCGCGACCGAGCGCGGCGTGAAGGAAGAGCAAGCGGCGTTCATCTTCGATTTGATGGAAAAATTCGCCGGCTATGGGTTCAATAAGTCGCACTCCGCCGCCTATGCGCTGCTCTCGTATCAGACCGCCTGGCTCAAGACTCACTATCCGGCGAGTTTCATGGCGGCAGTGCTCTCGTCCGACATGGACAAAACCGACAAGGTCGTGGGTTTGATCGACGAAGCGCGCCGCATGCAATTGAACGTCGAACCGCCGGACGTGAACTCGTCGTCCTACATGTTCACCGTCAGCGGCGTGCGTTCGATTCGGTATGGACTCGGCGCAATCAAAGGTGTCGGCCAGGCAGCCGTCGAAAATATCATGATGGAGCGCGAGGCGAACGGGGCGTTCAAGGACCTCGAAGATTTTTGTTTGCGGATCGACGCCGGTAAGATCAACAAGCGTGTCGTCGAAGCCTTGATCCGTTCCGGTTCGTGCGACCGCATCGGTCCCAATCGCGCTTCGCTCATGCATGCTCTGCCGAAAGCGATGCAGTTGGCGGAGCAGGATTCCAAGGCCCAGGATGCGGGGCAGAACGATCTTTTCGGATTGGCGCTTGCGCCCGCGGCGAAGGCCTCGCAACCGATCGAAACGTTGCCGGACTGGAGTGAAGCCACCCGCTTGGCGGGCGAACGCGAAACCCTCGGCCTCTTTCTAACCGGTCATCCGATCGCGCAATACCAGCGGGAAATTCAAGCCATCACCAGCGGACGCATCGCGGACGTAGCCGGCGCCAAGCCGGCGAATACCGGGGAAGGGGGATTCCGGTTTCAAGGCAAGCCGGTCACCGTCGCGGGACTCATCATCGAAATCCGCAAACGCGGCAATCGCACGACGCTGATGCTCGACGACCGCAGCGCGCGCCTGGAAGTGTCCATGTTCGAGGAGACCTTTCAGCAGTATCGAACGCTGATCGCAAAGGACAAGATCGTCATCATCGAAGGCAATATTCGCTTCGACGACTTCATCGAGGATTGGCGGTTGAACGCGAAGCGCATCGTGGACATCGAGCAAGCGCGGGAGAAGCTCGCGCGCCGCTTGGATATCCGCTGGCCGGATAATGCGCTCAACGGCTCCGCGTCCTCGTTCATCGCGAATTTGCAGCAAGTCTTGAAAGATTTTCGCAAGGGGCAGTGCAGCGTTTCGGTTCACTATCGCAACGCCGATGCTCGAGCGGCATTGACGCTGCCGGAGGAGTGGTCGGTGCGCCCTACGCGGGAGTTAATGGAGCGCTTGGAGAAATTGGTCGGCAGGGATGGCGTGAATGTGGTTTATGGAGCGAAGGCGGAATAGCCCGCTTTGTGGCTGACGAAGAGCATCTCCCGCTGGGAACCGTTTTCTCGACCGTCGTGAATCCATCCCTGGAGACTCGCGCAAAAACATCCCTGTTTTTGAGCGTCGAGAAAACGGTTCCCAGCGGGAGATGCGGAAGTGACGGTTGGCGAAGAGCGACGCAGAGGCTTGGATAACGTTTGAGAGTTAGGGAAAGTCTGATTCATTCACGCATCGTCATTCCGACGAATGTCGGAATCCATCCTCATTATGAAGATGGACACCGGCATACGCCGGTGTGACGGACAAATCAGAGCTTCCTTGACCTAAAGTTTATTGAGTCTTGGGGGCTCGCGCTTCAAAATGGGAAGTGGATGGGGATAACAACGACGAGGTGAAGTGATGCTTGCATTCGTATTTCCAGGTCAGGGGTCGCAGAAGAAGGGCATGGGGCAGGGGCTGTTCGAGGTGCCGGAGTATGCGGCGGTCGAATCGCAAGTCGACGAATTGCTCGGCTACTCGATGCGGAAGTTATGCCTCGAGGATGCGGATAACAAGTTGAAGGATACGCAGTTTACGCAGCCGAGCCTCTACGTTGTGAATGCGCTGCATTACTACAAGGCAATTGCGGACGGCGCGCGGCCGAGTTACCTCGCCGGCCACAGTCTCGGCGAGTACGACGCGTTGCTGGCGGCGGGCGTTTTCGATTTTCTCACTGGACTGAAGCTGGTGAAGAAGCGCGGCGAATTGATGGCTCAGGCGAAAGGCGGCGGCATGGCGGCAGTCATCGGACTGCCCGTGGAGAAGATCGAAACCATCGTAAAGAACGAAAACTTGAATTCCATCGACGTCGCCAATTACAACTCGCCGACGCAAACGGTGTTGTCCGGCCCGGTCGACGACATCAAGCGCGTGACGCCGATTTTCGAGCAGGCCGGTGCGCGTATGGTCATACCGCTCGCAGTGAGTGCCGCATTTCATTCGCGCTATGTCATCGAGGCGGGCAAGGCCTTTGCCGATTTCATCGCGCCGATGACTTTTGCGGCGCCCAAGCTGCCCGTGGTCGCCAATGTCACGGCGGAGTTGTATCCGAGCGAGAATGCCAGCGAGGCGGTGAAAGCGCTTTTGGTGAAGCAGATTTCCAGTTCGGTGCGGTGGACGCAAAGCGTGCAATTCCTCAAGGCCAAGGGGGTCGCGGAATTTAAGGAAATCGGTCCTGGAACCGTGCTCGCGAAATTGATTCAGCAGATTCAGAAATAACCAAGCGCGGGTCGCGCGGGGCCGTGCTCGGCGTTTCCGCGCGATCTTGCCTGCGGCAATTTGCTGAGTGTCAGGCGTCGCCGCCGTGTGTATCATCCTCCCGATCTTAACGTAGCAGTTTCTTCCATGCCCCAATTCATCTACACCATGAATCGCGTCGGCAAGGTGATTCCGCCGAAGCGGATTATCTTGCGCGACATTTCGTTGTCGTTTTTCCCTGGCGCCAAGATCGGCGTCCTCGGTTTGAACGGTTCGGGAAAATCGAGTTTGCTCCGGATCATGGCGGGCATCGATAAGGAGATCGAAGGCGAAGCGCGGCCGCAGCCCGGCACCAAGATCGGTTTCTTGGAGCAAGAGCCGAAACTGGATCCGAAGAAAGACGTGCGCGGCAACGTGCTTGAAGGCGTCGCCGAGACGCAGTCGCTGATCGACCGCTTCAACGCGGTCAGCGATAAATTTGCCGACCCCGACTTGGCGCCTGAGGCAATGGAAAAATTGCTCGAGGAGCAGGCGAAGCTGCAAGACGCCATCGATGCCTGCAACGGCTGGGAATTGGAGCGCACGCTCGAAGTGGCGGGCGATGCACTTCGCTTGCCGCCGTGGGATGCGGACGTCACCAAGATTTCCGGCGGCGAGAAGCGCCGAGTCGCATTGTGCCGCTTGCTCTTGTCCAAGCCCGATATGTTGTTGCTCGACGAACCCACTAACCACTTGGACGCCGAGTCGGTGGCTTGGCTCGAGCATTTCCTGGAGACGTATCCCGGCACCGTGATTGCGGTGACTCACGATCGCTATTTCTTGGACAACGTGGCCGGTTGGATTCTGGAACTCGACCGTGGTCATGGTATTCCCTGGGAAGGCAATTACTCCTCGTGGCTGGAACAGAAAGAGAAGCGCTTGGAGGTCGAACAGCAGCAACAAGAAGGACTTCGCAAAATGCTGGCCAAGGAACTCGAATGGGTGCGCCAGAATCCGAAAGCGCGGCAGGCGAAGAGCAAGGCGCGCATGCAGCGTTACGAGGAATTGGCTTCGCAAGAATTCCAAACGCGCAACGAGACCAACGAAATTTACATTCCGCCGGGACCGCGGCTGGGCGAACTCGTGATCGAAGGCAAGGGGTTACGCAAAGCCTTCGGCGACAAGCTCCTGTTCGACAATCTCAATTTCAATCTGCCGCGCGGCGGCATCGTCGGCGTGATCGGTCCGAACGGCGCCGGTAAAACGACGCTGTTCAAAATGCTTACCGGCCAGGAAAAAGCGGATGCCGGCGAAATTCGCTTGGGCCCGAGCGTGCAGATGGCCTATGTCGATCAATCGCGTCAGTCCCTCGACGACAAGAAATCCGTCTGGGCCGAGATTTCCGGCGGCCTCGACATGATTAAAGTCGGCAACTATGAAACCTCCTCGCGAGGTTACGTGGGTCGTTTCAATTTCCGCGGCACGACGCAGCAACAATTGATCGGCGAGCTTTCGGGCGGCGAACGCAATCGCGTGCATCTCGCGAAAGTATTGAAGGGTGGCGGCAATCTAGTGCTGCTCGACGAACCGACCAACGATCTCGACGTCGAAACGCTGCGCGCGCTCGAAGAAGCATTGTTGAGTTTCCCGGGATGCGCCGTCGTCATTTCGCACGATCGTTGGTTTCTCGACCGCATCGCCACGCATATTCTCGCTTTCGAGGGCAACAGCGAGGTGGTGTGGTTCGAAGGGAACTATCAGGAATACGCCGCCGATTACAAGAAACGCAAGGGCTCCGATGCCGAGACGCCGCATCGAGTGAAATATCGGAAGCTGGACGCGTAACTGCCAATAGGTGCGCGAGACGTGATCGGAAACTATTTCGTTGCGTTTCGGCGGGGTGCTTTCGCATGAATCTCCAGACGCTCAGTCTCATCCTCGGCGTGGCCGGTCTCTTGCTGCTCGCCATCGGCTTTCGCCGTTTATTTCGCGCCCGTTTCATCACAGGAGGCGGCAGCGTAGTGCTGAGCATCGCGTTGCTTGGGTTTGCCGGGTTGATTTTCGTGGTCGGCACCAATCTGCACACGTATGCGCGGCTGACTTATGAGCAGCCGCTTGCCGAGCTCTTGTTTCAAGCCAACGGCCCGCAGCGTTTTCGCGCCACGATTTCTCGTATCCCCTCCGGCGACATGCAGGTGTTCATGCTAAATGGAGACGAGTGGCAACTCGACGCTCGGGTACTGAAGTGGCGGGGCTGGGCGAATCTCCTCGGACTCGATGCGCAGTATCGATTGGAGCGATTGAGCGGTCGTTATCGCACGATCGAACAAGAGCGCACGGCCGTGCGTTCGGTTTACGGGCTTAGCGATAATCCCGGCATCGATCTTTGGACGGTGGCGCAGGACTATCCGGAGTGGTTGCCGTTCGTCGATTCGGTGTACGGCAGCGCCACGTATTTACCGATGGCGGATGGCGCTCGCTATCGTGTATCGCTTACGCAAAGCGGATTGATCGCCAGAGCAGTCAATCCGGCGGCAGACGCCGCATCGAAAGTCCAATTGCATTGATCGAAATTAAACGCTTAAGCCCGCATCGAATTCGCCGCTGGCGCGAACGATAGCGCTGGCGATCTCAGCATCGCTTCGTTCCTTGACTCCCTCGTCTAGAAAGACTCGATAGGACTTGACAGCCAGCACGGCAATTCCGGTCGGCGCGGTCGGCGCTCGTTCGTTCGGGAAGCTGCTCTTCTTGTGCCGAATGAATGCGGCGGCGGCGAGGACCGCACGATGCATGGCTCTTTCATCGTCGGTCTCGTACGTGAACCGCCACTCACGAACTCGTCTATTGATGATATGTTTTTCCGGACCGCCGGCATCGATGCCGGCGGCCGCAAACACTCGGCAATCGTAATCGCGGCAGGTTTGCGGCCGGTCTTGATAGATGGTGCATTTGCCGGCGTTCAGCATGTGACACGTTCCGTCGCTGCGATAACCCATCATCGCGTGACCGTGCGGCTGGCCGGGAACCGTGAATAGAAGATCCGCAGGGATCTTTGCTAGCGCTGCTTTGTCTCCCAGGCGAAGCGGAATGTGATACGACGACACGCAACATCCGACGCAATCGCCGCAAGGTACGTCGGTTCCGCCGTCGCCGCGCAACGATGCGCGAAATTCTGCAAGCCATGCACCGAAAAGGCCGGCCGAGACTATCGTTTCCGTTACTTCGACGTTCGTTGTTTTACTCATCGCGAGTCGATGTTAATCGATTCATGTGGCGGTGGGTCGTTTCTGATACGCCAATCGATACAGCACGGGTAGCACCCAGAGCGTCAGCAGCGTTGCCGAGACGATTCCGCCGATCACGACGGTGGCAAGCGGCCGCTGCACTTCGGCGCCGGTGCCCGTATTGAGGGCCATCGGCAGAAAACCCAGCGCTGCAACCAAGGCGGTCATGAGGACCGGGCGCAATCGCGTGAGCGGGCCTTCGATAGTTGCCTGCGCCAGCGATTGTCCTTCGGCCCGCAATTTGCGAATGAACGACACCATGACTAAGCCATTGAGTACGGCAACGCCGGAAAGGGCGACGAAGCCGATCGCGGCCGAAATCGATAGCGGTATTCCGCGCAGCCAAAGTGCGAGCACTCCACCGGTGAGGGCGAGCGGCACCCCGGAAAATACGAGCAGCGCGTCTTTGACGGAGCCGAATGTGGCGTAGAGCAGTCCGAAGATGAGAAACAACGCAATCGGTACGACGATACGCAGGCGCTTCGATGCCGAGATCAGCTGCTCGAAACTACCGCCGTAGTCGATCCAGTAACCGGCCGGCAACGTTACCCCGTCGCGGATTGCCTGTTGGACGTCGGCGACGAACGAACCCAGATCCCGGTCGCGTACATTGGCCGTGACGACGACCCGGCGTTTGCCGTTTTCGCGGTTAATTTGATTGGGTCCGGTAAGCGTCGCGACATCGACCAGTTCGCGTAACGGCACATATCCTCCTTGCGGCAGGCGGATGGGCAATTGCTCGAGCGTGCGCGAATCGTTGCGTAGGCTTTCCGGAAGGCGGACCACCAATTCGAAACGGCGATCGCCTTCGAACACGAGGCCCGCGGTTCTTCCGCCAATGGCGATGGAAACGGCATCCTGTACTTCCGTAACGGTGAGTCCATAGCGCTGCAGCACTTCGCGTCGTGGCGTTATCGTCATGACCGGCAGGCCGGTGGCCTGTTCCGTTTCCACGTCGGCCGCGCCAGGAATGCGTTTCATCGCGCGCTCAACATGTTCGCCGATGTCCACCAGCGTATCCAAGTTGTCGCCGTAGACTTTGATAGCGAGATCGGCCCGCACGCCGGAAATGAGCTCATTGAAGCGCATCTCGATCGGCTGAGTGAATTCGTAGTTATTGCCCGGCACGTTGCGCGCGACGGCTTCGAGTTCCTTGACGAACTCGGCCTTGGTCTTGTCGGGATCAGGCCATTGCTCCCGAGGCTTCAAGAGCACGAACGTGTCGGAAACGCTCGGAGGCATCGGGTCGGTGGCCACGTCGGCCGTGCCTAACTTGGCGAATACTTTGTCGACTTCGGGGAATTTGCGAATTTCCGCTTCCAACTGCTTTTGCATGCCTACAGCTTGATCCATTCCCGTGCCGGGTATGCGCAGTGCATGCATGGCGATGTCGCCTTCGTCGAGGCTCGGCAGAAATTCGGTGCCGAGATGCGGCGTCAGCAAAGCCGATCCGGCCACCAGCATGGCGGCACTTAGGATCACTCCGGCTCGATGCGCCATCGCAAATCGAAGCGCTCGTTCGTAGGCTCGACGCGCTAATCGCATGACTGCGTTGTCGTGCCCGGCGATTCGGCCGGTAACGAATACCGCAACGGCGGCAGGGACGAACGTTACGGAAAAAGCGAGCGCGCCCGTGAGCGCGGCGGCCACGGTGAAGGCCATCGGGTGAAACATTTTTCCTTCGACGCCCGTCAAGGTGAAGATCGGCAGATACACGACCAAGATGATCAATACGCCGAAGAGACTCGGGCGGATCACTTCCCTGGTCGCGCTGCGCACGAGTGCGAGCCGTTCTTTCAGGGGTAAGCTTCCCGTCGCCGGTTGCGCCTCGCCCAAACGGCGCAAACAGTTTTCAACGATGATTACGGCGCCGTCCACGATCAATCCGAAATCGAGAGCGCCTAGGCTCATCAGGTTGCCGCTGACGCGATTCGCCACCATGCCGGAGATGGTGAACAGCATTGCCAAGGGAATGACGCAGGCAGTGACGAGCGCAGCGCGAACATTCCCGAGGAGAATGAATAACACCACGACGACGAGAACGGCGCCTTCGAACAAATTGGCGCGTACGGTGGCAATGGTTTTCTCAACGAGGGTGGTGCGGTCATACACCGCTGTTGCGCTTAGCCCCGTGGGAAGCGAGCGATTGACGTCGGCCAATTTCTCGGCGACGCGTTTTGAGACGGCGCGGCTGTTTTCGCCGATGAGCATGAATACCGTGCCTAAAACGACTTCGCGTCCGTTCATCGTCGCCGCGCCGGTGCGCAAGTCGTTCCCGAGACTCACGTCCGCTACGTCCGCGATCGATATCGGAATGCCGTTGCGCTGACTCACGACAATCTTCTTGATGTCGTCGATTCCGCCGACTTGGCCCGGTGAGCGTACCAAGTACTGGGAACCGTTGCGCTCTATATAGCCAGCGCCGACGTTGCCGTTATTTTCGAGCAGAGCTTGCACCACCTCCCGAAGGCTCACGCCGTGCGACATGAGCTTTCCCGGCAACGGCGCTACGTGATACTCGCGTTCATGGCCGCCGATGTTGTTGATCTCGGTGACGCCGGGCACGCGCGCCAACTGCGGCGCGACCACCCAGTCCATCACCGTGTGCAGGTCCGTGCCGTCGTAAGCCTTGCCGTCTGCGCGGCGCGCCTTTTCATCGGCGGCAATCGTGAACATGAAAACTTCACCCAGACCCGTTGCAATCGGACCGAGAGAAGGCGTAACTCCATCGGGAAGTTGGCTCTTTATTTCCTGCAATCGTTCGCTGACTAACTGCCGTGCGAAAAAGATGTCGGTGTCGTCGCTAAAGACGACGGTGACCTGAGACAGCCCGTAGCGCGACAGTGAGCGCGTATAGCGCAAGTTCGGCAGGCCAGAGAGCGCGTTCTCGACGGAAAAGGTGATTCGCTGTTCCGTTTCGAGGGGCGAGTAACCGGGTGCTTCGGAATTGATCTGAACCTGGACGTTCGAGATATCGGGCACGGCGTCGATGGGCAGCCGTGTGTAGTCGTAAACGCCCACGACAGCCAGCGCCAAGATCGCAAAGAGCACCGGTATTCGATGACGGACGGAGAAATCGATGATGCGGTCGAGCATGGAAAACCCTTAGGAAAGCAACTAGGCGCTAGGCTCTAGTAACTAGCCAGAATAAAGTGGCAACGTATTGCATGTGGATTCCTACTAGCGTCTAGAGCCTAGCGCCTTCTCGTCAGTGATCATGGGAGGCACCTGACTTCTCGATGTCCGCTTTAATGAGATAGCTGTTGGTCGCCACGTAGCGATCGCCTTTGGAGAGCCCGCTGACGACTTCAGTCGTCTCGCCGTCGCTGCGCCCTAGCTCCAGCGGTTGAGCTTGGTAGGTTTCCCCATCGTTGAGGAACACGACGTCCCACTCGCGAAATTTCTGCAGTGCTGTTGTCGGCACTGCGATCGCAACGAGAGTTGCGTTCACGGGAACCTCCGCGCTCACGAACAGTCCCGGCGTCCACGCGCCTTGTTTGTTATCGAGCAACACCTGCGCGACCAAGCTCTGATCGTTTGCACTACCGGCGGCGGCAAGATAGCTAACGGTTCCCAGGCCCACATTTTTTCCGTGTGCGGAGCGTATGGCGACTGCCTGGCCTTTCCTTAGCTTGGAGAAGTCGCCGGGAAAGACCGCGAGTTCTGCGCGGACGGCAGCGAAGTCGGCGATCTCGAATAACGCTTCGGCGCCGGCCGTTTCGCCTGCATTCGCCTGTCGTACGGTGATGGTGCCCGCGATAGGCGCCTTGAGTGGGTAGCTTTGCAAGCTTTCATTGCTTTCGATAACCGCCAGCGTGTCGCCCGCCCGGACGTTATCGCCTACTTGTCCGAACACCGTTTGGATAACGCCCGGATAGCGAGCCGCTACTTTGCGCTGACGTGCGGGATCGGCCTTTATCGTGCCGTACAGCGTCAAGCGCTCACTCAATTTTCCCGGACCGGCTGTTGCAATGGTCACGCCGGCCTCCTTTGCCATCGCCGTAGCGATGGTCGTTCGGCCTTCATAAGAGCTATACGTCCATTCGTGAAGTTTGCCTGCGTATTCGGCGTACACATGCACGTCGAACGAATGCGGTTCTTCGACGGCCCCATTGCCAAGCAGGTGGTCGCCATTTGGAGCGAACTCAATCCGGTCGACGCGACCGCCGAAACGACGAAGTTCGATGGCGAGTTTCACGTCGCTCGGCTCGATCGGTTTAGTCGATTCACGGGCGAATACCCGGAACTCGGGCGGTACGCCGCGTTCGAAGATCGTTACTTCGACCGAGAACTTGCCGTCGTCGAGCACGCGTCCTCCGTGCGGGCCTTTCGGCGTTTCTTCACCTGCCTTAGGTTCGTCGTGACGCTCCGTTTCCGTTTTTGAGCAGCCTTGAGTCATTGCAAGCGCGCTCAGCGAGGCAAGCCAGATCTTTTTCCACATTGCAACGTGGGTGAACGTCATGGGAGGAGGCCTCAAGTTAGTAGTTCGTAAGCGGTTCGCCGGTGAGGCGTTCGATTTCGGCCATGAGCCGGTGGTAGTCGGCAGCAGCTTCGAGACTCGCGCTTTGCAGGGCGAGCAGCTCTTGCTGTGCGGAGGCAAGTTCCAGATACGAGAAACGACCGCGCTCATAACCGTACTGTGTTTGTGTCAGCGCCGCCTCCGCTCGCGGTAGCGCTTCGTCGCGCAGCGTCATCGCGCGGATGCGGGCCGATGCCATCTCCTGGTACAAACCGAACAGCGTTGTTTCGGCTTGCAGGAACGTGGCCTGTGATTGCGCGCGCACCTGATCGAGGTGTAATTCCGCTTCGCGGACGGCCCCTCGGTCGCGGTTGGCGAACGACAAGGGAATCGAGATACCCGCCACTACTGCGGAGTCGCCGGTCGCCTCAAAGCGTCTAATTCCGGCGCTGACGCTGAGATCCGGTTTGCTTTGCGCTTGCGCAAGTCTCGCCTCCGCTACGCGCAAGCGCGCTTCCGTCGCGAAACGCAGAAAGTCGGGGTTGCGTTGCAGGCGCACGCTGAGCGCGTCGAAAGGCTGCGCTTCCGGCAGGGTAAACAAGTCGGCGGCAGCGGAAGCGAACGATGGCGAGCGGGATCCCCACAAAGCAGCCAATGCGCGGCGCGCCGCTTGCAGCTTGCCGATAGCCTCTTGTTGTTCGATGCGGGCACGCGCGACCGAAATGGACGCTCTGCTTTGTTCGGCCTGCGGCGAGCGCGCCGCTGCTACACGAGTAGTAATGGCGGCAAGCGTGTGTTCCGAGAGCGTGACTGCGCGCTCTGTCAATGCCGCCGTGTGTTGAGCGAGCACGACGTCGATGAATCGGCGCGTCACATCCGCCAACACGTCCAGCTGTCGGGCGCTCCGTTCGATTCCCGAGAGTTCGCGATTCATGGCGGCGATCTCGATGCGGTGCTCGCGTTTGCTCCCAAGTTCGATGACCTGGCTCAAGGCGAGCGTCGACTCCAAAGCAGTTGTTCCCCGTGTGCTACCGGAACCGGCGAAATTCTCAAGCTCCAGCGAGATCTCCGGGCTTGGCCTTCGTCCGGCGCTTACGACGCGTGCGTCAGCCATTTTCAATTCGTAGCTCGACACCGCCAGTGCAGGATTGCGTTGCAGAGCGGTATCGATGGCGAGACTCAGCGACAACTCTCCAGTGGGTTCTGCGTCGGCCGCAAAGGCTGTAGACAGAAGCTGAATCAAGACGCACGCGCCGCAAACATGGGCGCGGCAGGTCCGCGCAAATAGGAACTTCATGATTGCCTCCCAAGGCAATCGCCGCCGCCGCAATCAGCGGTGAACGATCGGAATTATCGAGAATTATCGAGACAGGGAGTGGGAGGATTAACGAGGCGGCCCGCGCAGAGGCGGGCGCAGATAGGCTCGGGTTGTGTCGA
The DNA here is from genome assembly GCA_964597495.1 of uncultured Steroidobacteraceae bacterium. Classification (GTDB taxonomy): domain Bacteria; phylum Pseudomonadota; class Gammaproteobacteria; order Steroidobacterales; family Steroidobacteraceae; genus CAZQYC01. The sequence continues at coordinate 30,634 of CAZQYC010000009.1, read as the reverse complement.
TCGGAACGAACGATTCGAAAAGGAAAACGGCTTGTCTGACAAATACGAAGCAACCAAGGAGCCATGCCAGCGCGCCGAACAAGTCCAGCAGATCGAAACTCGTGCTGCTTGATTTGAATAACGCGTCGCTCACTAAATTAACGTCGACATCGGCGTGTTCGACGGTTGCATCCTCATGCTCGCCGAGCAAATGATGCAATCCGCGATCGTTGCCGAAATGCACGCTGGCGGGCGGTTCGCTACCGTCGAAACATAGATGCAGGTGCGCGCCGGTAATCCGCATCCCTACGACGAGGATGCAAACTAAAGACAGGAAGATCTTGGATCGACGGCCAAGGCGCAACATGCGCGGAGTATCGCGGGCTTGTTGCCAAACATCAATAGAGCCGCGTCGCCATTTCGGCGTTCTCATGGAAAATCGGGCGGTTCGCTAACCGGGGTTCGATTGCGATAACACTGGAGATCAGCAAGGCGTTGACGCTAGGGAGCGTTGGCGGTTTGGCTAACCGTCGATTGGCGAAAGGCGTTTTCGAGGGCGCGTTGGGCCTCCTCGTAGGCAAGGCGGACGCCGCTGTTGTCGCGCTGGCCTGCCGCGTTTTCGAGAGCCTGGCCGGCTGCGGTGATTTCCGGGAATCCGAACGAGCTGCCGCTGCCCTTCATGTTGTGACCGATGAATTTTATTTCGTCGAAATCTTGCGCCGCGAGCGCCGTCAGGATTTTTTGTAAGTCGGCAACGCGCCCGGCCAGATATTTCGGCACCCGCGCTTGAATGGCGTTGCTTAGAGCGGCCTGATCTTGCGCGACTTGAGTCTGCATTGCCTGACTCCGTTCGGAAGAGCAGTGCTTTGCCATCGCAGCCAGCAATTCTGCTTTGCGAATCGGTTTGCTTAGGAATTCGGTAAAGCCGGTCGCCGTGGTTCGAGCCATCTCGGTCACTTGAGCGTGGGCGGTCAGGGCGATGATCGGCGTAGGTCGCTTTGCAAATTCGACTTCGAAGTCGCGAATGGCGCGCGCCGTCGCGTAGCCGTCCATCACGGGCATTTGAATGTCCATCAGCACCAGGTCGAAGAATTCGCATTTGAATTTGTCGAGGCCGGCCTTACCGTCGGTCGCATGCTCGATTACGTAGACGCTCTCTTTTAGGTAAGCAGATATTAAAAATGCATTGTCGAGCGAGTCTTCGCATAACAGGACTCGATACTGGCGCATGCTCCCGTTCTTCGGGAGCGTGGTTGAGCCGGCAGTCGTCGCAAGTACCTTCGACAGCACTTGATGCATTTGACCGCGGCGGACCGGCTTGCGTACGTAGTCGGCTATTCCTAGTTCGCGATACTGTCTTGCCTCTTCGGCGGGGTCGAACGACGTCAGCATGACGATCGGAAGTGCGGCGGTGGCAGGATTTTCTCGAATGCGTTGCGTTAACGTAAATCCATCCACTTCCGGCATTTGTCCGTCGACGAGGGCGAGATCGAAAGGAGGCGCGTCGCTGCCTTGCAAAAGCGCGAGCGCCGACTCTGCACTCTCCGCTTCGCTGACCGTCATTCCCCAGCCGGCAAGTATTTCGCCGACAATCAATCGATTGGAGGAAAAGTCATCCACGATCAGTACGCGCTTATGCTCGAGCTGCGGTTGAATCGTGACGGTTACCGTGGAAGGGGTTTGGTTTTCCTGCATGCCGAAGCGTGCGCTAAAGCGAAACGTGCTGCCTTGGCCCAGCGTGCTTTCAACGGAGAGGTTGCCTTGCATTTTCTCGACTAACGCGCGGCTGATGGCGAGGCCGAGTCCCGTGCCGCCATAGCGGCGGGTGATGGACGAATCCGCTTGAGTGAAGTTTTCGAACACCATCGACAGTTTGTCCGCGGCGATGCCCACGCCCGTATCCGTCACGTCGAAGAGGACCGTGCAATGCGTATTCGTGCGCTCGCCGGGACGCACCGTGACTTGAATCGAGCCTGCGTGCGTGAACTTAATCGCGTTGCCGATCAAGTTCGTCAGCACCTGACGCAGCCGATGAGGATCGCCGATCAATAGCGAAGGCGTATCGTCGGTGACGTTGCAAACCAAGTCGAGTCCTTTTTCTTGCGCGCGAAAAGCCAAGAGGTCGTTGGTTTTCGCGACGACGTTCTGCAAATCGAAATCGACGTATTCAAGTTCGAATTTCCCCGATTCGATTTTCGAGATGTCCAGCAGATCGTTGATCAACACCAATAAGGTCTCGCCCGCCTTCTGGAAGACCTGGACGTATTTCAGTTGCTCGGTGGTGAGCGAAGTCTCGGAGAGTAAGTCGGCCATGCCGATGATGGCGTTCATGGGGGTGCGAATCTCATGGCTCATCGTGGCGAGAAACTCGCTCTTGGCGCGCGTTGCCGCTTCGGCATGGTGTTTCGCCTCGTTCAGCGCATCGGATCGCTTGATCAACTCCGTGTTGCTCGCTGCCAGTTCGGCAACGGCTGCCTTCAAGCCGTCCGCAAGGGCTTTGCGTTCCGTAATATCGCGAATGATGCTGCTATGGAATCGGCCGTTGGCGGTTTGCCAGGTCGCCAGCGACACTTCCATGGGAAACTCGCGCCGCTCTTTCGTCAATCCCGTCAATTCGACGGTTCGTCCGGGGATGTGGTCCTTCTTGGTTTGGCGTAACCGCTCAAGTCGAATGCCGTAGCGTTCTCGAAACCGTTGCCCAAGAAGTTGCGACGATTCGTGCCCAACGATTTCGCTTTCCGTATAGCCGAATATCGCTTGCGCACCATGGTTCCATGACACGATTCTTCCCATCGTGTCCGTAATGACGATTCCCTCATTGGCGGAGGCGGCCAGCGATCTGAATTTACTTTCGGATTCGCGCATCGCCCGCGTCATGTCCCTAGCGAGCAGCGTAGCGTGTTCCTGTGTCATCGATAGGGAGCGCACCAGCATGAACAGCAATAAGCTGACGCCGATTCCTGCAATTAAGACGATCTGCGATTTCTGCCTGTCGACGGACGCTTCGAACGTCGGCAACGATTGAAAACGAAGGATCCATTGGTGGTGGCCTATCTCCAATTGTCGCAGCGTCGTGAAGTCCGACGGCTCGATGGCCTTTCCGTCGGACTTCCTCGTGTCGCTGTCGTACATCGGTGCGTGCGCGTCGGCGGCGCTGCCGTCGAAAATCTGCAGTGTGGAGGAGGGGACCTCGTTGCCGAGGATGCCGCGCATCAAATCATCCAAGCGGAAGGCCGACGTCACATAGCCCACTACGGCGGCTTGGCGCTCGGCCGCCGTCGTCGTGGCCATTTTCTGTCGATATACCGGGACGTACATGATGAGCCCTCCCTGCACGCTGCGGTCCGTGTCTTGCTGGAGCGTAACGAGTCCGGTGATGGCGGCTTCTCCGGTATTGCGCGCGCTCACGATAGCATCGTGGCGAACGGCTTCGGCCGATACGTCAAAGCCGAAGACGCGTCGGTTGCGGTCATCAAAGGGTTCGATATAAAGAATCGGAACGTATTCGTCCCGATCGCCGCTCGGCCGGATGGCGTACTCCGTAAAACCCTCGGTATGCAACATTTGCAGATGCCTGGCCTTCTCGTCGGCGCGCACCCGTATCGCGTATGTCATCGCCTGGATGCCTGGAAAATTCTGTTGCAGGTTGAGATGCTGAACGTAGTCGTGCCATTCGCTGCGGGTCACGTACTCGGAAGCGGTGAATAGCGCCACGCCGCCACGCAACACTTGTTCGTACGAACGCATGCGCTCCTTGATCCGCGTTTGCGTGGAATCGGCCAGATATTCGAATCGATCGCGCGCGCGTCGATCGATGTCCGAACTTACGAGATTCCAGCCGACGATGCTAATGCCGAGACAGCTGAGGAGGACGAGCCAGGGCGCTGCGATGCTGCGATGGATTGCCGATTCCTGTTGCAAACGTTTTCGCTCGATGAGGTCGCCTGCCAGTACGTAACCGGTGAGCGTACAAAGCGCGACAAAGCTTTCGAGTACGATAAGCGAATTGTTGAGCGATTCTTTGTTGAAAGGTCCGGAGCCGTGCGTCGTACCCCAAGCCGCGATGCCAAGGATGACTAAAGCGGCGAACGACACGCCTCGGGGTCCGTAGCGATAGGCGGACCAGGCTATGCAGGGGACGAATAGATAGATGAAGCGACGATCCGCGCCGACGGAAAAGGCCGGCGCGTTAAAAATGGTCAGCGCGAGCAGCGCCAAGGCAAGAATCGACAAGACGACTTCAACGGCGCTCTGCCATGACCATCGAACCTTGGGGGACTTCAGCCAAGTCATGGCGAGCGGCGCAAACAGTAGAATGCCGCTCGCATCGCCGAGCCACCACGTGATGGCGATGGTCGGTCCGGCACTTACGGGGGCGATGCCGCTGATCAGCAGAGTGGCACTCCCGACCAAGGCGCCAAGACTGCCGGCCGGAAGCGTCATCAGCGCAAATTTAAAAACGTCCTGCGGCTTGTCGAAAGGTGGATGAGCGCCGATGAATCGACGAACGATGAATGCCGCAAACAGCGCCTCGAACGTATTGCCGATGGAGATGGCAAGCGATGCGAATGCGATCGTCGATCCGGCGGCGACTTGATTGCTCGCAAAGACGGCTACGTTGGCGGCGAACGCGCCGATCGCGATGCCTGGCCACGCATGGCGTCCGAAAAAAAAGACGGCGAGGAAGCCGATTGCGGACGGCGGCCAAATGGGCGATGCGTTAGTCGTCTCGTAGGCACACAGCAGTCCGAGTCTGGCCGCCGCGTAATAGACAACCGCGACGCCACCGAGTACGAAAAGGTCGCTTAACCTGTAAGGTAAGCGCAACGAGGGCATTGTGGACCGCGATGTATGCATTTTCTCTTCGATGCACTCGCTCAGGCATTCTCTTAAGAGCGGACCCTTCGACGGTTCTTGCCGATGTTGCAAATGGCGGCGAGAGGGCGATGGTCCGAGCTAGCAGGCTGCCGAAAATGATTTTCAACAGGCTGCCAGACGTCAAGGTATCGGCCATCGGCGAGCGGACTAAAGCATCGGGAGTGCAAAATCCATCGTTCACCCGGCATCGAGCGATAGGGAGTTCGCTTTAGAGCCCGTCGACAAGCCGCTTTGATTTGGCGCAAAAAGCACCGATTGCGTCGCGGTTGCCGCCGGGCGTGTGCAGCCTTTGGTTGCAAAACCTGGTAGTCTTCGCTCACCGTTCCACTTATCGATCACATGTCACGACGGATTTTCATCGCTCTCGTCTTCTGCCTCGGCTTGCTCTCTGCGGCAATGCCGACCCTCGCCTGTGCGATGCAGAACGACGTGGAGTGCTGCGATTCGAGCCAATCGATGATCTGCAAAGAGTCGAGTGGCGATCGCTTGTCGGATAAGGGGCCTGACCTTGTCTGCTGTACCACTGTTGCGCCCACAACGGTCGATGTTGCGAGGCGCGATGCGATTCGCGGCGCATCGCTTGACGATCGGCCGGCTTTGCTTCCATTTACTTTTGGCGTAGCACCGCATCGCCTTATTGATTACCGTCCGCCCGCCGTTTTCATAGCCAATGTTCCGTTCGCCGGTTCAACTACTTATTTAAAGACCGGCCGACTGCGTTTGTAGATCGTCGACCTTGCACGCGAACGTTCCGTTCGCATCGCTCTAAATCTTACTGATTTATCGACTGCGCTCGTAGGCGCAGCGACCGTGCAGGTCCGTTATGAATACGAAACGTCTCGTGCCCCGCGTACTTCGATGCTCGATATTGAAGTGGATTGCCTGTTCGTCGCTCGCGTGGACGATGAGCGCCACCGCCACCGAACCGCTCTCGCTTACCGAAGCCGTCGAACTCGCCGTTCAAGTGTCGCCCGACGTCGAGGCGCTTGTGGCCGCGCGCGATGCAGCGCAATCGCTCGTCATTCAAGCCGACCGACTTCCCGACCCCGAGCTTGTCTTGGGAATCGACAACGTGCCGATCACCGGCGCCGATGCCGGGTCGTTGGACGGTGACTCCATGACAATGCGCAAGATCGGTGTCATGCAGACGTTTTCACGCCGTGCGAAGCGCGATCTTAAGGTGCAGAGAGCGAGCGATATGGAGATCATCGCCCGCGCCGAACAACATCGCACCATGCTGGACGTGAAGCGGCAAACCGCGCAGGCGTGGGTTGACGTCTATGCGGCGGAACAAACGCTTTTACGATTGCGGACCCTCGAAGGGGATTTCGATCTTCAATCGAAGCTTGCGGCAGCAGGCGTGAAGAGCGGCCGTGCTACCGTTGCGGAGGCGCTCGAGTCGCAAGCGGCATTGCTTGAATTTAAGGATCGAATTTATGTCGCGGAACAGAACGTGCGTCATGCGCGCGCCCAGCTCGCCCGCTGGTTGCCGGCGGATGCCAATCGTCCTCTATCGGTCGCGCCGAGTTTTACGGAATTGCGGAAGGCGCAATTGCTCGACGACATTCATAACCACGCTTCGTTGATTGCATACGATGCGCGGCTGGATGCGGCGCGTTCGGAAGTCGCCCTGGCACAGGCGGAAAAACAGCCGGACTGGAGCGTCGAACTTTCCTACGGGCGGCGCGGTTCGGATTTTGGCGATATGTTTTCGGTGGAATTTCGGATTGGATTGCCCTTGTTCGCGGCTAAACGACAGAGTCCCGCGATTGCCGCCAAGCGCGCCGAGGTGAGAAAAGTGGAGGCGGGACGTGAATCGGAGCTGCGCATGCATAAAGCCGAAGTCACGCAGCTGATTGCAGATTGGGAAACGCTCAGCAAGCGCATCGCCGCTTTCAAGGCCGATTTGCTGCCACTTGCCGGCGAACGTGCGCGACTTGCGATCGCAGCGCTTAAATCCGGGCGGGGCGATTTGAAGTCATCGCTCACGGCGCAATTTGCCTATGTCGAGTTGCAATTGCAGGCGTTGAATTTGGAGGCGCAACTGGGAAGCACGTGGGCGGCCCTTAACTATTTGCAAGTGGATCGGAGCGGCACATGAGCGGGTCCAGAATCGCAGGCATCGTCGGACTGACGTTGATGATTGGTGTGGGTGCTGGAGTCTGGTGGCGCCACCACTACGGTTCATCGGACGTGGTAGCCGTCGGGGAACGTAAAGTGCTGTACTGGCACGATCCGATGGTGCCGAATCAAAGGTTCGACAAACCCGGCAAATCGCCGTTCATGGATATGCCGTTGGTGCCGGTCTATGCCGACAGGACAGGCGACGACCCGATGCATGACGACTCCGGCGTTAAAGTACGCAGCAGCGTTGCGCAGAATCTCGGTATTCGCATCGCGCGCGTCGAAAAGGCGCCGCTTAGTCGGCGCTTGAATGCGGTAGGCAGTGTCGCTTACGACGAGCGGCTCCTAAAGGTCGTCCAGGCACGCGTGAGCGGCTATGCGACGAAGCTTTTCGTTAAAGCACCCTTCGAAAAAGTAAAACGCGGCCAATCTCTGGCCGAAATTACCTCGCCTGCTTGGCGGGCAGCGCAAGAGGAATACTTGGCGTTGCTGAATGGCGATTCACCGTCGATGATCCAGTTGCGTGCCGCGGCTCGCGAACGCTTGCAAGTGTTGGACGTTCCGGAATCCGCAATCGTTGACATTGAGCGGACTCGACGTGCGCAACCAACGACGATTATTGAGGCGCCGATTGACGGAGTGATCACCGAGTTGGCGGTTCGCGAGGGTGCTGCTTTCGCGGAAGGCGCGCCGCTCTTTCGCATTAACGGATTGGCCACCGTGTGGGTGAATGCGCAAATCCCAGAGGCGCACTTGCAATCCATTCCGATCGGCGCCTCTGTGGTCGCGCGTACCGTGGCGCTACCCGGCGATGAATTTACCGGCAAAGTGCAGGCATTGCTCCCTGAGGTCGACCCCGCCACGCGCGTCTTTACCGTTCGCATCGCGTTCGACAACCGCAACCAGAAATTGTCGCCCGGCATGTTCGTGTCGATCGATCTCAACAAACGGGAGAGCGCGCCCCAGCTCGTCGTGCCGAGCGAGGCCATTATCGCGACGGGTCAGCGCAATGTCGTCATTCGGACGGACGGAAATGGGTCGTTCGAAGTGGTCAATGTGATCGTAGGCGAACAGGCCGACGGCAGGACCGCGATTGCGGAAGGATTGAGCGCGGGAGACTCCATCGTCGTGTCGGGCCAATTCCTCATTGATTCGGAAGCGAGCCTAAAGTCGACCGTCGATCGCCTAACGAGCACGGAGCCGCACCCGTGATCGCGCGGCTGATCCGCTGGTCGATCGGCAATCGCTTTCTCGTCTTGCTGGCGACGTCGACGATCGCCGCATGGGGGATCTGGTCGCTTGCCAAGACGCCGCTCGATGCGTTGCCGGATTTGTCGGACGTGCAAGTCATTCTGCGCACCACGTATCCCGGGCAGGCGCCGCGCATCGTCGAGAATCAAATCACTTATCCGTTGACCACGACGATGCTATCGGTGCCCGGTGCGAAGACGGTTCGCGGCTATTCGTTCTTCGGCGATTCGTTCGTCTACGTGCTTTTTGCGGATGGCACCGATCCCTACTGGGCGCGTTCCCGGGTGCTTGAATACCTGAACCAAGTGCAATCGCGGCTACCCGCTGAAGCCAAGACGGCGCTAGGACCGGATGCGACCGGCGTCGGCTGGATCTATGAATACGCATTGGTGGACCGGACGAAACGGCAGGATCTCTCGCAACTACGCGCCTTGCAAGATTGGTTCTTGAAATACGAACTTAAATCGGTGCCGAACGTAGCTGAGGTTGCGACCGTCGGCGGTTTGGTCAAGCAGTATCAAGTGGTGCTGAATCCGGATCGCCTGCGCGCTTATGGAGTTACTCAGCGGCAAGTCATCGATGCGATTCGCGCTTCGAACCAGGAAGCGGGCGGTTCCGTTCTCGAATTGGCGGAAGCCGAGTACGTCGTTCATGCGACGGGCTATTTGCAGAGCGCCAAGGACTTCGATCATATCTTGATTCGGACCGGCGCCGGCGGCGTGCCGGTTATGCTGAACGATGTGGCGCAGTTGCAGATAGGCCCCGACGTGCGGCGTGGAATTACCGAACTCAACGGCGAGGGCGAGGTGACCGGCGGCATCGTCGTGATGCGTTCAGGCAAGAACGCGCTCGAAACGATTACTGCCGTCAAAGCGAAATTGGCCGCACTGCAGCCGAGCCTGCCGCCGGGCGTGGAGATCGTTCCCACGTACGATCGTTCGTTGTTGATCCGTCGGGCCGTTGACAATCTAAGCTTCAAACTGCTCGAGGAATTCCTCGTCGTTGCGCTGGTCTGTTTGGTTTTCTTATTTCACTTACGATCGGCGTTCGTCGCGATCGTTTCGCTGCCGTTGGGCATCTTGGCGGCCTTCATCGTGATGAAGTATCAGGGCGTAAGCGCGAACATCATGTCTCTGGGCGGAATCGCCATCGCCATCGGCGCGATGGTCGATGCGTCGATCGTGATGATCGAGAATGCGCACAAGCATCTGGAGGCGTGGCGTGAAGAAAATCCCCAAAAAAATACCATGGTCGACTTGAGCGCCGCGGAGCGCTGGCGGTTGATCGGCAACGCGAGCGTGGAAGTTGGCCCGGCATTGTTCTTCAGCTTGCTCATCATCACGCTCTCGTTCGTGCCGATCTTTACGCTTGAAGCGCAGGAAGGGCGCTTGTTTTCACCGCTTGCCTTCACGAAAACCTATGCGATGGCCGGTGCGGCCGGATTGTCGGTCACGCTGATTCCGGTGCTGATGGGGTATCTCATACGAGGCAACATTCCGCGTGAGGCGGCGAATCCTCTCAACCGCTTTCTGATGCGCATCTATCGACCGATGCTAGATCGTGTGCTGCTTTATCCGTGGCGCGCCATCGCCGCCGCCGGCGCGGTGTTTGTGCTGACCGCCGTCCCTGTCTTTCGACTCGGCGGTGAGTTCATGCCGCCGCTCGATGAAGGCGATTTGCTCTACATGCCCTCGGCGCTGCCCGGTATTTCCGCCGGAAAGGCAGCGCAGCTGCTGCAGCAAACCGATCGTCTGTTGATGACCGTGCCGGAAGTGGACCGCGTCTTCGGCAAGATGGGCCGTGCCGACACGGCCACCGATCCGGCGCCGCTCGAAATGGCGGAGACCACCGTGCAATTTAAACCTCGCGATCAATGGCGTCCCGGCATGACGATGGACAAGCTCATTGTCGAACTGGACGAGCGGCTCAAGCTTCCGGGCCTGGCAAATGTCTTCGTGCCGCCTATTCGCAACCGGATCGACATGCTCGCCACCGGCGTCAAAAGTTCGGTCGGCATCAAGGTTGCGGGCGCCGATCCGGCCATGATCGACCGGATTGCCAGGAACGTCGAACAAGCGGTGAAAGACGTGCCGGGTGTGACGTCTGCATTGGCTGAGAGGCTTTCGGGCGGACGCTATATAGAGGTCGACATCGATCGACTCGCGGCGGCGCGCTATGGAATGCGAATTGCCGACGTGCAAAGCATCGTTACGGCGGCCATCGGCGGTGAAACCATCGGTGAAACCGTGGAGGGTCTACAGCGCTTTCCCATCAGCGTGCGCTATCCGCGCGAATTGCGGGATTCGATTCAAAAGCTGCGCGAGCTCGCCATCGTGACGGATGCGGGTGCGCACATCACGCTGGGCACGGTCGCCAAGCTCGCCATTACCGAGGGCCCGCCGATGCTGAAGAGCGAGAACAGCCGGCTTTCGGGCTGGGTGTATGTCGACGTTCGCGGCCGTGATCTGCAATCGGCCGTGCACGATATGCAAGGAGCCGTCGAAAGATCGGTGCGGGTGCCGAGTGGTTATTCCATCGCATGGTCGGGACAGTTCGAATACTTGGAGCGCGCGAAAGCCAAACTCGCCGTCGTCGTGCCGTTCACGCTGCTCGTGATTTTTGTCTTGCTCTATCTCATCTTCAAACGCATCGACGAAGCGCTGCTCATCATGGCGACGCTGCCGTTCGCACTCATCGGCGGATTCTGGTTGGTTTATCTGCTAGGGCACGAAGTGTCCGTTGCGACCGTCGTGGGGTTCATTGCGCTGGCCGGTGTCGCCGCCGAATTCGGCGTGGTGATGCTGATCTATTTGAAACAGGCTTGGGAAGCGCGCGTTCCGAGCGACGAAGCCGGCGTGAACGAAGAACTGCTGGTGGCGATTCGGCAAGGGGCGGTGCTGCGTCTGCGCCCCAAGGCCATGACTGTCAGCGTGATCGTTGCGGGTCTTGTCCCCATCATGTGGAGCACGGGCGCGGGCTCCGAAGTCATGCAACGCATCGCGGCACCCATGATCGGCGGCATGATTACCGCGCCGCTACTGTCGATGCTGGTGGTGCCGGCGGCGTACTTTCTGTTGCGCAGACGGCGTGAGTAGAGTCTAAGTACATCATACCGGCGGACTGGGAATTGCTCCTGCATTCCCAGCATGACCTCCGTCCCTGGAGGACTTAGGCCGGTATCCCTCTATTTTCCAGGTTTTCAGAGAGACCCCGGCCTACGCCGGGGTGACGATTTACGTTATCCAACCCAAACCCGTGCGTTCCGGAACATTCGCGTCCAGGCGCCATCTTCGCCCCAGTGATCGGGATGCCACGAGTTTTGGACGGTGCGGTACACGCGTTCGGGATGCGGCATCAACGCGGTAATGCGGCCGTCGTCGTTGGTAATCGCCGTGATCCCGAGCGGCGAGCCGTTCGGATTCGCCGGATAGCGCATCGTCGAGCGCCCGTGGTTGTCGACGAAGCGCATTGCAACGAGATTGCGACATGCTTCCACGTCGGCTTCATTCGCAAATTCGGCGCGGCCTTCGCCGTGTGCAACCGCGATCGGCATCTGCGAACCATGCATGCCCGCGAAGAACAGCGAAGGCGAGGGCAACACTTCGACCAAGCTGAGGCGCGCTTCGAACTGTTCCGAAGCGTTGCGTACGAAGCGCGGCCAGTGCGTCGTGCCGGGCATCAATGACTTCAACGCAGCGAACATCTGGCAGCCGTTGCATACGCCCAACGCAAAGGCATCGTTGCGAGCAAAGAATGCGGCGAATGCATCGCGCAGCTTCGAGTTGAAGAGAATGGCCTTTGCCCATCCTTCACCTGCGCCGAGCACGTCGCCGTACGAGAAACCGCCGCAGGCGATGGCGCCCTTGAACTGATCGAGCGTAAAGCGTCCGCCGATTAAATCGGTCATGTGCACGTCGATGGGCTCGAAGCCCGCGCGATGCAGCACGGCGGCCATTTCGGCCTGGCTATTCACGCCTTGTTCACGCAACACGGCGACTTTCGGTCGAACGCCTTTGGCGATGAACGGCGCCGCCGGATCTTCTCCGGGGTCGAACGTGAGGTTTGCGGCGAGTCCCGGATCGTCGGGATCGGTCGCCGACTCGAATTGTTCGCGTGCGCACTCCGGATTGTCGCGCAAGGCTTGTAATCGATAACTGGTTTCCGACCAAGCGCAATGCAGTTCGGTTCGCGGTTCGTCGACGGCGATGTGGCCGTCGACGGAGATTCTTACGCGGTTCGCATCGTTCACCGTGCCGATGACTGTGACGTCAGTTAAGCCATGGCGAGTGAAGAGGTCGTTGACCGCGGCAATGTCGGATGATCGAACTTGGAGAACGGCGCCGAGTTCTTCGTTGAAGAGTGTCGCCGCAGTGTTCCCCTGCGAGGGGAGATTCACGTCGATACCGCAATGCCCGGCAAAGGCCATTTCCACCAACGTGGCGAATAGACCGCCGTCGGAGCGATCGTGATAAGCGAGGGCGAGTTTTCGTTCTTTGATTTCGGCCATCGCGGCGAAAAAGTTTTTGAGCCTTTGTGGATCTTCGCAGTCCGGCGTTTCGCTGCCGAGTTTTCCGTAGACTTGCGCCAGGCACGATCCACCGATGCGTGTCTTTCCATGAGCGAGATCGATCAATAACAACCGGGTGTCGCCGCCATCGAGGCGCAATTGCGGCGTGAGCGTGCGGCGCACATCGCGAACGGGAGCGAATGCGGAGACAATGAGTGAAACCGGCGCCACCATTCGATTCGCGTCCCAAGCCGTCTTCATCGAGAGCGAATCCTTGCCGACGGGAATGGCGATGCCCAGCGCCGGGCAGAACTCTTCGCCCACCGCTTTGACGGCGGCATAGAGGTCCGCGTCTTCGCCGGGTTCGCCGCATGCGGCCATCCAATTCGCGGAGAGACGAATGTGTCGGATATTCGCAATATCGGCTGCCGCAATATTGGTGATGGCTTCGGCGACGGCCATGCGTCCCGAGGCAGACGGATTGAGCAAAGCGAGCGGGGTGCGTTCACCCATCGACATGGCTTCACCGGTGGTCGACACATAGTCGCTGATGGTGACGGCGACATCGCTGACCGGCACTTGCCAGGGTCCGACCATTTGATCGCGGGAAATCATGCCACCTACGGTGCGGTCGCCGATCGTAATCAGGAAGCTCTTGTCGGCGATGGCTGGGAAACGGAGCAGGCGATAAGCCGCTTCGCGAACATCGATGGCATTTATCGAGAACGAATCTCCGAGCGGTGGCGCCGTCTTTACGTTGCGCATCATCTTCGGGGGTTTACCGAGTAATACGTCTAACGGCATGTTCACTGGGTTGTTCTTATGCAACGAATCTTCGACGACCAATTGACCGTCATCGGTCGTATGGCCGACGACGGCAAACGGGCAACGCTCGCGTTGGCAGAGCGCTTCGAAAGCGGCGATCCGGTCCGGCGCGATCGCCAGCACGTAGCGCTCTTGCGCCTCGTTGCACCATATTTCCAGAGGCGACAAATCGCGCTCGTCGGACGGGATAGTGCGTAAATCGATGCGTCCGCCGCGCTTGCTGTGATCGATCGATTCGGGAATGCCGTTCGAGAGTCCGCCCGCGCCGACATCGTGGATCAACAGGATGGGATTGTCCGACCCGAGCTGCCAGCATGCATCGATGACTTCCTGTGCGCGGCGCTGCATTTCGGGGTTACCGCGCTGCACGGAGGCGAAATCCAAATCGGCGGTGCTCGTACCGCTGCCGACCGATGAGGCGGCCCCGCCGCCCAAGCCAATTAGCATGGCCGGGCCGCCGAGCACGACAATTTTCGCGCCGACGGTCACGACGGATTTTTCGACATGATCACGGCGAATGTTGCCGAGGCCGCCGGCGATCATGATCGGCTTGTGATAGCCGCGGAGCGCTGCTCGCGAATTGGAGTTCGCGACGCGTTGTTCGTAGGTGCGGAAGTATCCCAATATGTTCGGACGGCCGAATTCGTTGTTAAACGCTGCGGCGCCGATCGGCCCGTCGAGCATGATCTGCAACGCGGAGGCAATGCGATCCGGCTTACCGTAGTCAATTTCCCAGGGCTGCGCGAAATCCGGCAAGCGCAGATTCGAAACCGAAAAACCGCACAAGCCTGCTTTCGGTTTGCCGCCGCGACCGGTGGCGCCTTCGTCGCGAATTTCGCCGCCGGAACCGGTCGATGCGCCCGGAAACGGAGAGATGGCCGTCGGATGATTGTGCGTTTCTACCTTCATCAAGATGTCGATGGGTTCGGCGTGATACGCGTACGCTCGCGTGGTTGCGTTCGGAAACCAGCGCTGTCCCTCAGAGCCTTCGATTACGGCGGCGTTGTCGCGATAAGCGCTCAGGACGCCGGTCGGGTTCTTTGCGTGCGTGTTGCGAATCATGTTGAACAGCGATTTCGCTTGCCGTTCGCCGTCGATGATCCAGTCGGCGTTGAAAATCTTATGACGGCAGTGCTCCGAATTGGCCTGCGCGAACATCATGAGTTCGACGTCGTTCGGATTACGACGGAGTTTCTTGAAGTTCTCGACGAGGTAGTCGATCTCGTCATCGGAAAGTGCGAGACCAAGAGCGGCATTCGCTTCGACAAGCGCTGCCCGGCCGCCGCTTAGCACATCGATGCTCTTCATCGCGCGCGGCTCGCCTTGCGCAAATAATTTTTCGGCGTCGGCGAGATCGAACAACGGCGCTTCGATCATCCGGTCGTGCAAATCGGCGGCAAGCCGTGTCAGCGATGCGCGGTCAAGATCGCTGCTTCCCACGATCCGGTAAGCGATGCCCCGTTCGACTCTCTCGAGTGCCGTGAGTCCGCATACCTGCGCGATGTCCGTGGCCTTGCTGGACCACGGCGAGATCGTGCCAGGCCGTGGCACGATTAAAATCAGTTGGCCGGCGTCGGTCTTCGACACCGAGTCGCGCGGACCATAAGTCAGCAGCGCATCGAGCACCGAACGCTCTTGCGCGTTCAACTCTCGACGGACGTGGGCGAAGTGGACGAAACGAGCGTGTATTTCGGTTACGCGCGCATCGTGCGCTTGCAGGGTTTGGCGTAACTTTTTAAGACGGAAGGCAGAGAGTGCGTTAGAGCCGGGGAGGATGAGCATCGGTTGGAGATTGGCGACGGGCTCCTGGTTAGCGGTGACTGGCAAATGTCCTGCCGGTCACTTTTCACCCATCACCCATCACTTCCTGTCGGTCGGCGTGTAAATTGGGGTTGGGAATTGTGTCACATTTGACCCTTCGAAAGCGGTCACTTTGCTGACGCCGCCTTTACGGACCTCATCGATCCGAAGGATCGAATGCAGCGGCAGATACGTGCGTTTGACGCCTTCGAACTCGGATTTCACCTTTTCCTCGGTGGGGTCCACCACCACGGCCGAACGTTCGCCGAAGACCAGTTCCTCCACTTCCACGAAACCGAACAGCGACCCATGGCTAACCTTCTTGGCATAGATCTCGTAGACCTTCCCCTGATTGGCAAAAACAACCTTAAAAATGTGACTGGCGGCCATATTGGAGCGGGGTATCGTTGTTAGGCTCCCGCCATCTTACATAGCGCAGTTCTCGCCGTCAGTCTTTTGAGACATTCCGGCTGCTGGACCGAAGGGTTAGAGTCCCCGAATGCAGGACGCAGCCAGTCGCACGGAGACGCTTTGTAGTTCTAAGTTGTTGAGACGGGCACGTACATTGGACTCGTGCCTTGGGAAGCGTGTCGATGGCATTGAAACTTCGGGTCATTAGCGACCATTACAAACTGCTCGGCAAACAGAGCTCGCGTATTTTTGGCGTGCACGGCGGACGCATTGGCCGCGCGCCGGACAACGACTGGGTTTTGCCGGACGAGGAGCGCTACGTTTCCAGTCATCATGCCAGCGTTCAGTTTCGCGGCGGCAAATGGATCCTCGAAGACACCAGCACGAACGGCGTTTTCGTGAACGATGACAATACGCCCCTGTCGGTCAGCGGTCCTTATCACCTGAGAGACGGCGACCGCCTGCGTTTCGGCGACTACGAGTTCATCGTCAGCCTCGACGACCGCAACGATTTTCCGGCCGACGCGAGCGGCCAAATGCCCGCGCCGTCCATTCGACAACGCGGCTCTGCGCCTAAACGCGTGGTGGGGCAGTCTCACGACGATCGCTTTGCGGACCTCGGCGCCGATCTCGACATCAACGATTTATTGGGCGGCGGTCAGAATGAGGACGACAACGAACCGACGCTTGCCGGCAATGATTTTGAAGAGGCGTCCATCGATCATCTTTCGTTTGAGCCTAGGTTGACTGAACCAAAGCCGTCGGAGCCAAGGCCGACGCGAATACCGACTTTGACGAACGCCAAACCAAACTCTCCCCCAAGTTTGCTCGACGATATTCTGGCGGAGTCTCTGCCTTCCGGCGCTGGCCCAGGAAGGCAACCCGACGATTGGCATATGACCACGCGGCGTTTGGCGAAGCGTGAACCGATTCCGCCGCCGCCACAGCCGGTTGCCCCGCCTCCTGCTCGCCCGGAGATCGAACGGACGCGTCGTTCGTTGGCGCTGAGCGACCAAGTTGGCGATTCCGGTGGCGCGGTCGATGCCTTTTGCCGCGGCGCTGGAATCGATCCCGCTGCGATTCCGTCCGACACGCATGCCGCCTTGCTCACGCTGGCCGGACAGATGCTGCGCGAGGTGGTGCTGAGCCTGATGGAAAGTCTTAAAAATCGAGCCGACCAAAAAGATCGTTTTCGGCTTAGCAAGACGGGTATTCAATCGAGTCAGAACAATCCGCTCAAGTTTTCTGCCAGCGTCGAAGAGGCGCTCCGAAAACTGCTCGACGGACATAACACTCGTTATCTAGGGCCAGTGGAAGCACTGCGCGACGCGTTCGGTGACCTCAAAAACCATCAAATTGCCGTGGATGCCGCCATGCAAATGGCGCTCGACGATCTGCTCTTCCGGTTGGAGCCCTCCGAACTGCAAGAGCGATTCGATCGCGGCCTCAAACGCGGACCCTTGCTCGGCGTCGTCAACAAAACCAAGTACTGGGAGCTCTATACTGAGTTCTACCCGCTGCTCAATCAGCGCGACAACCGCGGTCTTCCGGCGGTTTTCACGGAGGAGTTCACGCGTGTGTACGGCGAGAAGATCACGGAATTGGAGAGTGGGAAGAAGAAGTAGCGCTCGCTGACGCGGGCTAGCTTCTAGCCGCTAGCTACTAGTAACTAGCCAGAGTCTGGATGCTGGCAACAGTATTGACATCGCGATCGCACAATTCCGGATTCGATTCTGGCTAGTAGCTAGCAGCTAGCGGCTTAATTCGCGAAGCTGTTACGCTAACCGTCGTTTCAGCGTTCCAATATGTAGACATGTCCCGCGCCCGTCCTCGTTCCGTTTCCGGTCCGATCGTGGTCAGCACCATTACCGTGGTGCTCACGGTTGCGCTCATCATTGGATGGTTGGTCGTTGTCTCGCAGAACACGTCGCTCGGCGGAGCATTTTGGAGTAACCGCTGGTTGGTGGCGGGCGGAATCGTTTCGCTGGTCATCGTGATGAGCGTGGTCGTAATGTTCAGCGTGTTCCTGATGCGGGAGATATTGGAAGTCCGGCGACAACAAACGTTTATCGATTCGGTGACGCACGAATTAAAGACGCCGCTGGCGTCGATCAAATTGTGTTTGGACACCTTGGCGCGCGATGAGCTTTCCGAGCCGCAGCGCGAGAAGTTACGGCAGATGATGCTCACCGACGTGGAGCGACTGTCGGTATTTATGGACGACATCCTGGAAGCGAGCCGCATTTCGCACGGCGGTCGTACGCAGCTCTGGACCGTCGTCAGCATTCCGGCGTTGGTGCAGCGCTGTGTCGAAGGAGTGCAGAAACGCTATAACCTCAGCGACTCCGCGATTCGCGTGGCGATGCCCGAGGACCTAAACATCACGACCGATCCGACCGCGCTCGAGACCGTGCTGAAGAACTTGCTCGACAACGCGGTGAAATACTCCCCGAATCCACCCGATATCGACATTGCGGTGCGGCCCGAGCGCGACGGCCTTGTCGAAATAGCGGTCAGCGACCGCGGCATCGGCCTTGAAAAGGCGAACTTGAAACGAATATTTAGGCGTTTTTATCGCGTTGCCAGCGACGATGTGTATTCGCGCAGCGGTACCGGGCTCGGCTTGTATGTCGTGGCGGCATTGGTGCGCAATCTCGGCGGCAGTATCGAAGCGCACTCCGAAGGTCTGCAGCACGGCACGTCGATGCGAATTCGCTTGCCGCTCGGCGTGGCGACGGTGGAGGCAACGCACTGACCGGCCATGAATAGTGACTTGTGGCGGATGAATGGTCAGAATCCCACCATTCACCATTCACCGTCCGCTTTGATCTATGTCCGCTGCTTCCAAAGACGATTCCGACAAGCTGGAAAGCAACCGGCCGCGCGTGCTTGTAATCGAAGACGAAGCGCATTTGGCAGCCGGTCTTAAGCTAAATTTGGAACTCGAAGGGTATCGTGTGGCGAATGCGCGCACGATTCGCGATGCCGCTGCACAACTCATGCAAGGCGGCACGTCGGGGAGCGGCGGGATCTTCGATCTGATTCTGCTGGACATCATGCTGCCGGATGGCGATGGCTTTGCTTTCTGTAAGCAGCTTCGGGAAGCCGGAAACTATGTGCCCGTGATCATGTTAACGGCCCGAAGCGGTGCCGAAGATCGCGTTCGCGGGCTGGATACCGGTGCAGATGACTATCTCACCAAGCCTTTCGAACTTCCGGAATTACTAGCGCGAGTGCGATCGGCGTTACGGCGACGCGACTGGCAGTCGCGCGATGCAGGGACGGAGCCTGGCCGAGGCATGCTGCACTTCGGCGACGTGACAGTGAATTTCGACACGCATGACGTGGTCGCCCAGAAAAAACCGGTGCGTCTCACGCAGCTCGAACTCGACTTGTTGTATTACTTTTCGCGCAATCCGCGCCGCGTGCTGACGCGGGAAGAATTGCTGGAGCGCGTGTGGCATCTCCATAATTCGCCGAATACCCGCAGTGTGGACAACTTTATCGTTCGCTTGCGCAAATATTTCGAACCGCAGCCCGATAAGCCGGTGTTTTTCGTTTCGCACCGCGGGGCCGGGTATAAGTTCGTCCCCGAAGGCGACGCTTCCGGCCAGTAGGCGTCGAAGCTAAAGAGTGACTCAGATCGCATTCTGGCTAGCAGCTGGCGACTAGTTGCTCGCTGCTCACCCTAGGCGACACAACTATTACATTTCGCGACCAAAGAAACACGGTGGAATAAAGCCGGTTCCCGCATTATTTGCCCACCGCGCCGATCGGTGCTTTGTCCAGAGTTCACGATTTCATGTCGCCATCCTCGCCCACGCCGCGCAAGTACAGCCTGCTCGGTGCTATCCCTTTCGCGATCATCCATCTTTGCGCATTCGGCGTTTTCTGGACCGGTTTCACGGCGGAAGCGGTGTGGTGTTGCGCGATATTGTTCTTCGTACGCATGTTTGCCGTGACGGGCGGCTACCATCGCTATTTCTCCCATCGCACGTATAAGACCAGCCGGGTGTTTCAATTCGTATTGGCGTGGCTTGCACAGTCGAGCGCGCAGAAGGGCGCACTTTGGTGGGCGGCGCATCACCGCGCGCATCATCTTTATTCCGATCAGCCAGGCGATCTGCATTCGCCGGTGCGCGAAGGGTTTTGGTATTCGCACATGGGATGGTTATTCAACGACACGAGCGCGACCGACTTTGCGCGCATTCCCGATTTGACTCGCTATCCCGAACTCCGTTTCCTCAACAAGTACCATTTACTGCCGCCCATCGTTCTCGGCGTCGCGACATTCTTGCTGTTCGGCTGGCCGGGTTTGTTCGTCGGGTTCTTTTTGAGCACGGTGCTTACCTGGCACGCGACGTTCACGATCAATTCGCTGTCGCACGTGATCGGTAAACGCCGCTTCGCAACCACAGACGCAAGCCGGAACAACTGGTTCCTCGCCATCCTCACCTTGGGCGAAGGATGGCATAACAACCATCATCGTTTTTCGAGTTCGACGCGCCAGGGATTTTACTGGTACGAGTACGACATCACGTTCTATATTTTGAAAATGCTCTCATGGATCGGCGTCGTGTGGGATTTGCGGCCGGTGCCGCAGAGCGTTCTGGAAGAAGGACGTGCGCAAGACCGCAAGTACGGCCGTCTTGGTGCGCCCATTGCTACTCTGACTCGTGAGGCGGCGCCAGCGGCGGAATAGCAACTAGCTACTAGCCGCTAGCAACTAGC
>CAZQYC010000009.1:0-10028 GCA_964597495.1 uncultured Steroidobacteraceae bacterium | reverse complement strand
GTGAGGCGGCGCCAGCGGCGGAATAGCAACTAGCTACTAGCCGCTAGCAACTAGCGAGAAAGGCCGCGACGCCTTGCGTTGCAGCGATCTTTGAATTTTGCATGGCATTTTCGCCGGCTAGAGTTGGAGCTGAGGTGCTGGCGGGAGGATTGATCGAATCTTTTCTGGCTAGTTGCTAGTAGCTAGCGGCTAGTAGCTTCTCTCCCTCTCCGCCAAATAAAAAAGCCCGACCTACGTCGGGCTTTTTTATTTGGCGGAGAGGGAGGGATTCGAACCCTCGGTGCGCTTACGCGCACGCCTGATTTCGAATCAGGTACATTCGACCACTCTGCCACCTCTCCGGAAAGCGGTCTTGCTGGGCGATGCAATCGGGGCGCGCATTCTATACGAACTCCAGCGCGGAAGCTTGTTTCTACTACCCGCTAAGACGCGGGCACCGTACGGCAACCGGGTAACTTACAATCCGGGGCGTGAAAGTTCTCTTAGCGCTCATCTCCGCCTTGTTGTTGGGGACCTGCTCGCAGCAGGGGTCGGTGCTCGATCGGGTATTGGCGGCCGGCGAATTGCGCGTCGTGACGCGCAATAGCCCAAGCGCTTATTTCCTCGGTGCCAACGGTCCCCAGGGGCCCGAATACGAGCTGGCATCGAGGCTGGCGTCCGAACTGGGCGTCGCGCTTTACATCTACCCCGTGGCGACAGTGGGCGAGGTGCTGGAAGAGGTGGCTTCGGGACGGGCACATATTGCGGCCGCCGGTTTGACGTATGGACAGCCGTTACCGGCTTCCGTTTCATTTGGTCCGCCATATCAGCGAGTCAAGGAACACTTGGTGTATCGATTGGGGAACTCGCGGCCGCGGAGTTTGCACGAAGCCAGCAGTGGCCATATTGAAGTCGCCGCGCAAAGCGCTCATATCGCGACCTTGCTGCAAATGCGGCGCGAGGATCCCGAGCTTGTTTGGGTCGAGAATCCCGGCGCCGAGACGGAGGAACTCCTCGATAAACTGACCGCCCGCGATTTGGACTACACGTTCGCTGACTCGAACGAGTTCGCCATCAGCCGCGCCTACCATCCTGAAATTCGCGTGGCTTTCGATTTGCAGAACAGTAAGTCTCTGGCCTGGGCAGTTCATGCGCGTGACAATGCATTGCTGAATCGCGTAGTTGCCTTTTTTGCGAACCTGCAAGCAGACGGACAGCTTGCGTCGATTCTCGACCGCTATTACAACAACGTGCGCCGCTTCGAGTACGTCGAGGCGAGGGATTTTCTTGCGCACGCCGAAGAGCGACTGCCGGCTTATCGGGCGTGGTTTAAGGAGTCGGCGGCCGAGGTCGCCATCGATTGGCGCTTGCTCGCCGCCATCGGCTATCAGGAATCGAATTGGATTCCCGATGCAACGTCGCCAACTGGCGTTCGCGGCATCATGATGCTGACCGAAGACACGGCTCGATCATTGGGCGTGGTCGATCGCTTGGAGGCGCAGAGCGCGATTCGGGGCGGCGCCCAGTATTTCGTCATGATGCGCAATCAAGTTCCCGCCCGCATTCGCGATCCGGATCGAACGTGGTTCGCGCTGGCCGCCTACAACGTCGGTTTCGGTCATTTGGAAGATGCTCGCATCCTCACCCAGTCGCACGGTAAAAACCCCGATTCGTGGGACGACGTCCGGCGCTTTCTGCCGTTGCTTAGCCAGGAAAAATGGCATGTTCGTGTCAAGCACGGTTACGCCCGCGGCTGGGAGCCGGTGCGTTTCGTCGAGAACATCCGTAGCTACTACGACATGCTGCAGTGGATGGCCATCGACGCAGGCGAGGAGGGAAGCAATTAGGCAGGCAAATAGGAAAATTCAGCGTCGCGCTGCAAAGAAAGCGCGCAGCAACTGACCGCACTCGTCCGCAAGAATTCCGGCTTCGACTTCAAGGCGGTGATTGAGCGCTGCATGCTGGGCAATGTTGAATATGCTGCCCACCGCGCCGACACGCGGATCGGCGGCGCCGAATACCAAGCGCTTCACTCTCGCGTGCACCATTGCGCCTGCGCACATGGCGCAGGGTTCGAGCGTTACGTAGAGCGTCGTGTCTAGCAGCCGATAGCTATTCAGTGCACTTGCCGCGGCACGCATGGCCACGATTTCCGCATGCGCGGTCGGATCGATGCCGCCAATCGGCCGGTTGGCGCCTTCGGCAATGATCTTTCCGTCTTTGACGATGACGGCGCCGACGGGAACTTCGCCGGCGGCTTGCGCGAGGCGCGCGAGTTCCATGGCGCGAGCCATGAAAGGCAGATGATGTTCTACTCCCACTCGATGGTTGCCGGCGGCTTGCTTGAAATGTCGTAGGTGACGCGCGAGATGCCGGGCACTTCGTTGATGATGCGGCGGGCGACCAATTCGAGAAATTCGTACGGCAGCCTGGCCCAGTGCGCGGTCATGAAATCGATGGTCTCGACGGCGCGTAACGCAATGACGTAATCGTAGCGGCGTGCGTCGCCAAGGACGGCAACGGATCGCACGGGCAAGAACACGGCGAACGCCTGCGACGTGCGGTCGTAGAGATCGTGTTTGCGCAGTTCGTCGATGTAGATCGCGTCGGCTTTGCGCAGCAAGTCGGCGTATTGTTTGGTCACTTCGCCGAGTATGCGCACGCCTAGCCCTGGTCCCGGGAACGGATGGCGATAGACCATTTCACGCGGCAGGCCGAGCTCCACGCCGAGCCGGCGTACTTCGTCCTTGAACAGTTCGCGGAGCGGTTCGCAGAGACGCAATTTCATTTTGTCGGGCAACCCCCCGACGTTGTGGTGACTCTTGATGACGTGCGCCTTTCCTGTCTTGGCTCCGGCGGACTCGATGACATCGGGATAAATCGTTCCTTGTGCAAGCCATTTCACGTCCTTCAGTTTGGACGATTCCTCTTCGAACACCTCGACGAATAGCCGGCCGATGATCTTGCGTTTGCGTTCCGGATCCGACTCGCCTTTGAGCGCATCCAAAAAGCGCTGCTCGGCATTCACGCGGATGACGCGTACGCCCATGTGCTTGCCGAAGGTCTCCATGACTTGGTCGCCTTCGTTCTCGCGCAGCAACCCGTGATCGACGAAGACGCAGATGAGTTGCGCACCAATCGCGCGATGGAGGAGGGCGCCCACGACGGAGGAGTCGACGCCGCCGGAAAGGCCGAGCAATACGTTGTCCTTGCCGACCTGTTCGCGCACGCGCGCAACCGAATCCGCAATGATGTTGCCGGCGTCCCAGCGTGCTTCGCACTCGCAAATCTCGCGGACGAAGCGCTCGAGGATCTTGGCGCCCTGCAAGGTATGGGTGACTTCCGGGTGAAATTGCACGGCGTAGAAACGGCGGTTCTCGTCGGCCATCGCGGCGAGCGGCACGCTGGCCGTGTGTCCGACGCCGACGAACCCCGGCGGCAATTGCGTCACGCTATCGCCGTGACTCATCCACACATCCAGCAAGGATCTGCCTTGTGCGTCCGAGTGATCGCGCAAGCCGTCGAGCAAGCGACACGGGCTGTTCGCCGTGACTTGCGCGTAACCGAATTCGCGATGTGCGGAAGCGCTGACCTTCCCGCCCAATTGTGCGGCCATCGTCTGCATGCCGTAACAAATGCCGAGCACCGGTACACCGAGCTTAAAAATGCTTTCGGGAGATTTCGGCGGCCTTGCGTCGCTTACCGATTCCGGCCCGCCCGAAAGAATGACGCCTCGGGCGCCGAAGGCCTTTACGTCGGCATCGCTGATGTCCCAGGGATGAATTTCGCAGTAGACGCCGAATTCGCGGACACGGCGTGCGATTAGTTGGGTGTACTGCGCCCCGAAGTCGAGAATCAGAATGCGGTGTGCGTGGATGTCGGGGACTGAAATAGAAGAGGGCGTCATGGAGCGGCGATCATATTATGTGAGGAGGTTGTCGTTCGTGACGCGCGATCCGTGATGCGTGACGCGCCGGAACCAGGAGTCTTGCGCATCACGGATCGGGCATCACGTTCTAGCTCACCCGGTAGTTCGGCGCTTCTTTCGTAATCGTGACGTCATGCACATGGCTTTCGCGCATGCCGGCGCCGGTGATGCGGACAAACTTCGGCCGCGTGCGCATTTCTTCGATGTTGTGGCTGCCGGTGTATCCCATGGCGGCGCGCAGCCCGCCGGCCAGCTGCACGAGAATATTCACTACCGAGCCTTTGTAAGGCACCCGGCCTTCCACGCCTTCCGGCACCAGTTTTTCCAGTTCTTCGGTGGCATCTTGGAAATAGCGGTCCTTCGAGCCGTGTTTCTGTGCCATGGCGCCGATCGATCCCATCCCGCGATAGGATTTGTAGGAGGCGCCTTGATATAACTCCACGTCGCCCGGCGATTCTTCGGTGCCGGCGAACATGCCGCCGATCATGACGCAATGGGCGCCGGCCACGAGCGCCTTGGCTAAGTCGCCTGAAAAACGAATGCCGCCGTCGGCGATCAACGGAACGCCGCTGCCTTTCAATGCTTCCGCAACGGTCGAGATCGCGCTGATCTGCGGCACGCCGACGCCGGCGACGATGCGGGTGGTGCAAATCGAACCCGGGCCAATGCCGACTTTCACGCTGTCGACGCCGGCGTCGACCAGCGCGCGTGCGGCTTCGGCGGTAACGATGTTGCCGGCGATGATTTGCTGCTCCGGGTACGCTTTCTTGACGCGGCGGACCGCTTCGATCACGCCTTGCGAGTGGCCGTGCGCGGTATCGATCACGATCACGTCCACGCCCGCTTCGCGTAGTGCGGCGACGCGTTGCACGGAATCGCCGCCAGGACCGATGGCGGCGCCGACGCGCAACGCGCCATGTTCGTCCTTGCAAGCGCGCGGAAATTCCGTCGCCTTTTGGAAATCTTTTACGGTGATCATTCCCTTTAGATTGAAGTCGCCGTCCACCACCAATACTTTTTCGATCCGATGTTTGTGGAGGAGGGCCAGAACCTGGTCCTTCGGGGCGTTTTCGCGCACCGTGACCAAGCGGTTTTGCGGCGTCATGACTTGCGAAACGGCTGCGTCGAGTTGCGTTTCGAAGCGCAAGTCGCGATGCGTGACGATGCCGACGGCTTTGCCTTTAACCACGACCGGAACGCCGGAAATGTTTTTTGCCTTGGTGAGCTCGAGCACTTCGCGGATCGTGATCTCCGGCGCGACCGTAATCGGATCGTTGATGACGCCGCTCTCGAATTTCTTGACGCGCAATACCTCGCGAGTTTGCGCCTCGATGCTCATGTTCTTGTGGATGATGCCGATGCCGCCTTCTTGCGCGACGGTGATCGCTAACCGTGCTTCGGTGACGGTATCCATTGCGGCGGACACCACGGGAAGATTAAGGCGGATGCGGCGGGTGAGTTGCGTCGAGAGGTCGACTTCGCGGGGCAGGACGTCGGAATACGCGGGCACAAGAAGCACGTCGTCGAAGGTGAGTGCTTCTTCAAGAATGCGCATTGCCCAACTCGCTTTGCGCTACGGCGGCGACCCTAGCGCTCAAATTGAAAGCGCGGCATTGTACTGGAGTTGGGTGCGTGCGGTAAAGAAATTAGGAAGCCGGCTCCCGTGCGGACGACGTAATGAGTCAAACCAAGGTTTGACTCATTGGCGTTACACCCCGAGCGTGACTTGTTCCGGCTCGTTGACGAAGTAGCCTTGGATGTATTCGACCCCCAATTGCCACAGGATGGCCATGGTATTCGCGTCTTCGACGCGCTCGGCAATGGTGGCTATTTTCCGCGCGCGCGCGCTTTCGACCAGTTCCTTGACCCGCTGCTGGATGGCGTTGTCCACGGCCAGGTTTTGCATGAGCGTCCCGTCGATTTTGAGATAGTCGGTGGTGAGGTGTGAGAGGAGTTGTACCGACTCGCGTCCGCTGCCGAAATGCTCGAGGGCGAATTTGAATCCGGCTTGCCGGATCGATGTCGCCAATACGGTCGTGTCGGCTAGGTACTCCGCCGCCGTCTGTTCGCTGACCTGAAAGGCCAGGCGCGCAGGATCGATGCGCGTCGACTTCAATTGAATGGTCAGCCACTGCGTCAGCGAGCGGTCGCGCACCGAATCTTTCGACAGCCGCACGAATAACCTCTCCACGGGGCGGCTGCCGCAAAACGTCATGGCCGAGTTCAAAATCCAGCGATCGATGCTCTTCATGAGGTCGTTGCGTTCCGCCACCGCCATGAATTCCGCCGGCAGGACGTCGGCGCCTTGTTCGTCGACCATGCGGACCAGAACGTCGTACATGCCGCGTTCCGCACCGGTGAGGCTGGCAATCGGCTGTTGCATGAGCTTGAAGCGATTGTCCATGAGGGCGGACTTGATGAGGCGTATCCAAATGGCGTCGTTGGCCTGCCGTTTGGTGTCGGCATCCGATCGATCGATAACTTTCAGCTGGTTTCCCGTCGTCGCTTGCGCTTCTCGGCAAGCTTGTAAGGCGTCGGTAATGGGTTGATTGGCGTCCTTGGCGCGTAAATCGACCATGCCGACGCCGATCGAGCACGTGCAAATGACCGAGCGTTCGGCAACATGAAAAACGTGCGCGGCAATTCGCGCCAGCAGCGCCTTTCCCCAGGCTTCGGTGTCGCGAGTGGTGGGGCGTTCGACGAGCGCAACGATGATGCCATCGCCAAAACTTCCCGCGATGTCGGTCGACTTAAGATTGTCGCGAACAACCGCAGCGAATTGCGCATAAAACTCGTCGATCGCAATGGGGCCGACTTGTTCGACGATCGCGGGCAGTTTGTCGATTTGGATGCTGACGATCTGGCGCGAGCCGGCTTTTAACGGGCGATCTAAGTGGGTTTGCAGTTGCTCGATAAAGTGACGTCGCGGCAGCAGGCCTGTCGTCGGATCGACAGAGGACGACGGCTTGGCAGGCGGCTCGGCAGATTGGGCGGCCGGTGCCGGTGGAGGAGTGACAGGGGTTGCAGCTGGCGCTGGCGCTGGAACGGGCGCGGGTGGTGGAGTCGCTGCGGGCGCGCGATCTTCACTGCGCTTCAAGGCAATCGCCACGCGTACGGCCGGCTCGCCGTCGTGTTCGACGCGACCCATGGAAAAATCGAACGCCGCATCAGCTTGGCCAGGCACGATGGCGTGCGCACGAAGTTGAACGCCTGTCTTGCCCTGCAAGGCTTGCACCAAAGCCGATTTGAAAGCAGCTTGCGCCTGTCCCGGAAGCGCATCCATGATCGGGTGGCCGACGGCGGTATCGGCGGTTCGATGTCCGAAGAGTTGCAGCCAAGCAGGATTGGCTTCGACAAGGATGCCTTCTTGCACGAAGGCGATAGCGTCGGTGGCGCCGGACATGATGGAGCGCACTTGCTCATGGGTCTGCTGCGCGGAAGCGCGCGTGCGCGCAAGTTCGCGAGCAATGCGGAAAGCGCGCAACTCGCGTTCGACTACCGCTTGCAGTCGCGCGCGCGAACTCAACGTCACCACGTCGCGTGCACCCTGTTGCATGGCAGCGGCGATGAGCTCTTCGTCGATGCGCTCGCGAATCAGAATGGCGGGAACTTCTTTGCCGGCTTGGCCGCGAATTTGCAGAACGCTGGACTGCTCGTTCGCATCGGGCCCCAAGAACGCGAGCAGCATTTCCACGGCGTTGCCGGCAAAGGCGTCGGCAAGATCCTTGACTTCGCGCACCCAAATACAATGCGCTGCGAGTCCGGCATTACGCAGCGTGCTGTTGATCGCTGCGACAAAATCTTGAGTGCGTGCGTAGACGATGATCGGTGCCGCACCGAAATCCGAAAGATTGGTCGCCGAGGGCGGCTGTGCAGGCGGTTGAGCGGGTGCGGTGGGTGTGACGGGCAAAGTCGCGTCCTCGAATTCGTACGGCACGAGAGGCGTGCGGCTGGCTGCCGCACGGGCGGCGATTGTATCATCGCTCCTTTAGGTGAAAAGAGAGACGGGTGTCTTTGAGTCGGCTCCGGCGACTTCACGCACCAGCTTAGGAACAAGGTAGCCGGGCAGGTGCGTTGTCAAGTCGCGCATGAGCTCGACGGCGCGCGTCTCGCTTACTTCGAAATGCGCAGCACCCGCGACGCGATCCAAGAGGTTTAAGTAGTAAGGCATGACACCCGCCGCAAACAGGGTTTCGCTTAAGCGCGAAAGTGCGGAAACCGAATCGTTGATGCCTGTCAAGAGAACGGATTGATTGAAAAGCGTCGCTCCGCATTCACGCAGGCGTGCGCAGGCCGAGCGGACATTCGAGTCGATTTCTTGGGCGTGGTTGATGTGCAAGACCACCACTTTTTGCAGCGGCACTCCTTTTAGCCAATGTACGAAGCCGTCGTCGATGCGCTCGGGTAACACCACCGCCGTGCGCGTGTGGATTCGCAGGCGTTGAATGTGCGGGATGTCGGCAAGCGCGGCCGTCAATTCCGTAAGGCGACGGTCGCCGAGGTTAAGCGGATCGCCGCCGCTTAAAATGACTTCGTTTAACGAAGTGTCATTACGCAAATAGCCGAGTGCCGCTTGCCACCGGCCGATGCTCGCCGTGTCGTCGGCATAAGGGAAATGGCGGCGGAAACAATATCTGCAGTGCACGGCGCATGCGCCCGTTGCGATCAACAAGGCGCGGCCGTTGTATTTGTGTAGCACTCCGTTGGCTGCTCGGCTTGCCAGATCGCCGACGGGATCCTGGGTGAAGCCGATCACCGCGGTCAATTCGTCGGCAAGCGGCAGTACTTGAAGCAGGAGAGGATCGTGTGGATTCGCGCGCTCCATGCGAGTTACGAACCCACGCGGCACGCGCAGTCCGAACGACTCCGCGGCACGGCGCGCCGCCGGCAATAAGGAACGATCCAATCCCAGTAAATCGAGGAGTTCCGCCGGATCGGTAATCGCCTCGGCCATAAGCTGTTGCCAGCGGGCCGGGCGTTCACCGCCGCGGATGTCGAGGTTTATCTGGCTAGCGGGGGAGGTTGTGGCTATCATGTGCGCCCTTTTTCGGCCGCCCAACCTACTAGGCGCAATCGACCATGGCAAGTTACAGCACCAACGAATTTAAATCCGGCCTCAAGATCATGCTGGATAACGATCCTTACGCGATTGTGGAAAACGAAATGGTCAAGCCGGGCAAGGGCCAGGCGTTCAATCGAGTCAAAGTGCGCAACTTGAAGACCGGCCGAGTGGTGGAGCGCACCTTCAAATCGGGCGACAGCGTCGATGCGGCAGACGTCGTCGAAACCGAAATGCAATATCTCTATAGCGACGGCGAGTTCTGGCATTTCATGGTGCCGGACAATTTCGAGCAATACACGGCCGGCAAACCGGCGATGGGCGAATCGGCGCAATGGTTGAAGGACGGCATGAGCTGCACGGTGATGCTGTGGAACGGCCAGCCGCTTAACGTGACGGCACCGGCGCATGTCGAACTCAAGATTGTCGAAACCGATCCTGGCGTGCGCGGCGACACCGCCACCGGCGGTTCGAAGCCGGCTAAGCTTGAAACCGGCGCCAGTGTGCGTGTGCCGCTGTTCATCAACGAAGGCGAAGTGATTCGGGTCGATACGCGCACCGGCGAGTATTTGGCGCGCGGCAAAGGTTGAATGTGAGGTTGAGCGTGGCGCTGCTTTCCTAGTCGAACGAAGCGGCCAGCGTTTGCATCACTTTCTCGAGTCCTGTCTTGTCTTCGTCGTCGAAACGGTTAAGGCGTGGGCTGTCGATGTCGAGCACGCCGCGTAGCTGTCCGTTTTTCAGTAGCGGAACGACGATCTCAGAATTCGACGCCTTGTCGCACGCGATGTAGCCGGTAAATTCGTGAACGTTAGGTACGATGATGCTGGCTCGTTGCGCCGCGGCCGTACCGCACACTCCTTTTCCGAGCGCGATGCGCACGCAAGCCGGCTTTCCCTGAAAGGGGCCGAGCACCAGTTCTCCCCGTTGCAGTAAATAAAATCCAACCCAGTTAATGTCGAGCAGTTCCTGCCATAGCAACGCGGAGGCATTGGCAAGATTCGCGATGCAGTCGCGCTCTTCGGCAAGGAGCGCGGCAAGCGATTTTTCCAGTTCGACGTATTG
>CAZQYC010000008.1:0-67241 GCA_964597495.1 uncultured Steroidobacteraceae bacterium | reverse complement strand
ACAGTGCGGTGGCGCAGATGGACGGCGTGACGCAGCAGAATGCGGCGTTGGTCGAAGAAGCCTCTGCCGCCAGCAAGGCGATCCAACAGCAGTCGGAGAAGTTGGTGCAGCAGATTAGTTATTTCAAGGCTAATCATGAAGCCGCGTATAGCGCGCCGAGCGCCGCGGCCGGACGCAGCGATGCGGTGAAATCCCAGCCAAGCGCCACCAAGCTTGCGACCAAGTTGCTGCGTCCGCGACCGGTGCCGAAATCACCGGCACCGGGACCGGCACCGGCGACACTGCCGCCGTTGCCGCGCGCCAGCGGTGACGACAGCGTATGGAAAGAGTTCTAGCCGGCGTTTGTTTCGGCTTCGGTAAATGAATATTTTTAATCACCTTTCGTTGAGCAAGAAGCTCCTGATTCTGGCCGTTGCATTGCTGGTGCCTTCGCTATGGCTGTTGCAAAAGGTGGTTTCGCTCCAGGGCGCTACGATACGAATTGCCGAGTTGGAGCTGCAGGGCGTCGATTACGTGCAGGGACTGGAAGACGTCGCCGGACCGATTGCCGATCATCTCGGTTTGGTCGCTCTGCACCTTGCCGGCGATCGCTCGCAAGACGACGCGATCGCGAAAACGCAGACGCAGATCGACGCCGCACTCGATGCAATGACCAAAATAGACCGGAAAGTGGTTCCCGCTTTGCAAAACGGCGCTGCCTGGGGCGATCTCGTGATGCAGTGGAATGAATTGAAGACGCAGTCCTTGGGATTGTCTGCGGTTGAAAGTTCGCGCCGACATCGCGCCTTGCTGCAAACGATCGGCAAGTTTTACGAACAAGCGGCCGATCGGTCCACATTGATACTGGATCCGGAAGAAGTGAGCTATTACTTGATGGATGCGGCGGTATTGAAGCTGCCGTTCATGCAGATGGACATTTTTACGCTGCGAGGAGCGGCGCTTCGGGCTTCGGCCGGGATGTCGGCGGCTGCCGAGGCCAGTTTGGCAATGCGGGCCGATTTGGCAGGGCAGGTTGCGCGAGTGCGCGGCAATGTCGATGCATTACGCAACGCAGTCGCAAAACTCGCCGGCCTACGACCGCAGGCGGCGGATGCAATGCGGCGTGCTACGGAGCAACACACGTCGGCAGCGAATGTGTTTGCCGACTTAATCGACAATCGCCTCGTTCGCGCCGAGCAGCCGCAGGCGATTGGCGCGAGCGCCTTCGTGCTCGGTACCAAAGCGTATGAATCGGCTGGTGGCCTGCACGATGTGTTGATTCCGCTGTTGCGGGACGAATTGACTGCCCGTCTGACGCGGGCAAGGACGGAGCGCAATTTTATTCTGTTCGGTTATCTCGCTTTGTTCGCATTGGTCACGCTTGCCGCGAAGGCATTGCATGGCCACATCGGCGCGGGTGCGCAGGATGTGGTTAAAGCCGTGGAGCGCATCGCCACCGGCGAAATCGGTCGACAGCAGTTCGTGAATCGCCGGGATGAGTTCGGGCAAGTGCTGACGGCGGTCAACCGTCTCGACACGAAACTGGTGGAGATCGTCGGCAGCGTGCGTACTACCGCGGGTGCAGCTGGAAGCGCGGCGCGCGAATTGAGTCAGGGTAACGACGATTTAAGCAGCCGGACGCAGGAGCAGGCGTCGGCCTTGGAAGAGACGGCGTCGAGCATGGAGGAGATGACGGCGACGGTGAAGCAGAATGCGGACAACGCGCGCCAGGCGAATCAATTGGCAGCGGGCGCGCGGGAACAAGCGGAGCGCGGCGGCACGGTGGTGCACCGGGCGATCGACGCGATGGGCGAGATCAACGCATCGAGCACGAAGATTGCGGACATCATCGGGGTGATCGACGAGATTGCCTTTCAAACGAATCTCTTGGCGTTGAACGCGGCGGTGGAAGCGGCGCGGGCGGGCGAGCAAGGTCGAGGGTTTGCGGTGGTGGCGACCGAAGTGCGCAATCTGGCACAGCGCAGTGCGAGCGCGGCGAAAGAGATCAAGGACTTGATCAAGGACTCGGTGGAGAAAGTGAAAGCGGGTTCGGCGTTGGTGGACGAGTCGGGGAAGACGCTGGCGGAAATCATGGAGAGCGTGAAGAAAGTGACGGACATCGTGGCGGAGATTGCGGCGGCTTCGGAAGAGCAATCGGCGGGCATCGAGCAAGTGAACAGTGCGGTGGCGCAGATGGACGGCGTGACGCAGCAGAATGCGGCGTTGGTCGAGGAAGCCTCTGCCGCCAGCAAGGCGATCTCCACCACCACGGATCGTTTAGTGGCCGAAATCGCTTACTTCAGGACGCACGGTCAGCAAGCAGGCTCGGTGGAGCGATCGGCTCCGAAACCGGTCGCAACGTTGTCGACGCATAGGTCGACTCATGGGCCGACTTATGGGTCGACGCGTGGCGTGAGGCCCGCGGCAGTCCCAGCAACCAAAACAGGCGGAAGCTCGGTGGTGCCGCTATCGACGCCCATGAAGCGGGCCAGTGGCGACGATTCCGTGTGGAAAGAATTTTGAAATGACGAGGGTCATGCAATGACGGCAAATATAGCGGCGAAATCCGATACGACTAAAAGTTCGGACTTGCGCCAAGTACTCACCTTCACGCTGGGCGCCGAATCGTACGGCGTCGACATATTACGCGTGCAAGAAATCCGCGGCTGGTCTCCCGTGACGCGAATCCCGCAATCGCCGACGCATGTATTGGGTGTCTTGAACTTGCGAGGCTCGATCGTGCCGATCATCGATTTGCGCATGCGTTTTCGGTTGGAGCGCGCCGAATACACGGCATTGACGGTGATCATTGTGATGTCGGTGGAATCCTCCGCCGGCCAGCGCGACATCGGCATGGTGGTCGACGGCGTGTCGGACGTGATCGATGTCGATAGCACCAAGATAAAGCCCGCGCCCGATTTGGGCGGTTCGCAAGGCGCTACCGATTTCATTCGCGGACTCGCGCCGGTCGGCGAGCAGATGGTGATGCTGCTCGATATGGACAAGCTGATCGGCGGCGATATCTCCGCCAATGCGGTTCTTTCCGAGGCGGCGGTTGCTTAGCAGCGACGTTTCCACTTAAGCCATGTCGAACGCCGCTCAAGATTTTTCGTTGAATTCGTTCGCATTTGAAATCGACGACGACGACTTCGAGTTCTTGCGGCACGTGGTCGGGCAAAACGCCGGTATTGTTCTCGGGCCCAGCAAACGGCACTTGGTTCAGGGCCGGCTCTCGCGCCGCATTCGCGAGCTTAGGCTCGACTCCTTTGCCGCATATTGCCAGCACGTCCGCAATTCCGGCCCGGAAGAGCTGGTTATTCTCATCAATGCGCTGACGACGAACGTCACCGCTTTCTTCCGCGAGAACCATCACTTCGAGCAGTTGGCGAACCGCATGCTCCCCGACGCCATGCGGCGCAACGCCGGTTCGCGGCGCATTCGTATCTGGTCGGCGGGATGCTCGAGCGGCGAAGAGCCTTATTCGATTGCGATGACGGTGGCCGAGTCGCTGCCTGCCGGCCAACCCTGGGATGTCAGGATTTTAGCGACCGACATCGATAGCCACATCGTGCAAACCGCCGCTGAGGGAGTCTATCCGGTGGAGCGATTGAGCGGCATGCCGGATCAAGTGAAGCGTCAGCGGCGCTGGCTGCGTCGCGGCAGTGGTTCGCTCGAAGGCATGGTGAAAGTCAAGCCGGAGTTGTCGCGTCTCGTGTCGTTCGGCGTCTTGAATTTGCACGCGGAATGGCCTGTGCGCGGACCGTTCGACATCGTCTTTTGCCGCAACGTGATGATCTATTTCGATCAACCGACGCGCGAGCGACTGATCGCCCGGTTTGCGCACGTGCTCGCCGAGGGCGGCCATCTTTGTCTCGGTCACTCCGAATCGATTCACGATCCAAACGGCCCGTTTCGCCTGGTCGGCCGTACCATTTACAGCAAATTAGGGAAATCGGCCAATGGGTAGAGAGCAGACAGCGCTGCATATGAACGCCGAACCGCACCGCGTGCGTCGCTATCGCGACATGCAACACGGCTTCACGGTGGCGCGCCTGTTGCCCGGTGACTGCTACGCCACCGACGAAGACGAAATTCTCGACACCGTGCTCGGGTCGTGCGTCGCCGCCTGCGTGCGGTGCCCGCGATTGCACATGGGCGGAATGAACCACTTCATGCTGCCGAGAGCGGGCGGCGGGGACACCGACAGTTGGAACGACGTGTACGGCCGCGTGACCCGTTACGGCGCTGCGGCGATGGAGCGCCTCATCAATTTGATTTTGCGGCAAGGCGCGCGTCGCGAAGAGCTTGAAGTAAAAATCTTCGGCGGGGCCAAAGTGCTGCAAACCATCACCGACATCGGCGCGCACAACATTCGTTTCGTTCGCGACTATCTGGCGCGCGAAGGACTCAAGATCGCCGCCGAGGACGTAGGCGACATTTATCCCCGCCACGTGCGCTACTACGCACAGACCGGGCGAGTGCGCGTGCGGCACTTAGGAATGGCATCGAGCCGCGGAGTCGGCGCGCGCGAAGCGAAGCTATTGGACGCGTTGGATGCCGAGCCGGTGGCCGGAGCAATCGATTTGTTCGACGCGAAGGGATAGCCCATCCATGGAGAAGACCAAAGTACTCATCGTGGACGATTCTGCATTGGTGCGGCGTCTCCTAATGCAGATCCTAAGCGCGGAGCCGAGCATCGAAGTGATCGGCGCCGCCTCCGACCCTTATATTGCGCGCGAGAAAATCAAGCAACTGAATCCCGACGTAATTACGCTCGATGTCGAGATGCCGCGCATGGACGGAATTACGTTTTTGGAAAATCTGATGCGTTTGCATCCGATGCCCGTCGTGATGGTTTCATCGCTCACCCAACGCGGAGCGGAGACGACGCTGCGCGCGCTTGAGCTGGGTGCGGTGGACTTCGTCGCGAAGCCCAAAGTCAACATCGCCGGAAGTCTGGTCGACTACAGCGAACAGATCGTCGAGAAAGTGAAGATGGCGGCACGCGCGCGCGTCAAGTCGTTCATCCCTCCACCTCTCGATACGGGAGCGTTGCGGGTCGCTGCGAAATTGTCCGCCGATGCCATTCTGCCGCCGGTAACCTCCACGCGCCGTATGTTACGCACTACCGAACGTGTAATAGCCATCGGCGCATCCACGGGTGGCACCGAAGCGTTGCGCGAAGTTCTGGCGGCCATGCCGCCGGATGCGCCGGGAATGGTCGTTGCACAACACATTCCCGCTGCCTTCAGCAAAGCATTCGCGGATCGATTGGACCGCGTGTCGGCGATGTCGGTGTGCGAAGCCGAGGACGGTCAATACATTCTTCCCGGACACGCCTACATCGCTCCGGGTGATCGGCATTTGGTCGTCGAACGAGATGGGGCACGCTATCGCTGTCGCTTGAGTGAGGGATCACCCGTCAATCGTCATCGTCCGAGCGTGGACGTCCTCTTCCGTTCGGTGGCGCAAAAGGTGGGCCCCAACGCCGTCGGCGCGATTCTGACTGGCATGGGGGACGACGGCGCACGTGGTTTGAAGGAGATGCGCGATGCCGGCGCCGTTACCGTGGCACAGGATGAAGCGTCCAGTGTCGTCTGGGGCATGCCGGGCAGCGCCGTACGTTTGGGAGCGGCGCAGCACGTGGCTGCGTTGCGGGCGATTCCAAGCTTGTTGCTGGAGTTTGCGATCAAAGGGCCCGAAGGAAAATCCGGCGGAGATTCGGGCGAACCCGCGATGCAGTCGGCGTAATTTTGTTAATGCGCACGCTAAAATTTTTTTGGATTCATTCGTGGTGCCCGCAACGTTGAGCGATGCACTGAGCAAGCACTAAGGCATTCACTCGGCCTCTTCACTATCGTCAATTTCGCCTTTTTCGAGATCTCGTCATGCAAGCGACAACTCCCGCACCAACGAACGCAATGCCGGCCGCCGGCACCAACGCTATCGCCTTTCAATTCGTCGAACAGCTGGCGAAGGAAGTTTCCGGCGGCCGCGTCGAGCTGCCGTCGTTTCCCGATGTCGCGGTGCGCGTACGCAAAGTGCTGGCCGACGAAAACGTCGGTGTGGACAAGATTGCACGCGTAGTGAGTTCCGATGGCGGTTTGGCCGCGCGAGTGCTGGCGCTTGCGAACTCCGCTGCATTGAATCGCGGCGGCAAGAACATCGTCGATATGAAGATGGCCATCAATCGCATCGGGCACAACAATGTCCGAACCGCGGCGGTGTCGTTCGCGATCATGCAATTGCGGCGTGCCGCCGACTTGAAGGATCTCGTCAAAGACCTGGAAGAGCTGTGGCATGAGGCGACGATGGTTGCCGCACTGTCGCATGCCGTTGCGGCGAAGTGCCGTATCAACGCCGACGAAGCCATGCTCGCCGGATTGCTGCACAACGTGGGCAAGATCTACATCCTTGCGCGCGCGCACAAGCACGCCAAGCTGTTTGCCGACCGACCGTCGCTCAACACCATCGTTATTCAATGGCATGCCAACGTCGGCAAGGCCATCGTCGAGAACTGGGGTTTTCACGCGCGCATTTCCGAAGCGATCGGCGATCACGAAGACTTGGAACGTCAGGCGAGCGACCCGGACTTGACCGACGTACTTGCCGTGGCGACCATTCTGGCGGGCTTTATCGGCAAGACCAAGGATCTCGAACTCAACATGCAAGGCGTCAAAGCGTTCGACCGGCTGAAACTCGACAATGAAAAGTGTTTCCACATCATGGATGAGTGTGCCGAGGAAATCGCGGCGCTCCGGAACGCGTTGGGGGACTGAGAGGAAGCTGCTAGCCAGAAAAAACCTCTCGATTTGGCGTTTATGGCGCGGGCGGGCGCCGAGTTTTCAGGTGGCGGTTCTGATTCTGGCTAGTCGCTAGCGGCTCGTTGCAGAGGCTTTTTCCCACCAAAGCCTAGCGCCTAGCGCCTAGCGCCTTGTATCCTTCCCGGCTTGTCTCTCACCACAAGCCGCCATGCAAGAACGTTACGATCACAAGGCCGTCGAAACGGCCGCTCAGGACTATTGGAATAGCCACCAAAGCTTCGTCGCTCGCGAGGATTCGAGTAAACCGAAGTACTACTGCCTATCCATGTTTCCCTATCCGAGCGGCATCTTGCACATGGGGCACGTGCGCAATTACACGATTCCGGACGTGCTCGCGCGGTTCATGCGGATGCAGGGGCGGAACGTGCTTCAGCCGATGGGTTGGGACGCTTTCGGATTACCGGCGGAGAATGCGGCGATCGACAACGGCGTGCCGCCGGCGAAATGGACCTACGACAACATCGCATATATGAAAGGTCAGCTAAAGTCGCTCGGGTTCGCGATCGATTGGACGCGCGAAGTGACGACTTGCAAGCCTGACTACTATCGCTGGAATCAGTGGCTGTTCCTGCGCATGTTGGAGAAGGGCATTGCCTATAAGAAAACCGGCACCGTGAATTGGGATCCGGTCGACCAAACCGTTCTCGCTAACGAGCAGGTCATCGACGGCAAAGGCTGGCGCACCGGCGCTATCGTCGAGAAGCGCGAGATCCCGATGTACTATTTCGCGATCACCAAGTACGCACCTGAGCTCCTTGCCGCGCTCGAATCGCTTCCCGAGTGGCCGGAACGCGTCAAGCTCATGCAAGCCAATTGGATCGGCAAGAGCGAGGGCGTTCGGTTTGGATTTCCCTACGAACTGAACGGCGAGAAGAAACTTTTACACGTGTTCACGACGCGTGCCGATACCATCATGGGCGTCACCTTCTGTGCCGTCGCTGCGGAACACCCGCTCGCGACGCACGCGGCGCGGAATAACCCTGCGCTCTCGGAATTCGTCGAGGAGTGCAAGCGTGGCACGGCAATGGAAGCGGAACTCGCGCAAATGGAGAAGAAGGGCATGCCTACCGGTCTCTTCGTGACGCATCCGCTCACGAACGAGAAGATTCCGGTGTGGGTCGGTAATTATGTGCTAATGACCTACGGCGACGGTGCGGTGATGGGCGTGCCGGCGCATGACGAGAGAGATTTTGGGTTTGCGAAGAAGTATGGGTTGCCGATTAAGTTTGTGATCGCCCTCTCCCGCGCTTCGCGCGACCTCTCCCTCAAGGGGAGAGGTGACGAAAAGACTCTCTCCCCCCTTGCGGGGGAGGGTTGGGGAGAGGGGGCGCAGATACCTGCGTCCTGGCACGAATCCTTCGCCGACTACGGCGTCTGCATCAACTCCGGCAAATACGACGGCTTGGATCATCAGCAAGCGGTCAACGCCATCGCTCTCGATCTCAAGCAACTCGGTCTCGGCGACAAGCAGACGCACTGGCGGCTCCGTGATTGGGGTATCTCGCGCCAGCGCTATTGGGGTTGTCCGATTCCGCTTATTCATTGCCCGAAGTGCGGTGACGTGCCGGTGCCCGACGATCAGCTGCCCGTCGTGCTGCCTGAGAACTTAGTGCCGGATGGCAGCGGCAATCCGCTCAACAAGACGCCCTCGTTCTACGAGTGCGCCTGCCCGAAGTGCGGTGTTGCCGCGCGTCGCGAAACGGACACCATGGATACGTTCGTGGACTCTTCCTGGTATTTCCTGCGCTTTGCATGCGCCGACAACGATCAGGCGATGGTCGATGACCGCGTGAACTACTGGCTCCCGGTGGACCAATACAACGGCGGCATCGAGCATGCGATTCTGCATCTGCTGTATTCGCGCTTTTGGACGCGCGTGATGCGCGACCTTAAGATGCTGAACCTCTCTGAGCCGTTCTCGAATTTGTTGTGCCAGGGCATGGTGCTCAACGAGATTTTTTTCCGTAAGCCGGGCAGCGGCCGCATTGAATACTTCAATCCGGCGGATGTGGACGTGAAGACCGATGACAAAGGCCAGCGGCTCGCCGCCGTTTTGCGCGCCGACGGCAAGGATGTGGAGTCCGGCGGTATCGGTACGATGTCGAAGTCGAAGAAAAACGGCGTCGATCCCAATGCCTTCATCGATGCGCTCGGCGCGGATACCGCGCGCCTCTTCATGATGTTCGCGGCACCTCCTGAGGCCTCGCTCGAATGGTCGGACGACGGTGCGCAAGGAGCGAATCGATTCATCAAGCGGCTTTGGAAGGCGGTGTATGAGCATGTTTCGCAGAAGGCGACCGGCGACCGGCTGCCGGCTACCGGTCAGAAGGAAGAAGGGCAAAGCACTCTGTCCGGTGGCCTTTCTCCCGCTCAACGCGACTTACGCCGCCTCGCGCATCAGACTCTCGCGAAAGTCACCGACGACTACAGCCGCCGACGTGTTTTCAATACCGCCGTCGCGGCGGTGATGGAATTGATGAATGCGTTGGCGAAGTTCGACGACGGCAGCGAACAAGGTCGCGCTGTAGTTCAAGAAACCTTGGAATTGGCGGTTGTTATGTTGTCGCCGATCATTCCGCATGTGTGTCACGTTTTATGGAAGGAACTCGGGCACGAGGACGCATTGATCGACGTTCGCTGGCCAACTCCCGATCCTGGCGCTCTTATTCAGGATTCGATCGAACTGGTCGTGCAAGTCAACGGCAAGCTTCGCGGCCGTATTACCGTTTCCGCTCATGCCGACGAAGAGCAAATCAAATCGATGGCGCTTCAAGATGCGAACGTCGCGAAGTGGCTTGAAGGAAAACCGCCGAAGAAAATCATCGTGGTGAAGGGGAAGTTGGTGAATGTCGTTGTATAGCGTTCGGCTACACAACGACGGCCAACTCGCTAACTGGCCGCTGGCTAGAGAGTCTTTTTCTGAATTCTGGCCAGTAGCTAGCGGCTAGTGGCTAGTGACCTTCTCTTCCACCACCGGCAACTCAAAATAAAACGTCGTTCCCTTGCCCGTTTCGGTGTCGAACCCGATGCGTCCGTCCATTTGTTCGATGATGGTTTTGCAGATGGCAAGTCCAAGTCCGGTGCCGTTGCGGTTGCGCGCGTCGGACCCGTCTGCTTGGCTGAACTTTTGGAAGATACGACTGCGAAATTCTTCGGGAATGCCGTTTCCGCGATCGTGTACGGAGACACGCACGCGATGCGCCGTGCTGAGTACGGCCACGTCGACCTCTGCTCCGACAGGCGAAAACTTCACCGCATTCGAAAGTAAATTCGCAAGCACTTGCAGCAGCCGATAGGGGTCGACATACACCGTGGCGTCTTCCTCGGCCCGCACGAATGCCAGGCGCACGCCAAAGCTTTCGGCATAACCGTTATTCGCCTCGATCGCAAGGTCGAGTAGTTGCCCGAGCGATTGCCGCTCGAGGGCGAACCGCATGTGGCCCGCTTCCATTTTTTCGATATCCAAGAGATCGTTGATCAAGTGCCCGAGCCGTTCGGAGTTGCGCAGCGCGATCTCGATCAGATGCTTGGTTTTATCCGCAAGGGGACCGCTAGCGCCGGCGGCAATCAGCCCCAGCGAGCCGCGTATCGACGTGATCGGCGTTCGTAGTTCGTGCGAGACATTCGCCACGAACTCCGCCTTCAGTCGTTCGATCTTCTTGCTGTCGGTGATATCTCGCACGACGATGACTGCGCCATGCTGGCGTCCGTCGCTGGTGAACAGTGGCTGGGCGTTGATGCTCAACGTGGCGGGCAGTCGGTCGTGCGGCTCGATCGTGAGTTCGTAGTCGCGGATCGTCTCGCCGGCAAGCGCCCGTAGATGCGGCCAATTTTCGTTGCGGCCGTGGCGCCGATCGGCCGAGCCGTAGAAATCGAAGGGTGTCAACCGATCCATTCGGTCCAGTTCGACACCGACCAAACGGCTGTAAATGTCGAGCGCTGCGCCGTTCGCGATGCGCAGCTGCCCGTTCGCGTCCAACACCAGAATGCCTTCGTGCAAGTTGTTGAGGACCGCCTTCAACGATTCGCGCTCTTTGTCCAGCGCGTGTTCGGTATTCAAGTGATCGCAGATTTCTTCCGCCAGCTTTTCGTTGATTTGCGCCAGCTCCGCGGTGCGTTGTCCAACCAGTGTTTCGATCCAGCGGGCACGCCGGGTGGCGAGCAAGGCGCCGATGCTCGCCAACACCGCGAACATCACTACGGCGCTCAAGACAAGCCACGCCCAAAGCGGCATGTTGCCGAGAGCGTGCGCGGTTTGAGTGAGCGGTGCCGTCATCTTGCGTTGGGCAGGTTCTTGCGAGAATTGCTGAAGCGGAGCGTTGCTGGACCGATGCAGATCCAATGTAGACCGGTTCACATTGTCGCCTGCAATCGTGGTACGTAGATCGCGGCCGACACGGGTTCAGCAAAGGACTGAGAAATTGCGGAGGGCCGGCCTCATTCTCAAGGGGGCCACTTCGCCCGAGAGTACCCCAATCATTAAGAGAGGCGCTGTGTCGGCGCTGTCCCTGTTTTTTGGGAACAAGGCACTTTGCAAGCACGGTTGCGTTTACGGACCGGGCGGGAGTTGCGGTGGATACGGCGTTGGACTTGATGCAGTTGCGGGCGCCTTTGCGAACCGGCGAGCGGTCCGTACCGACCAAGATTTTGGTCGTCGACGACGACGAGTTGGAGCTGTCGTTGATGGCAGATCGATTGACGGCAGCTGGCTTTGAAGTGGTGACGGCGCAGAACGGCGAAGCCGCGCTACGGCTCCTGGAGGAGCAATGGTTTCCTCTGGTTTTGACCGATTGGCAAATGCCGGTGATGGACGGCATTCAGCTAATCGAACGATTGCGCGATCGCGGCGGCGACGATAGCTATTTCATCATGCTCTCGGTGCGGGCAACGCGTGAAGATTTCGAACGAGGATACGGCGCCGGCGTCGACGACTATCTGTCGAAAAAGTCGCCGGACGCGGAGTTAATCTCGCGTATCCGTGCCGGATTTCATACCGTCGAACTCCGTCGCTCGCTGCGGCAAACTCGTGCGGCATTGATCGGCAGTAAATTGGCGGGCGACGGGGAAGACGGCCGCACACAGCTTTTATCGCGCTTGCAAACCGAAATCGCTCGCGCACGTCGCTACCGACGGCCC
Organism: uncultured Steroidobacteraceae bacterium; assembly: GCA_964597495.1. GTDB lineage: Bacteria > Pseudomonadota > Gammaproteobacteria > Steroidobacterales > Steroidobacteraceae > CAZQYC01. The sequence goes on along the minus strand of CAZQYC010000008.1, from coordinate 55,302 downwards.
TGTTCGCTGCTGATGCTGGGCGTGCAAATCAATCGCGCGCCGCAAGCAAAGCAGGACCTCGTGATTACTCCGCAATTGCACGAGGCGTTGATGGAAGCCGTCCGCGGCGTGATTCGAATCGATATCGACTGGGCGGGTCCTTATGAAGACAGCGATACGATCGGACGGCAAACGCTCGGCTTCGCCATCGTATTGCCGGAAACCGGGCCGCGTGAAGTCATTGCGGTGCGTTCGCGCATTCGCGGCGCGCTTCAGCAACGAATGCGTGAATTGGTGGGCGGCGAGGCGCATCTCGAACTCGGCGTCGGTGCCGCATCGGTCGATCCAACGAGCGACAACTCGGAATTAACCGCCGAATCCTTGCTCGCTACTGCGGGACGCTGCCAGCGCTGCATGTCCGATCGCGGGGTGAGCCGCCTGCATGCCGTGCAAGCGAGCGTGGCGAATAAAGTGGCAATTCCCTGCCGCCAAGGGTACGCGGTGGCCGATCACTGTCTTGAACTGCAGCAGCGGAACGCGGAAACCGAATAGTTTCCGCAACGACAAGAATGCGCTCACACGAACAGACAACCATTTGGAATCCAGAGGACACCACCCGAATATTTCTGCCGAACACGGCGAATCTGCAGCGGCAGACGGTATTGATCGTCGATGACGATCCCTTGATGCTGGAGCGGTTGTCAGTGCTCGTCAAGGCGGCGGGTTTTGATGTGCGCAATGCGTCCGGCGGCCGTGAAGCGCTCGCCATGTTGCATCGAGAATACTGTCCCATCGTAATCAGCGATTGGGCGATGCCGGAAATGGATGGCGTTGCCCTGTGCGGCGCCATTCGCGCCGATTCGTTTCGCGGCTACGTTTACATTTTGTTGCTCACGTCGCGCGATGGACAAGAAGATATCGTTGCCGGACTCGATGCCGGCGCCGACGACTATCTCAGCAAGCGAGTGACCGAAGCGGAATTGATGGCCCGGTTGCGAACCGCCCGGCGAATCGTGGTGCTCGAGCAAACGTTGCGCGACATTATCGAAGAAAAACGCCGGCTCGCGACCACCGATGCGCTGACCGGAGCGAACAACCGACACTACTTTGCGAAACACTTGAGCCGTGAAATCAAGCGGGTGCGCCGTTACGGCGGACCCTTGTCGTTGCTCGGGCTCGATATCGACCACTTCAAATCCATCAACGATACTTTCGGTCATGGCGTGGGCGATGAAGTCCTCATCGAATTCGTGCGCCGGCTTAATCTCGGATTGCCGCGCGAGATCGACTGGTGCGCGCGTATCGGCGGCGAAGAATTCGCGGTGGTCCTGCCGCAGACTGATTTGGACGGCGCCATCGTCGTCGCGGAGAAGCTGCGTCAGATGGTGTCGGCCGTGCCGATGCTCACTGCCTGCGGACCGGTCGAAGTGACCGTGAGCATCGGGGTTACCGCCGTCAGCGCGTTGCCGAGCGATCTGGAGCTCTCCGTCGACGTGTTTCTCGAATATGCGGATCGCGGACTCTATGCAAGCAAGCAGGCGGGCCGTAATCGCGTGATGACGGCGGCATGAGGAGGATTCGGACTGGCTGCTAGGCACTAGCCAGATTCGGAATTCCGACTGGAGCTGGCAGCTAGTGAGTGACTTAATGGCTTCGAGTGTTGGTGGTAGTGAATCGTGGCATGATGCGAATCCGTTCCTTAATCGGGTTTCAGTGTGAGACGAAAGCGGCTTTTAGACGGTATGGCAAATATCCTCGCCGTCGTCGCATTGGGCGCCATCGCGGCGACGTTTACTGCGTGCGGTTGGCATTTGCGCGGCAACCTAAGGCTCCCGACGACGTTGGCGACCACCTATATCGCGGCTGACGATGAGTACACCGATTTTTATCGCGAATTGCGGAAAGCGTTGTTAGAGGGAGGAGTTCAAGTGCCTCTATCCAGTTCGGCCGCGGGAGCGGTGATACGCATTCGGAAGGAAGCCGCCGGGCAGCGCGTTGCGGCCGTTTCGGCGCGCAACACGGCGGAGGAGTTTCAGGTGTATTACGCAGTCGACTATTCTTTCGAGGTCGCCGGTGCCGAAGTGCTTCCGCCGCAGCACGCGGAGTTGGCCGCCAACTACAGCTACGACACGACGGCGGTGCTCGCAAAAGAGCGCGAGCAACGCACGATGCAACAAGCTTTGGCGCGTGAGTTGGCAGCCCAAGTGTTGCGCCGCCTGGCGAGTGCAAAACAGGCGAGCGCAAAACCCGCGGGCGCGCAGCCAGAAACGCAGGAGTGAATCATGCCCTCGCGTCCGCTTACCAGTATTTTCTATGTCGACGACGAACCCGATATTCGGGAAATCGTCGAAATGGCACTCGGTCTCGTACCGGGCCTAACGGTTCGTTCCTGTCCGTCAGGCGTTCAAGCATTGCAGGAATTGCCGCTCTTGCGTCCGGATTTGGTATTGCTCGACGTGATGATGCCGGGCCTCGACGGTCCCGCCACGCTTGCGCAAATGCGCAACGACGAAAACTTAAAGGATCTTCCGGTGATTTTCATGACGGCGAAGGCGTTGCCCCAGGAAGTCGACCGGTTCATGAAAATGGGCGCCATCGGCGTCATCTCCAAGCCCTTCGATCCCATGCAATTGGGTCAGCGCGTGCAAGAACTATGGGCGGCGACGCCATGAACGAGTCAACCGGGAGCACCTCTGGGCAGAACAACCCTGATCAGAACACGCAGGGCGGCCAGGAGATGGAAATCCGCATGGCCGAATTGGCTCAGCGCTATTTAGTGCGCACCGCCGGCGAGCTGGAGGAACTAAACGGATTGGTGGAGCGTATTCCCGGCGGGGACGAAGCGACGGTCAAAGCGATCGAAGTGCTGTCGCACCGCATCCGCGGGAGCGGCGCCATGTTCGGCTTCAACTTGGTCAGCGATGTCGCTACTGAAATCGAGTCGTTGGCCGTCGATTCCAAGCGCGGCTTGCAACCGGATCGTCTGGCGTTGCAAATGCGCTTCGCCGCGTTGCTGCGAGTCATGACCTTCGTTCTCAACGCCGCTCGCCAATAACCTCATCCCAGCAACGTTGTCCCAGTAATGTTATTAGTTGGCGATGTGGCCCGCGATACCTTGGCCGCGTTGTTCGAGCGCTATGCCCTTCAGCTCAAGCTGGTTGCGGCAACCGCAGAGATTCCCGGATCCTACTGGGGCGAGCACGAAGCCGGTTTGATCGGCACCGTCCTTTACGTGCGCGAGTCGACGCCGATTCACTCGGCATTGCACGAGGGGTGTCACTTCGTTTGCATGGACGCGACGCGACGCGAACGATTGGTTCAGGATGCCGGCGGCGATCATGCCGAAGAGAACGCCGTGTGCTACTTGCAAATTCTTTTGGCCGATCATGTTCCGGGAATGAATCGCGCAAGAATGTTCGCCGAGATGGACGAGTGGGGTTACACGTTTCGGCTGGGTTCGGCGGAGGCTTGGTTTCAGCGCGATGCCGACGATGCGCGGCAGTGGTTGCAACGCCACTCCATCATCGACGTGGCGAGCAATCCCACGTGGCGGCTACGCCTTTTTTGAACTGTTCTCCACCCACTCCTTCAAGGTATTCGGGCGCAAGCTTGCGCGCATTGCGTCCTCAGCCTGGCGGGCGATCGCGTCCGCTTCGGTCAGCGAACGCACTTGAGCGGCCGCAGCGTCGATCGAAGTTCGCACGCTATCGAGGATATCGGTCAAGCGGATCGAGCTTAAATCGCGGCCCGGTATCAGGCTGTCGTCTTCCGCAATCACGACCAAGTTCGCCTGGACGAGTCGTGCGATGATCGGTGCGAGCACTGCACTCGGAAGAAACAGACGATCCGCCAGCGTATTCAGCGTATACCGCTGACGTTGTTGGTCGATGTCTTTCGCGTATTCCAGCCCGAGCAGATACATGGTGGACAGCCCCAGGCGTTCCGCAAGCTGGGGTGTGAGGTGCAGCGCGCCCGCGCCGGGCCGCAAACTAAAAGGATGCTGCACGTAGAAGGCGAGCTGTGCGCCTACCAATAGGATGAGCCAAGACAAATACAGCCAGATCAACGCCATAATCGCGATGGCAAAACCGGCATAGATCAGCAAAGTGCCTTTCGTACCGCTAAAGAACGAAGCGAACAGCATGCCGCTTGCCGTCCATAGAAAGCCGGCGGTTACCCCTCCGATGAGCGCCGCGCGCAATTGCACCTTGGTGTTGGGCACGAAGCCGTATAGGAACGTAAACACGCTCGCAACCAGCACGTAAGGAGTTGCTTTGGACAGCCCGAGCAAGATGGCGCCGAACGGCGCGATGTTTGCGATCGCCTTGACCACTTGATGGTCGCGAAGCGTCGCCAGCATACCGAGCGCAGCGATGATTAACGCGGGCCCGATGAGCAAGACGCTGACGTATTCGCTCACGCGGCGGCCGAGGCCCCGCGGTTCCTTGACTCGCCACACGTAATTGAAGCTTGCTTCGATCTTCTGAATCATCGAGATCGATGTGTAGAGCAAGAAGAACAAACCGAGCGATCCCAGCACGCCGCCGCGGACATTCTCGACGAATTCCATCGTTTGGCTGGTCAGCGTAAACGCCTTGTCGCCGAGCGGTTGCAGGAATTGATAGAGCACCGGTTCCAGGTCGCGGTGATAGCCGAGTCCCTTCAAGACCGAGAACGACAGCGCCAGTAGCGGAACCACCGAGAGCAGTGTGGTGTACACGAGGCTCATCGCGCGCAGCGTCAGTTCGTCTTGCAACAAATCGTGCGCGATCGCATAAACGTAGCGAAGTGGCGCTACCGCGCGCGATTCGGCGCGATGGTCGAATAGGTACCGTTCAATCCGATTGAAGAGATTGGGGAGCATGGGTGCAGCTTAGCAGAGGTCCCTCACACCGCCGGCGTCAGATTGGCGATCGTCCAGTAAAGTCCGAGCTGTGCTGTCGCGCGCGTGAAGTCGTCCATTCGAACCGGCTTGCGGACGTAACTATTGCCGCCCAAGTCGTAGGTCGCGAGGATATCGGAATCCTCGGCCGACGAGGTGAGGACGACAACAGGAAGCGTGCGCGTGCGCGCGTGTTCGCGAATGCGCTTGAGCACGCCGAGTCCGTCGATTTTCGGCAGCTTGAGGTCCAGGATCACGACGGAAGGCAGTTGGGTGACGTTGGCTTGCTCGCTGTGCAGGTATTCGAGCGCTTCGACGCCGTCCCGCGCCACGACGATTTCATTGGCGAGATTGCATTGCTTCAAACTGCGCAAGGTCAATTCCTCATCGTCGACGTTGTCTTCGACGAGCAAGATGGGGCCATGTTTGTGCATCGTCATACAGAGCTCTTAACGGTTGCGTTCATGCTTCGTTCGCCAAGGTGAAGTAAAACGTGGCGCCGCGATCCGTTTCGGCCTCTGCCCAAATACGGCCGTGGTGGCGCTGCACGATGCGTTGCACGGTCGCAAGTCCGACGCCGGTGCCCGGAAAATCGCTGGCCGAATGCAGACGCTGGAACACGCCGAAAAGGTTGCTCGCATACTTGGGATCGAACCCCACGCCGTTATCGGCGACATAGAACACCGGGCGGCCGTCCACTCGGCGGTGCCCGACGTGAATTTTGGCTTCCTGTCGAGTGCCGGTGAATTTCAAGGCATTCTCGACCAGGTTTTCGAGCGCGACTTCGACAAGCCGCGGATCGGCGATGGCTTGCATGCGCGAATCGACCGCCACGTCCACGGTCCTGCTCGGATAGCGCTCCAATTGCCGCTTGATGATGGACTTGGACAGAGCGCTGACGTCGACGGGTTCGCGCTTCAGATCGGCGCGGCTGACGCGCGCGAGGCTCAAGAGATCGTCGATGAGGTTCGCCATGCGTTCGACGCCGGCGGTAATGCGCTGTAAATAACGCCGTGCCGCGCCGTCCAGCGAATTGCTGTAGTCGCTTTCAAGAATGCTGGAGAATCCGGCGATCGCGCGCAAGGGGGCCCGCAGATCGTGCGATACCGAATAACTGAACGCCTCGAGTTCACGATTGCTGATTTCCAATTCGCGGGTGCGCGCGGCGACGCGTTCTTCCAAGGTTGCATACAAGCGAATGTTTTCGGCGGCGACCGATGCAAGACCGGCGAGCTGATTCAATACTTGTAAATCGCTCTCGGTAAACTCGCCGTCGACTTTGTCGGCGATCTCGATGAATCCGAGATTGACGCCGTCGCGAGCAATAAGCGGCGCGCCCATCCAACCGCGGAGCGGTTGCTTGAGACCATCGCGCTGCAAGAGACTCGCCAGAACCGGATCGTCGGCCATTTGCTGGGTCGTGTAGCGAAGCGGCGTATTCGACTCGCGCACTTTCGAATGCAATGCGGCGGGACTTAAGAGCGCGGGTGCGCTTCGCTGCGCGCCATAGTGATCTGCGTACGACGCGGCAACGACATCGAAGGGCGTAACCTGAGGATCGATGACCGTAGCGGCCGCCGCATTCGCGCCCAATAAGCCGCGCATCGACGTCGTTAAGAATTTGAGCAGCTCGTGCGACGACAGTAACGAACCGACTTTGTGCGCGATTTCCGACAGGGAGTGCAACTGGGCGGTGTATTGCTGCCGGTCGGCTTCCGCGGCGCGCCGCAGGGTGATGTCGAGCAGCATGCCGACAATGCCGATGATATTGCCAGCGGTATCGCGTTTTACGGCGCCGCGATTCTCGACGTGCACGTAATGACCGTCGCGATGCCGTATGCGGTGTTCGATATTGAACTGCTCGTTGCCGGCGGCCTCTTGGTTTCCCGAGGCGCGAATCGACGGAATGTCATCTGGATGGATCAGGAAGAATCGATCCTGGAACTGCATTTCGCGCAGTTCCATCGCGGTATAGCCCACTACTTTTTCGGTGGCGCCGGCGAACCGCAGTTCGATGATCTGCAAGTTGGCGGCGAGAATGAATTCATAGACGATTTGCCCGGCCTGTTCCGCCGCGAGACGGAAGCGCTCTTCGCTTTCCTGCAAGCGCACTTCGGCTTGCTTGCGCTCGCTGATGTCGGTGATGGCGATCACCTCTCGTTCGGCGCGTCCATCGGCCCCCGGAAGCACCACGCCGCGCGAGGCAATGTAGATGTAGTGACCGCCGCGATGCCGGCGCCGGTGCTCCACGTAGTAACTCGATAGCGTGCGCTCGGCTTCGTCCACGGCGGCAAAGAAATGCGCGCGATCGTCCGGATGAATCATCGTGTCGTTGCGGTTAAGCGGCCGGCTTTCGAGTTGTTCCCGGGTATAGCCGAAAATTTGCTCGGCCGGTCCGAAGACACGGATGCGTCCGCTCGCCGTTTCGCGTTCGATGATGACGGCGCCCACTTGATTCGCGATGATTCGATAGCGCTCTTCGCTGCGACGGAGCGCGATTTCCTGCTGCCTAATCGCGGTTAAGTCGATGAGCGCGCCGATCATGCGCGGCATTCCGGTCGTGTCGTCCGCCAAATGGCGTCCGCGATCCAGCACCGGCACGTAGCTGCCGTCCTTGCGTTTCAATCGATAATCGACGGTGTGCGGCTGCCGCGTCGCGAGACAGCGTTGCAGTATTTGACGGACGTGGGCGGCGTCTTCCGGGTGGATGAGCTGCATCCAACCTTGAAACCCGGCCGCCGACAGCTCTTCAGGTTCGTAACCGATGAGCGCGCGAATCGCGCCGACCCATTCGATGGAGCCGCCGCCGGAGTGGGCCGGATTGGGTTGATATTCGTAAACGGCACAGCCGGCTTGCGCGACGCCGATCCGAAACGTGTTTTCCGCGTGCTGTCGGCGCAATTGCGATTCGTGTTCGGAGGTGACGTCGCGCATGTCGCAATAGAACAGGGATTCGCTCGGTGACCAGTGCGCGTTACCTTGTAAGTAGACCGTTCGCCCGCTGCGATGAACGAAACGCACCGGAAGATTGAGCGGCTGACTGTTCGACCGTGCGCTCTTCCATACCTCGTTGAGCAGGGGAAGATCGTCCCGATGGGCGAAGTCGGAATAGGGGCGTCCGAGCATTTCTGCAGGACGGTAGCCAAGAATGCGAATCGACGCCTCGTTCACGGTCGCGTACCGGCCGTCCGCGTCGAGCGTACAAATGATGTCCAGCGATTGGTCGAGGATGCGTTCGCGATCGCGATACAGCGTCTGCACGCGGCGCTCGTTAAAGAGCGCCAGCATGAGCAGCAAGAGGCCTACCCACGCGAACAGCAGCACTAAGAACGGGGTGATGCCCAGTGCGCGCTCGATAATCTTGGGGCCGGGGGCGATTTCGAAGAGGTAGGCGGTGGGACCCGCAAGCGTCGGCGCCGATGAAATCGAAAAGTGGGATTCGCGCTCGTCGATGCCTTCGCGGGGCGGGCGATCGAAGATCACTTCATTGCCGATTCGCAGCCGAATGTGAAAGTCCGGCGCGATGTTTTCAAGAAGCTGGGCAATGTTGAGATCCTGTCGATACAGCAATTGAAATGCGCCTAGCGGTTCGCCGGTCAGCGCGAAGACCGGCGATAGGGTGTCCGTGAGGTGGGCGCCGTCCGGCACCGCGATCGTTTTTTGTTGGGGTGACTTGTTAGCGAAGGCGTCCCTGATCATCGTCTCGTGGGCAGCGCTATCGGAAACATAACGCCGCATTTCATTCGACCCGCCGAGGATGACACGATCTTCGGCATGTGGCAGTGCATCGGCGGACAGCATGCGTCGCGCCATTTTGAGGACGTGGCCGTTGGCGTCGAACATCGCGATGGCAGCTACAGCCCGCTGCATACGCATGAAATCGCCCGCGTCGCGTAGGAATACCTCATCGGTAACTTGCCACTGCATATTGCGCCAGTGCTGCCATAGGCGGTCTGCGTCCTCGACGTAGTCCTTGAATCCCGCCTCATAAGCGCGAACGGATTCTTCGAGCGCGAACTCGACGTCCGAATGCAATTGGCGAATCTCCGCGGCGCGAACGGCATACCAAAGTTCCAAGGTTGCGGCTACGGCGGCGACCAATAGCAGCGTACGCCAGCGCGCGCCGCGTTCGACGCCTACCGAACCGCCTACTTTCCGGGAATGCACGAAGGCGATTCCCGTCAACACGAGCGCCAGGGTCAGCGCAAGTTCCGCGGAATGGGTGCGTAGAAAGCCCGCAATGGAGGTTGTCGATGCGGCTTGTGCGATGAATCGGATCGGCGGTACGGCGATCAAGAGTACGCCCGTTGCCCATGCAAAAGGGATCGCACTGAGCGCGAACCGTTCGATGGAAAGAAAACAGATGGCGAGCGACATCAGGGCGAGCGGTATTGCGGCTTCAATGGCTGCTTTGGGTGGAAACCACGTCGGCAAGAGGCTCTGATCGCCGAACAACGTGTACCCGAACGGCGCCGCGACGCCAAACACCCACCCGACGATGGTGGCGGTAACGGCGATTCCGACCGGTGCAATCAGTACGGCGGCTAGGCGGCGTTGCTGAAGTTCAATCGACCACAGCGCTGCAACGGCGAGCATCAAGAAGACACCGAAGGTCACGGGCCACGGAAAGGCTTTGGTGTGCATGCCGAGCGAGGCCGGCGCAAATTCGTGCCAGAGGAGCAGTGCGATCATCGTTGCGGCCGCGGCGCCGGCCAGCGATCTTTGCGACCATACCACCGCGCGGTTCGGCGATTGAACGAGCGGAGCGTTCGATACTTCGGCGCTTTCGTCAGTTGATGACATGCAGGAGTACGCGTTCGTTCGCTATCTATAGCGCTCTTTATAAATTGGAGGGCACGCGCTCCTTGCCAGTCCGCCAGTGCCGATGGCGGATGTTAGCGCAAACGATCGGCTGTGGTTCGATTCGCTAGCTACGTTAGGGATAGGGGATAGGGGATAGTTCAGAATTCACTACCCGCATCCGCCAGTTATTTCATTCTTATGCGCTTTGCAGCGCGAAATCCAGCTGTGCCTGCAAATTACCGGCCGCATGTGGAAAGGCGCTTGCGGCTAGTGCACGGACTTCGCCCGGCGAGGTGGCTTGCGAGTAGTAGTAGCCCTGTCCGTCGTCGCATCCTGCCGTATGAAGAAATTCGGCCTGCGCCATGGTTTCGACGCCTTCGGCGATGATCTTGAGGCCAAGCGTTTTACCGAGCGCGACGATCGCCCGCACGATCGATTCGTCCTGCACGTCGTCCGGGACGCCGTCGACGAAGCTGCGGTCGACCTTGAGGCATCGCAACTGAAAGCGCTTCAGGTAACTGAGCGACGAATAGCCGGTGCCGAAATCATCGAGCGCAACTTGCACGCCCATGCCCGAGATGTGCTTGAGAATGCCGATGGCAGAGTCCGGATCGTTCATCACCATGCTTTCGGTGACTTCCAAGCGCAGCCGCCATGCTTCGATGTCGGCGGCCTCGAGGGCATCTCGAATGCGCGCGACCAGATTGGGCTGGGCGAACTGGCGCGCCGATAGATTGACGGCCACGGTGGCGTCCTGCCAGCCGCTTGCCACCCACCGCTTCACTTGAGCGCAAGCAGTGCGCAAGACCCATTCGCCAATGGGAACGATGAGGCCGGTATCTTCGGCGAGCCCGACGAAGCGGGTCGGCGCGATCAGTCCGAGTTGCGGATGGCGCCAGCGCAGCAGCGCTTCGGCCCCGCTCACTTTTCCGTTGGCGAAACTGACGGTGGGTTGGTATTCGAGCAGCAATTCTTGCCGCGCTAGTGCGTGCGGCAGGCTGTTCTGCAGGGTAAAGCGCTCGAGCGACGCGACGTTCATGTCCGGCGAATACAGCGAAACCGTATTGCTGCCGAGTTGTTTGGCGCGAAAGACCGCGGCATTCGCGGCGCGCAGAAGGGATTCGAAGTCTGAGCCGTCTTGCGGATAGCGGCTAACTCCGACACTGGCGGTAACGAAAATGTCTTGACCGGCGACGCGAAACGGTCGCTCGATGGTCGTGCGGATGCGTTCGGCAAGGCGCTGTCGTTCGTTGGCGCGCTCGCCGTCCGTCAGTCCGCTATCCAGCGCCAGCACGCCGAACTCGTCGCCGCCCAAACGCGCCAGGACGTCGTTCGACGCGCATAGGAGATGCATGCGCTCGGCAACCGCTTTCAGCAGCATATCGCCGGCCGCATGGCCGACGGTGTCGTTGACGTTCTTGAATCCGTCGAGTTCGGCGACGAACAAGTTGAATGTCGCACCTCTGACGCGCGCCGTATCGATGGTCGTCTGCACCCTGTCCGCCAAGGCGGCGCGATTCGGCAGGCCGGTCAATGCGTCGTTCTGCGACAAGTATTCGATGCGGCGCTCGAACTCGCGGAAGGTCGAAAGATCGGCGAACACGGCGGTGAAATGCTCCACGGCGCCGCTGACGTCGCGTACCGCGCTAAAGCTGAATAAGCCGGGAAATTGCTCGCCATTGCTGCGCCGAGTGCGCAATTCGCCTTTCCACCCGCCTTGCTGCGCGACGGTCATGCGAATGCTGTCGAGCGATTTGCCCGATTCGTCGCCGACGATCAATTCCGCCAGTGTGCGTCCCAGCGCTTTTTCCGAGCTGTAGCCGGTGAGCGTGACGAAGGCTTTATTGACCGTGACGATGCGCATCTCGCGATCGGTAATCACCACGCCTTCGGAAAGATGCCGCAATGCGTTCCCGTTGATCTTCAGTTGTTCCTCGGCAAGCCGGCGGTCGGTGACGTCGAGATGCATGATGATGGCGCCGCTGCGTCCGCCGCGGCTTACCGGCGTAGCCATCATGCGCAGCCAGCGCTTTTCAGGGCCGGCGTGACGCGCGTACTCGATCGTAAAGTGGCCGCGCCGACCTTCGAGGAGGGCGGTGAGGCCTTGCACGACTTGCACGGTATCGCCCGGATGGCTCGAAGCAGCTCGCTTGCAAACCTCTAAATAAGATTCACCGATCTTGCAAGCCGGGTCGTCGAAGCTGAGCGGAGCGCCGTTGCGCTGCCATGCTTCGTTTACCGCCACGATGCGACCGTCGGCATCGATCAGCGCCACGTGTGCCGGCATCGAGCTCAAGATGGCGCTGTTCACTTCCGCCAATCGGCGCTGCGTTTGTTCGATGGCTCGCTTCTCGTCGCGTTCCATGCGCATGCGCAACGCGTTCGATACGGCGGGACCCAAGCGCGTGAGCCGATCCTTAAGGAGATAATCGGCGGCGCCCAGGCGCATGCAGCGCACGACCGTTTCTTCGGTCACTGCGCCGGTAAAGACGATCAGCGGGATTTCGCTGCCGAGTTCGTGGAGTACGCCTAGAGCGGCGACGGCGCCGAAGCCGGGGACCTCGTAGTCGGCGATGATGACGTCGGGTTGCCAGGCAAGGCCGTCGCGGAATTCCGCCTCGCCGGCGACGCACTGCCACCGAAGTTGCGGCCAGGTGTTCATGAGCACTTCGGCGGCGAGTTCGGCGTCGGCCAGCGAGTCCTCGATAATGAGAACGCGACTCACCGAATGGATGCTGAGATCGTCGAGAGCACTCACTGTTCTGACTCTTGAATGCGCTGAAATTGGCTCGCGGATAGCAGGCCGGACCGGAATCTTACGCCGGAGACGAGGTAGGCGTTCCCTGAGGAATTGGCAGTAGAAAAAACGCAGTGGCGCCTTCGTTCGGCTTGCCTTCGAGCCGAATCTTGCCGCCGTGTCGCGCGATGATCCTCTGCACGGTCGCAAGTCCGATCCCTATGCCGGGAAAGCGCGCGTCATTGTGCAAACGCTGGAACGGCTTGAATAGCTTTTCCGCATAGGCGGGATCGAATCCGACCCCGTTGTCCGTCATATACACTTCCCCAGCGTCCGTTTGGCCTATGTCGATGACGGTCGTAGGCTGCGTCACGGTGAATTTGCAGGCATTTTCGAGCAGCGCTTCGATCGCCATCCCGAGTAAACGCGGGTCGCCGTAGGCTTTAAGGCCGGGCGCGATCGTAATGCCGATGGTGCGGTCTGGGTGCTTTGCAGTCACGACGGCAGCAGTGTCGCTGCAGAGCTTGCTTAGATCGACGCTTCGGCAATGCATTTCCGCTCGAGACACGCGCGATACCGACAACAGCGCATCGATCAATTCGGAAAGTTTGCGGCTCGCTTGCTGAATGCGTTCAAGGTAGTGACGGGTTTTGGTCGAATCGGTCGTGTCGAAGTCGAGCAAGGCTTGGCTAAAGCCGGAGAGGCTGCGAAGCGGAGCGCGGAGATCGTGCGATACCGCGTAAGCGAACGCGTCCAATTCCTGCATCGTGTTCGCATTCAGTTCTTTGAGCACGGCGATCTGCCGTTCCAGGTCGGCGATGCGGGTTGCTTGTGCGTCGGCGCTCATGGGAGCATGGTGAACATCCTCCGTTCCGTCTCCCATGGGTTCGCTACTCCGTCAAACGACGCAGCGCTTCTTGATACTTCTCGCTCGTACGCGCAATCACTTCGGCCGGCAGGCTAGGTCCGGGTGCACGCTTGTTCCAGGTCAGCGTTTCCAGGTAATCGCGGATGTATTGCTTGTCGAAGCTCGGCGGACTGATTCCCGATCGATAGGTGTCGACCGGCCAAAAGCGCGAAGAGTCCGGTGTGAGCGCTTCATCGATAAGCACCAAGTTGCCGGTTCGATCGAGTCCGAATTCAAATTTCGTGTCGGCAATGATGATGCCTCTCCGAAGTGCATGCTCGGCGGCGAATTCGTAGAGTGCAATGGCTTGATCGCGGAGCTTCGCGGCGAGGACGTCACCGATGAGTTTTTCGGTTTCCGCGAAGGAAATGTTTTCATCGTGTTCGCCAAGCGCTGCCTTGGTGGTCGGCGTAAAGATCGGCTTGGGGAGCCGCTCGGCTAGCTTGAGTCCGGGAGGTAATTTAATTCCGCAGACCGAACCGCTCGATTGATACTCCTTCCAGCCGGATCCGATCAGGTAGCCGCGTACGATGGCTTCGATCGGCAGGGCCTTTAGTCTTTTTACGACGATCGCGCGATCGACGATCAATGCGCGTTCCGCTGCATCGGGGACGGCTTTTTCGAGCGGGTAGTCGGCGAGTTGATTGGGAATGAGGTGAGCGGTGCGCCGAAACCAAAAATTCGCCAGTTCCGTCAAGACGCGTCCCTTGCCCGGAATCGGATCGGGCAGCACGACGTCGAAGGCGCTCAACCGATCCGTCGTTACGATCAACATGTGATCCGCATCGATTTCATATAGATCGCGCACCTTGCCTTGATGCAGGCGTTTTAGTCCGCGCAAACCCGATTCGATCATGGGCGGGGAAAGGGGGAGTGCGGTCATGGTAGGTGGCGGCGCCTGATGGACAAGGGGGCTGATAACATGCGCTGCATTGTGGCAACGCGCATCGCGAGGTTCAAGAACGGATGGGATGGTATGGCAAAGCCATAGGGGCGCTGATCGGTTATTTCCTGACGAGACACCCGTTTGGGTTATTGGTCGGCGTGATTATCGGTCATTATTTCGATACGCAGGCTGCGCAACGGACGCAAGGCAACCCGCGCGCGGTGCCTGAAGCCTTCTTTCGCGCGACCTTCCAAACGATGGGGCATGTGGCGAAAGCCGACGGACGCGTGTCCGAAGAAGAAATTCGCGCTGCCCGCGCCGTCATGACGCAGTTTCGTTTGGGCGAGGCGGACGTGCGTCGCGCCATCGGCTTGTTTACCGAAGGCAAGGCCAACGACTTTCCTCTGCAGGGCACGCTAGCGCAGTTGAGTGAAGTGCTCGGCGATCGCAGCGATTTGCGGCGGATGTTCATTCAAGTGCAACTGCAAGCCGCTTTGCTCGGCGACGGCTTGCATGCGCCTGCACGGGCAATGCTGGTGCGGGTCTGCCAGGCGCTCGGCGTGTCGGAGTTCGAGCTGGTGCAAATGGAAGCGATCCTGAGGATGCAGCGCGCCTCTGGATCAGGGTCCGGACCGGCCTATCGGCGTACTGCGCATGACTCGCTGCAGGATGCCTACGGCGTACTCGGCGTGAACGCGCAGACGGGCGATGCGGACATCACCAAAGCGTATCGCCGGCTTATGAGCCAGAACCATCCGGACAAACTCGCCGCGAACGGATTGCCCGAATCCATGAAGACCGTGGCCGAAGAAAAAACTCGCCAAATTCGCGCGGCCTATGAAGCGATTCGCGAAGCCCGGGGAATGAAGTGACATTGCGACGATAGGAGCAATGTCATCCCGGCGGAGGCCGGGATCTATTTCGAAACGAGACGGTAAAGCATGGACCCCGGCCTCCGCCGGGGTGACGATGAGCAATTCTCAACGCGCTGCAGTGACGATGAGGGTGCGCGTGATCCAGTTGACTCGATGCTCGAAGGCTGTTTCCATGCGAACAACTTTCATCGATGAACTGTCATGCAACCACCCTGGATCGCGCCTTCTATTCTTTCCGCCGACTTCGCGCGTTTGGGCGAAGAGGTTAGCAACGTTCTTGCAGCAGGCGCGGATATCGTCCATTTCGACGTCATGGACAATCACTATGTGCCCAATCTCACCATCGGGCCTTTGGTTTGCGAAGCACTTCGGAAGCATGGCGTGACGGCGCCTATCGATGTGCATCTCATGGTGAAACCGGTGGACCGGATCGTTCCCGATTTCGCAAAAGCGGGAGCGAGTTACATCACGTTTCATCCGGAGGCGAGCGATCACATCGATCGGACCTTGGGTTTGATCAAGGAGTCGGGGTGCAAAGCGGGATTGGTTTTCAATCCGGCCACGCCGCTTTCTTATCTCGACCATGTCATGGACAAGATCGACATGATCTTGCTCATGTCGGTGAATCCGGGGTTTGGCGGGCAGAAGTTCATCGCTTCGGCGCTCAAAAAACTCGCGGCGGTGCGCAAGCGCATCGACCAGCACGTGGAAGAGGGCGGCCGCGAGATTCGTCTTGAGATCGATGGCGGCGTGAAGACCGACAACATCGCTGCGATTGCGAAGGCCGGTGCCGATACCTTCGTTGCTGGATCCGCCATCTTCGGCGCGCAGGACTACAAAACGACGATTGCGGGGATGCGCCGGGAGATAGCGAAAGGGCGCGAAAGCTAACCGAAATTAGAGATCGTGATTCGAACCCGCGATTCGAAATTTGTCAGCGCAAATCCTTACTCTGACGAATCCCGGTTCTTATTCGTCGTCGTCCTCATCGTCCTCGTCGTCCACTTGCGCCGTGCGTTCACGCTGTGCGGGAACTGCGGTGCGCGTAGCCAACATCGGTTTGGTGCGTTGTTTCGGGCGGGCGCCGAAGACGACGATGGTCTTGCCGGTGGCGCGCAATAAACCCTGATCTTCGAGAACCTTGAGCACACGGCCCGCCATTTCGCGGGAGCAGCCCACGAGGCGCGAGAGTTCTTGACGGCTGACTTTGATTTGCATGCCTTCCGGGTGCGTCATGGCATCGGGTTCGCTGCAAAGATCCATGATTGCGTGTGCAACACGGCCGGTGACATCGACGAAGGCCAAGTCACCGAGCTTGCGATTGGTGCGGTCCAAACGGGTCGCCAACTGTGTGGCGAGTTCGAAAACGAGACCTGGGCTCTCGGCGGCGAGTTGGCGGAAGCGGGGGTAGGTCATTTCGGCGAGTTCGCATTGCTGGCGGGTTCGTACCCAGGCACTGCGCGTCGGTTGTTCGTAGAAAAGCCCCATCTCGCCGAAGAACTGTCCCTTGTTGAGGTAGGCGAGCACCATTTCGTTGCCTTCCTCGTCTTCGATCATGACTTCGACCGAGCCGCTGACGATGTAATACAGCACGTCGGGCAAGTCGCCGGCGTGGATGATCACCGTCTTGCTGGGCACCGTGCGGATTCGGCAATAGCTTAGGAAGCGGTTAATTGCCGGAATATCGCTTAAGGGGCGCGCAGCTTCTTCCATAGATATACCTTCGGTTGGGTTGGAGGGTGGCGGTTGAATATTGTTCTGGGCGTTCGGTTTTCGACGGTTTTCGCTCGGAATTCAATATCAATGCATGACATAAGCGTCGTCACGCCACGCGTTTTAATACAGGATGCGCGTCACCGCAAGCATTTATCGTGATTTAGGCGAACATCCCACGCGGCAAACAGTGTCGCGCAGGCTTGCTCAAACCTTCGTTCACGTTCAAGCAAGTCAAAGGTAGTACGCCGTGCGAGTCATGATTTTCGACGTGAATTTCATGAGCGCGCGCATCGGCTTCGGTAACGGTTCTCCGCCTGCTTGCATGGCATGAGTCCCGTGCCGCGCTTCATCGATGCTCATTTGTTCGAGAATTGACCGCGTCCGCGCATCGCTGACCGGCAGTTGCCGCAAGTGCGCGTCTAAGTGTTGTCCGACTTGCTTTTCCGTTTCGGCGACGAATCCCAAGCTGGTTTTATCTCCGGCCAAACCGGCCAGTGCGCCGATTACAAACGACCCTGCATACCAAAAAGGATTGAGAATGCTCGTGCGCCCCTCGAGTTCGCCGATGCGTGCGGAACACCATGCAAGGTGATCGGTTTCCTCTTGTGCCGCCGCGACCATGGATGCTTGGACACCTAGCTCTCGCGCGGTAAGGGCTTGACCTGCATAAAGGGCTTGCGCGGCGACTTCCCCGGAGTGATTGATTCGCATCAAACGTGCTGCTTGCCGGCGATTTGCTGGGTTTGCCAGGGTGTCCACGATCCCCTCGGCGGGGTATGGTCGAGAAGAGGCATGAACCCCCGCCAGGGTGCGCAGAGCCTGGTCAACACCCCCGATAAGGCGATCAATGGGGGTTATGGACCTTCGTTCGGCCAGTCTGGGCTGCAATTGGGGTCTGGGCGCCGAGCCGGACCCGGGAAGACTGGGTGCGTCTGCCGCCTTACACTTATATAAAGTGTTTTCTTGAGTCATGGGCACGGATGGTACACCGGGAGCGGGCCGGGAGCCGGTTTGAGCCCTAAGTCCTCGTTTCCCCAGATTTTCCGGTTCGTTGCAAACCTGCGTTGCAAACCAGGGGGGGCGTCCTTTAAACTCGCCGCCCTTTCGCGCCAGGGCATTGAAACCGCCGGGTGCCTTGTCAGTTCCGGGAGTTCAGAATGAAGACCGTTTTCGCCAACGCGGCCACGATTCGTCGCGATTGGTATGTCGTTGATGCTGCCGACAAAACCTTGGGCCGTTTGGCTTCGGCATTGGCATTCCGGTTGCGCGGCAAGCACAAGGCCGAGTACACGCCCCATGCCGATACCGGGGATAACATCATCGTCATTAACGCCGGCAAAGTGAAAGTGACGGGCCGTAAGCTGACCGACAAGTTCTATCACCATCACACCGGCTACCTCGGTAATCTCAAGACGACCAGCTTGCAAAAGCTGCTCAACGAACACCCGGAGCGGGCTATCGAATTTGCCGTCAAAGGCATGCTGCCCAAGAACCCGCTGGGCCGAAAGATGTTCAAGAAGTTACACGTGTTTGCCGACAGCGCTCATCCGCACAGCGCGCAGCAACCTAAGAATCTAGAGCTCTAACTCTTCTCCTCTCGAATAAGCAGTACGCGAGACACTCATGGCGATATCCACGAACTACGGCACCGGCCGCCGCAAGACTTCCACCGCACGCGTTTTTTTGCGCAAGGGCAGCGGCAAGATCGTCATCAACGATCGCGTTCTCGATGAATTTTTCGGCCGTAAGACCTCCTGCATGATCGTGCGGCAGCCGCTCGAAGTCGTGAAAATGGAAAACGACTTCGACGTGAAAGTCACCGTTTCCGGAGGCGGCAACACCGGCCAAGCGGGCGCAATTCGCCACGGTCTGACCCGCGCGCTTATCGAATACGATGAAACGCTCCGCAAGCCGCTGCGCGATGCCGGATTCGTGACTCGCGATGCGCGCGAAGTCGAGCGTAAGAAGGTTGGCTTCCGTAAAGCTCGTCGCGGTACGCAGTTCTCGAAGCGCTAATTGCCAAGGTCAGCGGCGATTACTCGCCGCTGACCTTGAGTCGCTAGCTGCTAGTCACTAGCCGCTAGCCAGATTTCGGAAATCCTGTCTTCAGCCGTAAATTCGAATGCAGCGCTCGGAAAGTCGACGCACCTCTTTTACTCTAGCTAGTAGCTAGGCCGCAGCATCTAGCCGCTTCTCTTGGGGGATCGTCTAGTGGTAGGACAACGGACTCTGACTCCGTTTACCTAGGTTCGAATCCTAGTCCCCCAGCCAAAATCCAAAGCCCGCCGAAGGCGGGCTTTGCAGTTTTGGATGCGGAACTAGGATGAGAACCTAGCACTAGGTTCGACTAAATTTGCCGGGAGCAAATTTGAACATCGCAACTTCTTGTTGCGATGGCCCGGAGGGCGAAATACATGGATGTATTTCGTAATCCTAGTCCCCCAGTCAAACAAAAAAACCAACCTGAATATCTTGGGTGGGCTTTATTCGATGTACCGATTTCTCCGTCCTCTGCTTTTCACTCTTCCTCCCGAAGCTGCGCATGCCGTCAGTTTGGCGGGACTGCGGTTTGGATATCGGTTCGGTTTGATTCCGCCCGTCGAGACGCGTTCTTCCGGCGCCGTTCGGTTGATGGGACTTTGTTTTCCAAATCGACTGGGGCTTGCGGCCGGATTGGATAAGAACGGCACTAGCGTGGACGCTTTGGGCGCGCTTGGATTTGGTTTTATCGAGATCGGTACGGTCACTCCGCTGCCGCAGGTCGGCAACGCGAGACCTCGTCTCTTTCGGCTGGTCGAAGATCAAGCGTTGATCAATCGTATGGGATTTCCGAATGACGGCGTTCATTCCGTGTGCCGGCGACTTTCGGTGCGAGAGTATCGTGGCATCTGCGGGATAAACATCGGCAAGAATGCGGTGACGCAGCTCGACAACGCCATTGGCGACTATGTCGATTGTCTAAAGGCAATATATGCGTACTGCGACTATGTCGCGATCAATATCTCGTCGCCGAATACGGCCGACCTCAGGCGCTTGCAGCAGGGCGAGCGCCTTCGAAGTTTACTGACCGAGCTGCTGGAGTCGCGCCAAAAACTCAAGATAGATACTGGGCGTGATGTGCCGCTTCTAATCAAACTTTCGGCCGATCTCGATGAGATAGAGCTTGTCGATGCGGTACGGATCGCAACGGACGTCGGTATCGACGGCGTCATTGCAACCAATACCACCCTATGCCGCGAAGGATTGCAGTCAGACCTCGCACGGGAGGAGGGTGGTCTCAGTGGCGTGCCGTTATTGGAGCGAGCGTTGCGTGCGGTACGCACGATTCGCGCCGCAGTTGGGCCGGGAGTGCCGATTATCGGTGTCGGAGGCGTCGCTTCTGCAAGCGATGCGGCGGCGATGCGTGCCGCCGGCGCCGATTTAGTTCAGATTTATACCGGTCTTGTATATCGCGGACCGTCGCTTGTTCGCGAGATCGTCGAAGCGATCTGACGCTTGGCTAATGTCGGCAGTCTCTTCGTTCTACTCAACGGTATTCGCTAACGCCGCAATGTTTTTACGCCGCTGTCGCTGCCGATAAGCAAGAGATCGGCGGGGCGGCGCGCGAATAAGCCGACACAAACCACGCCGGCGATTTGATTGATGGCGGTTTCAAGCTCGACGGGGTCGAGAATCGTCAAATGGTGGACGTCCAGAATGGGATTGCCGTTGTCGGTCGTAAATCCGGACCGCAATACCGGTTGGCCGCCGAGTTTCACGAGCTGACGAGCTACGTACGAACGCGCCATGGGGATCACTTCTACGGGCAATGGAAACTTACCTAGTGTCGTAACGAGCTTTCTGTCGTCGACGATGCAGATGAATCGCTCCGATGCCGCTGCAACGATCTTTTCGCGCGTCAGCGCGCCGCCTCCGCCTTTGATTAGCCGCAGGTGTTCGTCGGTTTCGTCGGCGCCATCCACATAGACGGATAGGTCGTCGGTGGAATTGAGATCCAAGACCTCGATGCGATGCTTCTTAAGTCGCGCTGTGGACCCCTCCGAGCTCGAAACGGCACCCTTTATGCGCAACTTTCGCGCGGCCAAACCATCGATGAAGTAGTTCACGGTCGATCCGGTACCGACACCCACGATCATGTCGTCTTGGATGAAATCGAGTGCGGCTTCGGCGGCGAGTTGCTTCTGGCGGTCGGTGTTCATGGATCCTGCGTTCCGAATGTAGATTGCGCGAAAGGTCTATTTTTCCAGTGTTTAAAAACGATTATGCCCGCTTTCGCGGGCATAATCTTTATCGACTCATCCAACAG
This sequence comes from uncultured Steroidobacteraceae bacterium, assembly GCA_964597495.1. Taxonomy (GTDB): domain Bacteria; phylum Pseudomonadota; class Gammaproteobacteria; order Steroidobacterales; family Steroidobacteraceae; genus CAZQYC01. The sequence continues at coordinate 34,211 of CAZQYC010000008.1, read as the reverse complement.
AAGAATTACTTCTTCTTAGCAGCCTTTTTCTTGCCGCCTTTCTTCTTGGATGATTTTTTGCCTTTAGTTGCCATGATTACAAGTCTCCGTTTAGGGTTAGTCCGAGCGCAGTATATACATAAAACAAATTTGTCATGCAAGTGCCCGCTCTGTTTTTGTCCTCGACGGAGGAACGGCATCACACATCGCGATGCATTCCATGCATGCCAAAGATGCGTCGAGCGATGCCGGCGAACGCATCTGAACGCATGGAGAGTGCGTTATTGGGCATCGAGTAGCGACAGAATGAACTGCCATTCGCTCTTGGTAACCGGCGTAACCGACAAACGATTGCCGCGTTTGAGTATCAAGAGGTTCTTAAGTTTGTTGTTGGCATGCTTTCTGAGTTCGTCGAGCGTGATGATTCGATCGAATGTGCGATCGAGGCGTACATCGACGACATACCAGCGTGGATTCTTGGGATCGCTGTCTTCATCGTAGTGATGATGACCCTTTTCGAAGGCGGTTACGTCCGGATACGCTTCCCGGACGACGTTAACGATGCCCGCAATGCCAGGAACATCGCAGCTGGAGTGGTAGAAGAACGCTTGATCGCCCTTCGCCATCTCGTCGCGGAGGAAGTTTCTGGCCTGATAGTTACGGACACCGTCCCATGCGGCGGTTTTACCCTTCGTCTTGGCTAAATCATCGATGCTAAACGTGCTCGGTTCGGACTTTAGGAGCCAATGGTTCATGGTGCTACGGTCTCAAGTAAGCGAATTTGGAAGTGCGGCAAGGATAGATGCGTTGCTCGGTCACCACAGCGTGCAATAGGACGTCCCAGGGTCTGGGTGTTTGCGGCTGCGTGAGTTGAAAGTCATAGGCGATGCCGATCAACCTGGGTCGACGAAGAAAGCCGCGACGCATGAAGGCGAATTTGCGGTCGTAAAAGCCGGCACCGAACCCTAAGCGCCAACCATGAACGTCGAAGGCGATTAACGGAACCAGGACTACGTCGAGATGGCGCGGGTTTATTCGCGATAGGTGAGCGGAGACTGCTCTGGCCTGCCGCGACCACGCCACGAACTCCATTTTGCGGGAGCGCATATTTAGAATTCGCGGCGTATATACCGCGCAACCGACGCGTTGGGCATGCCGTACGAAGGGTGTGAGGTCGATCTCTCCGTCAATCGCCTTATAAACCGCTATACGACGACCTTTGCGTAACAACTGCATGCCTTTGAGACGCCGCGCGATCGAATAGGCGGCATGAACGCGCAGCGGTTTTGACACCGACTTGCGCCGCTGGCGCATGGAAGCGCGAATGGCGGAGAGCTCGCCCGAGGTCAAGCGCAATCCGCCCAGACACGAGCCGTGAAGGATGAGAGGCGGCAGCGAATGGTCAAGCGGGAATTATTTCCAACGTGTTTTTTCCCAAATTTATTTTTCATTTGGGTGCGTCTCGCATGACGAGTCTCGCGTCTTGAAATGGAGAAAGCGGCGCCACCCGCCTGTGCCGTCAAGGCCATTGCTCTCGACACAGAGCAATAAGTGGGACGCAGCCGCAACATGGAAGGCTTTCCGTTCGCGAACGAACCCAAAATGAGTAAGTCGAGAGCGGACATGCACAAGATGTCGCGAGCCGATGCCCCGTGGGTATCAACATTAGGGTCGAGAGGATCCCGGCACATGTCGAACACCGCAGGCGGCGCCTATCTAACCTTTAAGAAGCTGCTAGCCACTAGCTGCTAGCAACTAGCCAGATAAGAATCGATCGAAGCAGGGGAGAGTCTAGCTGGTAACTCTCGGTGAATCTGTAAGGAGAGCCGGAAAATTATAAATATTGACCAAAAATCAGTAGTCACTCGCGGCTTGGCGCTAATCAGGTCTTGGCCTACGCAACAAAGAGATTCTTCTTTCTGGCTAGTAGCTTCCCTCAAATCTCCATCTGTTGTCCGCTATTGAGCGCGGTCTCGACGCGCTCGCGTAACTGACGGATCTTGCCGGTAATGCCGCTTTCGGAAGCCGAATCGCGGGCGCGCATGCTCTGCAATTCGTTTGCCAAATTGAGCGCTGCCATGACGGCGATCTTGTCGAGGCCCATCACGTTGCCGCCGTCGCGGATTTCGCGCATCTTCCCGTTCAAAAGCTCGGCGGCATCGAGCAGAGCCGAACGTTCTTCAACCGGGCAGGCAACTTGGTACTCTTTTTCCAGAATTCGCACGCTAACGCGTACGGTGCGATCGGTCATGCGCTGTGCTCCATGGCTTTCAGGCGGCCGATCATGGCCTCGACTCGCGCCCGAACCTGTTCGTTCTTGTTGAGCAGACCGGCGCGTTCGCTCATGAGCGTATCTTGGCGCTGACGCAAGGCTCGGCTTTCTTCTTTTAGCTGAGTGATCGTAGCCACCAATTCGTCGATCCGCTTCTCCAGCGACTTAAGCTCGATGGCGGCGGCGGTTTTGGGTTGACTTTCGTTCATGGCGCCGATTATGAGGTCGTTCGTTCGGCGAGGTCAAACCGCATGAGACAGGACAGCCGGCGTCCGGCGTCCGGACCGAGGAAAAGGGTTCGATCTACTTCGGTCCGTCAGCGTTTCTGCCCTTAACCGATGCTGTGCCTATGTTGTCTGGTGATATTATTCACGCTCATGTTGAGCATTAAGTTTAACGATGCGGCTGCAGTGCTTGCGGGCGCGAATTCTTCCGTTACGGCAGCCGAAGCACATGGACGTCTCTGCGGCGCGTTCTGTGCCAGCAACGATTACGACTTTGCCCAGTGGTCCGACGAATGCTTGGAGGACTCAGAGGAAGGCGGTGCCGAAGCCACCATGGCGATGGAGGCGGCAATGGAGTTGATGCGGAAACTCTATGCCGAAACGCTTCGTGCGTTTCGTGGCGATGAAATGGAGTTTTCGCCGTTGCTACCCGACGACGACTTGCCCCTGGCGCGACGTGCCGAAGGGCTTGCGCAATGGTGCCAGGGATTTCTGTTTGGTTTCGGTAGCGCCGTTAGCCAACAACGAAAATTACCGCCCAGCGTGAGCGAGGTGTTGCGTGATATTACGCAAATCGCCCGCGCCAGCGCCGGCGATACCGAACCCACGGAAGAAGACGAAGAGGATTACATGGAAATCGTCGAGTACGTGCGCATCGGTGTGCAGACGGTGCACGATGAACTAAGACCGACGCTGCAATGATCGGTTTTGCAACCCGTGATCGGTAAGACCGAGCTATTCTTGCCAATGGCCAGTTAGCCAGTTAGCCAGTTAGCCAGTTAGCCTATGCCCATGCGCCCCACCGAATTCCAACGCCGCCGCCGAGAGCTGGTCAAACTGATCGGCAAAGGCGGTATCGCCATTTTGCCGGCTGCCGTCGAGAAGCAGCGCAATGGCGATGTGCACTATCACTATCGTCCGGATAGCGATTTCTACTACGTCACCGGATTTCACGAGCCTGAGGCGGTGGCCGTTTTGGTGCCGGGCCGCGCGCAGGCTGAGTACATTCTCTTCGTGCGCGACCGCGATCCGGCACGCGAAACATGGGATGGCAAACGCGCAGGGCCGCAGGGAGCGACCCGCGAGTTCGGTGCGGACGACGCTTTTCCGATCGGCGACATCGACGACATCCTGCCGGGGCTCATGGAAAATTGCCCGCGCGTGTACTACACGATGGGACTAAACCAGGACTTCGACCAACGCGTCATCGGTTGGGTGAATGGCCTGAAGGCGCAAGCACGCACCGGCGTGCATCCGCCGCTCGAATTCGTCGCGTTGGATCACCTGCTGCACGACATGCGCTTGTATAAGTCGAGGCCCGAATTGGACGTGATGCGCCGCTCGGCTCAAATCGCGGTGGCCGCTCACAAACGCGCCATGCGTTTCGCTGCACCCGGCCGGCATGAGTACGAAGTGATGGCCGAAGTCACGCACGAATTCCGGATGAACAACGCGGATATTTCCTATCATCCGATCGTCGGCGGCGGGCCGAATTCCTGCATCCTGCATTATCACGAGAACAGCGAGGAACTCCGGGACGGGGATCTACTGCTGATCGATGCTGGTTGCGAATACGGCATGTACGCCTCCGACATTACGACTACCTTTCCCGTGAACGGGCGATACACACCCGAGCAAAAAGCGGTTTACGAGGTGGTTCTGCAAGCCCAGTACGCTGCCTTCGAGGCGATCAAGCCGGGCAATCACTGGGACGACCCACACGAGGCGGCCGTGAAAGCAATCACGCAAGGGTTGGTGAGGATCGGCTTGCTCAAGGGTAAGGTTCCGCAGCTCATCAAAGACGGCGCCTACAAAAAATTCTTCATGCATCGCACGGGACATTGGCTCGGCCTCGACGTGCACGACTGCGGCGATTACAAGGTCGGCAATCAGTGGCGCGTGCTCGAACAAGGAATGGTGATGACGGTGGAGCCCGGGATTTACATTCCGGCCGGAAGCAAGGGTGTGGCGAAGCGCTGGTGGAACATCGGCGTGCGCATCGAAGACGACGTTGCCGTCGTCAAAAACGGCTACGAAGTCCTCACCGCCGGATTGCCGCGCGAGCCTGAGGACGTCGAGAAGTTCATGCTGGGAGGAAGACGCTAGCCACTAGGCTCTAGGCGCTAACAAGAAGCGATGTATACGTTTTCCTCGTTTTTGTTCTGGCTAGCCGTTAGCAGCTAGCGGCTAGTAGCTTCTATGCAACACGACATACTCATTTGCGGCGGCGGTTTGGTCGGCGCAAGCCTCGCGCTCGCGCTGTCACAACTCGAACTCGATGTTGCGCTGGTGGAGGCGACGCCTTTTGGCAGCGCCGGTCAGCCAAGTTTCGACGAGCGTACGACAGCGATTTCGAATGGCACCCAGCGCATATTCAGTGCCCTCGATGTCTGGCCATTGATCGAACGATCGGCGACCCCAATAGAACGCATTCATGTTTCCGATCGAGGTCGATTCGGCTTCGTGCGTATCGAGGCGCGAGAACAGGGACTCACGCAGCTTGGGTTTGTCATCGTGAATCGCATCATGGGCGAGGCGCTTTGGCGCCGCTTGCAAGAGTCCACCCTAAAGATTTACGCGCCGGCGAACGTAGCGACACTCACTCATGATCGCGAACGGCAGACGGTTACGCTGGTTTCCGGTGAAGTGTTGACGGCCAAACTCGTCATCGCGGCCGACGGCGCGCACTCGATGGCGCGTGAAGCTGCGGGAATTAGCGCAACGCATCGGGACTACGAGCAAACGGCGGTCATTGCGAACGTTGCGAGTCAGAAATTTCACAATCGCGTCGCTTACGAGCGGTTCACGCCCGAAGGGCCGATTGCGATGTTGCCGCTGACCGATGCGCGCGTCGGCGTCGTTTGGGTGCTTTCCCCCGAAAATGCCGCTGACGTTTTGCGGCTGAACGATTCGGACTTCATTGCCGGACTGCAAAGTGCCTTCGGCTTGCGATTGGGGCGCTTCACTCAAGTGGGCAAGCGCTTCTCTTATCCGCTCGCGCTTACCCAAGCCGATCGTCACGTCGCCGAGCGTTTGGCCGTCGTCGGCAATGCCGCGCAGGGATTGCATCCAATCGCCGGGCAAGGTTTCAATTTGGGACTGCGTGATGCCGCTTGTCTCGCCGAAGTGCTCGCCGATGCCAAGCGCGAGAATCTTGCATTCGATCCCGGCGACGATGCCGTTCTACGACGCTATGCGGAGTGGCGCGGTGACGATCGCAAGGGGATCGTCGACTTCACAGACAATCTTGTCACGCTGTTTTCCAAAAGAGCCGGTCCGCTGCGGGCGCTTCGTAACGCGGGGATGTTGCTATTCGATCTCTCACCGCAAGCCAAGGATTACTTGGCGCAGCTATCGCTGGGAGCGGCAGGCAGGATTCCGAGATTGGCGCGGGGCGGCGAGCTTTGATGCCGGATCGCTGCCTATGACTGCCGATTTCGATATCCTCATCGTGGGCGGCGGCATGGTGGGCGCGTGCGCCGCCGCGTTGCTCGCTCAAGAGCCGGCGCTTAACGATGCGCGTATCGCACTCTTGGAATCCAATCCGCCGAAGGAGCCGCCGGCGAACAACGACGTTGAGCTGCGCGTTTCGGCCATATCGCGAGCCTCCGAGCGGATTCTTACGCATGCGCGGGCATGGCAGCATCTTGCGGCCGCTCATCGCTCGGCGTACTCGCGCATGTGTGTTTGGGATGCCGCGGTTAAGTCCACCGATGCGGCGGCATTGCATTTCTCGGCGGATGAAACCAGCGAACCGAATTTGGGGTACATCGTCGAAAATCGTCGCCTTCAGTGGGCGCTGATCGAATCCGAAGCGTTGCGGCGTATTACGAATCTGAGCGCCGCACTTACCAATATGGAGTTCGAATCGGATCACGTGCGCGTCACGCTCGCCGACCACCGCACATTGCGAGTGCGACTAGTGCTGGCCGCGGACGGAGCTGCTTCTCCAAGCCGCAACTTCGCGGGAATAGAAACTGCAGGGTGGAAGTACGATCAATGTGCGGTGGTGACTCACGTGAAGACGGAGCGCCCGCACGGAAGCACGGCGTGGCAGCGATTTCTGGCGACGGGTCCAGTGGCATTTTTACCGCTGCTCGATGGCCGCAGTTCGATCGTATGGACCACCACGCCGTCGCATGCGGAAAAATTGGTTGCCATGGCGTCGGATGAATTCGCAGGCGAATTGCAGTCGGCAAGCGATAGCGTGTTGGGAGTCGTCGAAGTGGCCGCTCCGCGTGCGTATTTTCCATTGCAGTTGGCGCATGCCAAGCAGTACACCCGCCCGAGATTTGCGTTACTGGGCGATGCGGCGCACGCCGTGCATCCGTTGGCGGGACAGGGCGTGAATCTCGGCTTCATGGACGCAGCGGCCTTGATGGAAACGCTGGCTGATGCCCGCAAACAAGGCGCGAGTCTCGACGAACTCGGCGAACCGCAGGTCCTCAGGCGTTACGAGCGTTGGCGAAAAAGCGAAAACGCATTCGCGCTCGGATTTATCGACGGGATCAACAAATTGTTCAGCAATGACAGCGCGATTCTTGGCTCGGTACGGCGCTTCGGTTTCGCCGCCTTGGAGCGGATGCCGATTGCCAAGCGCTGGTTGATCATGCGGGCACTGGGCTTAGCGGGCGAGAGACCGCAGATGGTGCGATAAAAAGATTCTTTTCATAAACCACTAGACGACCTTCGCTCGAATTCCTTCGACTGTTTTCGCCGCAGTGGCCGGCTCGACACCCGCGTTGCAAAGCGCGTGCTGTGCCATCTGCAAACCCAGTTCGCGTTCGCTCATCAGCACCAGGCTGACGCCGGTGGTGCGCAAGAAGTCTGCGTCTTCCGCCGTATGCGTCCGCGCGAGAATGTGCAGATTAGGATTGACGGCCCGAACGGTTTCGAGCGCATGCCGCAGCTGCAAGCTGTCGGGAATGGCGAAGGCCAGCATTCCCGCGCGCTCGAGTGCCACCGCTTTGAGCACCGAGCTATCGGCGATGTCGCCGACCACCGCGCGCACGCCTTCGGCGGCCAGACGCTCGACGATCGTTCGGTCGATTTCAACGACGGCGTAGTTCACGTTGTGCTGACGCAGTGCATCGGCAATCACGCTGCCGACTCGGCCATGACCCACGATCACCGCATGACCGGACCAATCCGCAGGCACGTTGAAACGCACGTCGCGGACTCGGGCGCTGGATCGATCGAGCCAGGCGTACAGTTTGGGTTTGGAGCGAATCCAGAGTTCGAGCGAGGGAGTGATCGCGAAGGCGAAAGGATTAAGCGCGATGGAAATGATTGCGCCTGCCAACACCAAGTCTTGCGCCGTTTGCGGTATGAGCTGCAGCGAGAGTCCAAGTCCGATCAGAATGAACGAGAACTCGCCGATCTGCGCGAGTCCGGCGGAGACCATCAGCGCGGTACGCACGGAATAACGCCGTTGCAACACGATGACGAAAGCGGCGGCGGATTTTCCAACGACGATCACCAGCACGACGGCCAGTACGCTCCACGGATCGCGCACAAGAATGGTCGGGTCGAACAACATGCCCACCGAAACGAAGAACAGCACCGCGAAGGCGGCGCGCATCGGCAGAATGTCTTCGCCGGCCTGGTGGCTCAGTTCGCTTTCGCTCAATACCACCCCGGCGAAAAACGCGCCCAATGCCAGCGACATATCGAAGAGCAACGACGATCCGTAGGCGATTCCGAGTGCGATGGCCAGCACGGACAACGTGAACAATTCGCGCGACCGAACGCGCACCACCCATTTGAGCAGGATAGGAACGAATCGCTTGCCGACGACCAGCATCAATCCGACGAATACCGCCACCTTGCCGAAGGTGATGCCCAGCGTGGTCAAGAGACTTCCGGCGCTGACAGCCACGCCGTTTGCTTGAGGAGCGAATTGGGCGAGCGCGGGCAATAGAACCAGCGCGACGATCATGGCGAGGTCTTCGACGATCAGCCAACCGATCGCGATTTGCGCCCGCTGCGTGCGAATCAATTGGTGATCTTCGAGCGCGCGCAGCAGCACTACCGTGCTCGCGACCGACAGCGCCAAGCCGAAAACAATCCCTGCGCTCCAGTGCCAGCCCCAGAGGTGGGCCAGCAACGCGCCGATCGTCGTGGCGACGGCGATTTGCCCAACGGCACCTGGAATGGCGATTGCTTTGACGCGCATCAGGTCGGCGAACGAGAAGTGCAAGCCGACCCCGAACATCAGCAGTATTACGCCGATTTCGGCAAGTTGATTGGCGAGTTGGACGTCGGCGACGAAGCCCGGCGAATAGGGGCCTACCACTACGCCCGCGAGCAAGTAACCGAAGATCGCAGGCAGTCGCATGCGCTGCATCACGAGGCCGAACACGAACGCAAGCCCAAGACCGGCTGCGATCGTGGCAATCAGCGAGGTGTCGTGATGCATCGTCTAGCGATGCTCAGCAGGCCGACTGTCCGCCGTCCACCGCCAAAATCTGGCCGGTGATGTGCTTTCCTGCATTCGATGCGAACAGGAGAGCGACGCCCTTCAAGTCCTCGTTGTCCCCGATCCGCTGCAACGGGACGTCCCTGGTTATGTTGTCGACGCCGAATTTTTCCAACGTGCCCTTGGTCATTTTCGACGGAAACATGCCAGGTGCGATGGCATTGACCGTGATGCCGTATTTTCCCCACTCGGTCGCGAGCGCTCGCGTGAGATTCACGACCGCGCCCTTGCTCGTATTGTAGGGCAGGGTCTGTACGCCGCCAGGCACGTTGCCGCGCAAGCCTGCGATGGAAGCGATATTGACGATGCGTCCGTATTTGTGCGGAATCATGCTCAATTTGCCGACGGCCTGCGAGAGCAGGAAGAGCCCGCGCACGTTAAGGTTCATGACCTTGTCCCAAGCTTCGAGGGGAAGCTCTTCGGTCGGCGCACCCCAGGTGGCGCCCGCGTTGTTGACCAGAATGTCGATGCGTCCGAGCTTTTGCATGGCCTCCTTAGCGACGTTTTGCACGGCGTCCGCCGTACTCAAGTCGGCCGCGATGGCGCTCGATGCAATACCTAATTTTTTCAGATGCGAAACCGAGTCGTCGAGATCCGTTTGTTTGCGGGAAACCAAGACGATTTTGGCGCCGTATTCGCCGAGCGCTTCCGCGATCTGCAAGCCAAGCCCGCGCGAACCGCCGGTAATGAGCGCGTTGCGGCCTGTCAGATCGAATAAGTTCTTCATAGGCGCCTCTGAAGTAGAATCCCGGGTGATTCTACCCCGCGCAACAGAGAAGCAAGGCAGTGTTTTCCGAAATTGGAACGATGGTTCGAAGAGCGGGAGAACTAAAGCGGAACGAGCGCTTGTCGCGTACGGAACTCGAAGCAAGCAAGCGTGAGAAATTTCGAATCCGAGTGCGCGATGCGAATCAGCACTCGCCTTACCGTGCCAACTTCGCTCACGAACGCAGCCTCTTTTTCGTGCAGTGGAGGGTGGTCGAAGACGCAGAAGTTCAAGTTGATTGTCGATCTGGCGCTGTTGGCGCTTAGCTCGAGACTCGTCACCTATCGCTCATCACCAGGAGTTCTCATGAAACGACTATCCATCATCGGTCTTGCGATCGGTATGTTGTTTGCGATCCACTTCGCGGCAGGCACGACGACCGCGGATCGTCCCGCCGGCGTGCCGGAGAAATATTGGATCCCGCTTTCGGACACGATGGGGTTCGTCGTGATACCCGTCGACCCGCGGGAGTATCCGCGTCTACTAACGTATCCGCAGTTGCGCACCGCAGCGGCGCCGCCCGCCACTGGATTTTTCATGGCGAAAACGGGGGATGGGTGGCGGCATTTAATCGTGATCGATCCGCCGCCGCGATGAAAATCAAAAGGAGAAAAATCAAAATTCATCGGCGGCTGCTCATGGCAGCCGCCGACTTGCGATGACGAGGAACTACGCGTTGAGTGCGGTGCTGCTCTTGCGGCGCGACCATACTCCAAGCCCGCTTAAACCCGACAGCATCAACCAGATCGCCGCGGGTACGGGTACTGGGGTGATCGTTACGTTGTCGAATCCAGCAACACCCGCCGCGCTGCCGAATTGAATCGATTGCGCAACGCCGTTAAAAGCCAGTGAGGCGAGGTCCCAGTGACAAAATGCCGAATCGGAACAGCCGAGCGTTGCGTTCGCCAGCAAGTTGAAGCTCCCAAGCAAAGTGCCCGTGCCGTTCAATCCCGAAAAAAGGCTGACTGAAGCTACTTGGCTCGACGAGTAGTAGAAAGAAGCCGTGTTGATGAATCCCACTGACCTGTTTAGAGCCGCATCGGCTCCGACGGGAGCTAAGACAGTCCCGGCAGACGGTGCGTGAGTGAAGAATTCACCGTTGGCGCCGCTGCCCGTTCCATCGTTAGAAAGGGCCAGCGCGTCGCCTGCGAAAGAAACGCCGAAATTTGCATCGAAGGAAGCGCCCGCGCCGTCCGTCCCACCGTTGTAATAGTCGGCAACGGACGCAAAGCTCGTCGCGCCTTCGAAATCCAACGTGATGGGACCGGAAAAAGCCGATGTCGCCGACAACAGACCGACCGCGAGCGCTGAGATCAATTTGAAATTCATTTTGCCGTACCTCTTTCTTTTAACGATGTTCTGATCTGACGTGCGAGCCACGGACGACTGCGCGTCAGTGGACGGGCGAACGGCCTTTCGTCGTTCGCTAGATCGGATCGCTCCGAAGATCGAAATCTCTTCGGGTGAGGGGTGGATGGTAGCTCGCGGCATATTTCGGCTTGGTTACACTTCCGTGATGGGTTGGCGCATCGTCACTTGGTTGCCACGAACGCTCCTCACAATATCGGGATGGACGAACTCATCGGACTCTTTCCCATTCCCTTCCTCCGTTCTCGGGCGGTGCTCTCCCGCCCCTTGGTGCAGGGTCTCATCGACCACTTCGCGCGGCTGGCGACCCGCGACAACAATACTTCCCCACGCTTGTCCCACACGGAAATGCTGCGGCCGAGCGACAGCCCGCTCTTCGTCGAAGCAGCGGCGATCATCACTCCGAAATTGGTCGAGTTCGGTACGCGGCTCTTTGGCGAACGGATGGGGTGGTCGCTCAAGGAAATGTGGGTCAACGTGTTGGATAAGGGCGGACATCAGGCAATGCACAACCATGCCAACAGTTTCATATCGGGCGTGGTGTATCTGACCTCCTCGCATCCCTCGTCGCAGACGGTCTTTATAAAATCCCCGGGCGGTACGGACTTTCTATTCAAGAACGATCATGCGGGGACGACGGCGGGCGAATTCAACGCGGATAAGTGGATCGCTCCGGCGCCCGAGCCGGGCGACATGGTTCTGTTTCCAAGTTATCTGCTGCACGCAGTGCCGCCTAATCAAGGCGAACGGCGCATTACCTTGTCGTTCAATGCAATCCCGCTTCGACTGGACTCGTGGGGGTACGTCGTGCGGTTTGGCGGATGAAATCGTCAAGAACCTCGCATAGCGGCCGTCGCGAAAATTTTCGGCTAAGCCGTTTTGTCATTAGAAATTCACATCAACGTCATGGAGCGAATTGAAACTCCGAGGGCTCGCCTTGGACCCTGCGCCGAAGCGACAAACATGGGTTCCAAACTTGGGAGCAATTCGCGATGCATGTAGTAATCAGAAAAAAGAATCAAGTGGCCCTTGCCGTTGCGGCCGCCCTCGGTGCCAGTGCGCTTGCGACCGTGCCGGTAGTTGCGGCAACCGGACCGAAGACGCCGGGCAAATACGTCGCCGGCGACATTCACAATCATACGACCTGCTCCGACGGCTCCATTTCGATGCAGAAGCTCGTGAAGAAGTCGACCGATACCACCGACACGCCCTGGGGCCTCGATTGGTTCGTGCAGGCAGGCCATGGTGGCAACGGCAATCGCAATTGCACGCTGGTTGAAGACGCAACGCTCGCCACGCCGGCCTATCCGCTCAAGGCGCAAGGTCCGACGACCACCTGGGTCACGTCGGGCGTTACCGTGAAGGGCGATGTGAGCGGCAGTGGCGCCAGTCGCAACATGTGGCGCTGGCAGTCGATTCAGGAATTTCAATATCCGTTGATCGAGTACTTGAACGCGTACCTGAATAAGCCGCTGTTCTTGGGCATCGAATCGGTGGTCGCGGGTCACGAACATACGTCGATGTCGGTGATCACAGGGCAAATTCCCGCCTCGCTCGATTCGGCAACGCTGCCGACAACGCCGGGTTACACCGCGCTCGGTAGCGGCACTGCGTTGGCGCAGTGGGAATACTGCTTCGATCGCGGCGACGCGGACACGAGCAGAGGCAACACCGCGGCCGGTTCTGGTGTCGGCAATAATTGGGAGTGTTCCGTCCCCGGAAGTTTGAATGCAGCCGATCCGAGCTGGAGCCTCACGGCGCAGAAATTAATTCCCGCCGGGGGCACGGGCACGGGTAATCGTGGCCACAATAAAACCGTTGAAGCGGTGAAGTGGATGACCGCATTCCATCAGAACGGCAGTTACTACATTCCCACGCACTTGGAACGCGCCGGACCCTTTAATCCGAACGGCAATAACGGGTTCAACATCGAGCATCTGCGTAACTTCAACAACGCTGCGCCCAAAGTGGCGTTCGGTTTTGAAACGCAACCCGGTCACGGCGCCTCCGATGCGCGCGGCGAGTACACGGTGTTGCGCAATAACTTTGGCACCGGCATCGGCTTAGTCGATTCGGTAGGCGGCACCACCTACGGCGGCACCGGCGTCTATGGCGCACAACTCGGCGGCGTATGGGATGCCTTGCTGGGCGAAGGGCGCAACTACTGGTTTTTTGCGAGCTCGGATTGGCACAACCGCGGCAACTTCGGTCCGGACGATCGCCGCTCGAGCCAAGACTTTTATCCCGGCGAATATCAGCGCAGCTTTACGATGGTTAGGAATGGAACCGATAAACTGCGTCCGCAGACCATCGTCGACGGCATGCGCACTGGGAATGTGTTCACCGCCAGTGGGCAGATCGTCGATCGCCTTGCCTTTATTGCCTGCGCCTCTTATCCGAGGCTCGGCGCTCGCACCAATGCCGGCGTGGAAGCATTGGCCGTTGCCGCGGCGACGAACAATACCGATATCGACACGACGGGATGCGCAACGATGGGCGAGAAGCTCAAAGTTCGTGCCGGAGCGGAAATCGTCGTGTCGATCGTGGTGCGCGATCCTGCGGGCACGAATTACTCGCCGTACTCGTTCCCCAATCCTTCGCTCGCACAAGTGGGCATCGCTCAGCCGATGAACGCGCCGGTGCTCGATCATGTCGACTTAATTCGCGGATTGGTCACGGGGTACAAGACACCGGGTGCGGCGGATTACTCGGGCGAGTGGCCGCGCAATACCACTTGGTTGCGCGCCGACGGAACGACGGCGGATCTTTCGGTAGTGCCCGCTGCCGCAAAAAACACCTCGGCGGCAGTCATCCGCACGTTTAACGGCAGCGGTTCGTCGCCGTGGACGGCGTTTGCATCCAGCGTCGACGGAACGAACTTCCTGAAAATGACGTATCGGATTCCGGCGGTGAGCGCTTCGCAGTACGTTCGGTTGCGCGGCACCAACTTACCGCCCGCGGTTCCGTACGAAACCGATGCGAGCGGCAACCCGCTGGCGGACGTTTATACGAATGCAATCGACCGCACGCGGCTCCGCATTCCTTGCACGACGGTAGGCACCAACGTTCCGGCGAACGGGACGTTATTTACCGGCACGGGTATCGACGGCTGCCCGAACCACTTGGCGACCGCAACCTCGACCACTGGAACTTCCGATAACCCCATTGCGGGACAAAAGGCGGTTTCGTTCGATGTCGCGGCATGGGCGGATCTGTGGTTCTACAGCAATCCGATCTATGTGGAAGTCGCGGGCGGCACCGTGGTTGCGGGCGTTCAATAGTCGTTCAAATCCACTGAAGGTGTTGGTGGCGCCGCGTTCGCGCGGCGCCGCCGTACCTAGGAATCGAGTAACAAATAGTTCTTCGCCGATTTCGATTGTCTTATTTCTGACTTCTTCGTGTCTTACGATGACACGGCTCTCCAATTGAATAAGAAGTCCTACGCTCCAAGTCTATGTCCGCACCGATCGATCTGACGGCCGAGGCTCCGGCCGTCGTTCCCAATTCCAACTTTCCAAAGTGGTTCCGCGAACCGTTGCTGCACTTTGCCGCTCTGGGTCTGGTGCTCTTCGCCGTCGATCACTTCCTGATAGGACGTGCCGATGACCCGCGAGTTATCCTCGTGGATGCGGCGGTCGACAAGGAAGCGGCCAACGTGTTTAAGAATGCGCGCGGCAGAGAACCGAATGCGGAAGAACTGGCGGCGCTCCGCCAGGTATGGCTCGACAACGAAGTGCTTTATCGCGAAGGGTTGTCGTTGCAAGTCGACAAAGGCGACAGCGCCATTCGCGAGCGCGTGATTTTCAAAGCGTTGAGCGTTATCGACGCCAACGTGAGAATACCGGCCGTCGACGATGCAACCTTGCACGAGTGGTTCGAGAAGCATCGCGATCGATACGACGAACCGGCTCGTTATACGTTTCAAGAAGCGGTGCTTGCGGGCGACAGCGCCGAGCCGTCGGTTCGTGTCTTTGCGAAGGACTTGAACGCGGGCTTGCCGGGCGACGCGAAGGCCGGGCTTCGAATCTTCAAGGATCGTCCGCTATCGAATCTCGTGCAAAGTTATGGAGCCGAATTCACGAAGGAACTCGAAGGTGGCCGTGTCGGCGAATGGCGTGCGCTCAAAACTAAAGAGGGTTGGCGCGCGATTCGGCTCGACTCGATCGTGCAAGCCAAGCCCGCGGATTTCGCGATGTTCAAGGCCGTCGCGTTCCAGGACTGGCGCGATGAACTCGCGACCGAACAGCGCACGGCAGCCGTACGCCAACTCGCCAAGAAATACAAAATTAGAATCGGAACCGGTTCATGATGCGCTCGCTGCGGGACTTTTCGGCGCTGGCCTTGTTCTTTGCCGCATTATTTTCGTCGTTAGCGCCCACGACGGCTTCCGCGCATGAAATGACGATCGTCGAGATGGGGGTGCGCGAGATGTCGCGCGGCGAATTTCTTTGGCAGTGGTCGGCAAGCAACGATAAGCGGCCAGGTGCCGCTGATCTGTCGCCGGAATGGCCGGAGAGCTGTGCGGCCGATGGCAATCTGCTTCATTGCGGTGCCGACGGGTTGAAAGGGCGGTTAGCCATGGATGGCATCGGCAAGCGCTACTCCGCGGCGCTGGTGAAAATCGATTGGATGGACGGCCAGTCGCGCGTCTATACGCTGACCGGCGGCCAACCGTCGGTGCAATTATTCGGTTCGGCCGACGATCGCCGTGGGATGAGCGAGATTGCGCGGGCGTATGGAGTGCTCGGCATCGAGCACATTCTCACGGGGTTCGATCATCTCTTGTTCGTGCTGTCGCTGCTTTTGTTGGTTGGCTTCAACAAGCGGCTGCTGTTCACGATTACGGCTTTCACGTTGGCGCACAGTTTGACACTGGCGTTAAGCGCGCTCGGAGTGCTCACGCTCCGATCGCCGCCCGTCGAAGCAACGATTGCGCTCTCGATCGTTCTCGTTGCGGCCGAGGCGCTGAACGATCAACCGACGCTATCGCGCCGCTGGCCAGCGATGGTCGCCTTCCTCTTCGGGCTCGTCCACGGACTCGGATTCGCCGGTGCGCTCAAGGAAATCGGATTGCCGGAGAACCATCTGCCGATCGCGTTGTTCACGTTCAACGTCGGCGTTGAAGCGGGGCAATTGTTCGTGGTGGGGCTCGCCTACGTTTTTTGGTGCGCGGCCGCAAAATTTCCGCGCTTCGCGCTCGCGAGAACGCCGGCGCTGTATGCGATCGGCTCGATCGCAGCCTATTGGTCCGTGAGCCGCATCGCCACGATCGTCGCAGTTTGATTGGTCGCAGTTCGATCGACGGCTCGATTCTCGTCCGCCGACGTTCTATAGTCGCGTCTTCGCGCTCAAATCCAGACGCAGAACCTTAAAGAGGTTTCCTATGTTCACGTTGAACGTCAACGGCAAATCCGTCGAGGTCGACGCCGAGTCCGATACGCCCTTGCTTTGGGTGTTGCGCGATCACCTATCGATGACCGGAACGAAATACGGCTGCGGTGCCATGCAGTGCGGCGCGTGCACGGTGCATGTCGATGGGCGAGCGCAGCGAAGCTGCATGACGCCGGCCTCGTCGCTGGTCGGCAAAAAGATTACGACCATCGAAGCGTTGAGCGCTTCAAAGGTAGGTAAAGCCTTGCAAGACGCCTGGGTCGCGGAAGACGTTCCCCAGTGCGGCTATTGCCAATCCGGACAATTGATGAGCGCGACCGAACTCCTGACGACCAATAAAAATCCGAGCGACGCGGACATCGACGCGGCGATGTCCGGAAACATTTGCCGCTGCGCCACCTACGTCCGCATCCGAACCGGAATCAAACGTGCCGCCAAAGCGCTCGCATGAGGCCAAGTGTCCACATCAGGCCAAGTGTCCACATCAGGATATCGTTATGAGTACCGAACACAATCTGACTACGAATCGCCGCGATGTGCTCAAAGCCGGCGCCGCGTTGACATTGTCCGTTGCGCTGCCGCGGGTGGGTCTGGCGCAGATTGTCGCTGCGAAAAGCGGAGAGTGGGACGCCAATGCGTTCGTGCGCATTGCGCCCGACAACACCGTTACCGTGATCGCGAAGCACTTGGAGATGGGGCAGGGCACCAATACCGGTCTTGCTACTCTTCTCGCGGAAGAACTCGACGCCGATTGGTCGCAGATCGTGGTCGAAGGTGCCCCGGTGAATGCGAAGCTCTACGGCAACAAGGCGTTGGGCGGCGGTCAGGGAACTGGGGGAAGCACGTCGATCGCAAGTTCCTACGATGTAATGCGTGAGGCGGGCGCAAAAGCGCGCGCGATGTTGGTGGCTGCCGCAGCCGAGCGCTGGAATGTGCCCGCGGCGGAGATTGCCGTGTCGAAAGGCGTTATCACGCATTCCGCTTCCAAGAAAAGCGCGACGTTCGGCGAGCTTGCGTCGGCCGCCGCGCAAATGCCAATCCCCGCTCAGGTCAAATTGAAAGATCCGAAAACGTTTACGTTGATCGGCAAGCCAGCGAAGCGGCTCGACAGTCTCGCCAAATCGACCGGCGCGGCCGTGTACACGCAGGATTTCAAACTGCCGGGCATGTTGACGGCAGTGGTTGCGCATCCGTCCCTATTCGGTAGCAAGGTGAAAGCTTTCGATGCCACCGATGCCAAAGCAATCAAGGGCGTCGTTGACGTGGTGCGGTTCGATACGGGCGTTACGAACGGCGTGGCCGTGCTCGCGAAAGACTTTTGGTCCGCCAAAAAAGGCCGCGATGCTCTCCGCATCGAATGGGACGATTCGAGCGCTTACAAAAAGAGCACGGCCGACATCCTGGCGGAGTACAAGGAACTCGCAAAAAAGCCCGGGAAGAATTTCCGCAAGGAAGGCGACGTCGATGCAGTATTCGCGTCGGCAGCCAAGATCGTCGAAGCCGATTACGAATTTCCCTTCCTTGCTCATGCCTGCATGGAGCCGATGAACTGCGTCGTTCAATTAGGCGAAGGCAGCTGCGAAGTGTGGAACGGCGAGCAATTTCAGGCGCTTGATGCGCCGGCGATCGCTAAGGCAGCAGGCGTGCCGGCGGATAAAGTGAAAATCAACGTGCTCTACGCCGGTGGAAGTTTCGGTCGCCGCGCAAATCCGGGGGCCGACTATCCAACCGAAGCCGTCGCGATTGCGAAGGCGGCGAATACCAAGGCACCGGTGAAGCTAGTTTGGACGCGCGAAGAAGACATGCGCGGCGGTTTTTATCGCCCGATGTACTACCACGCGATGAAGGCCGGGTTGGACGCGCAGGGCAACATCATCGCTTGGCAACACCGTATCGTGGGCCAGCAGGTGATGGCCGGCGTGGATCAAATGTCTGTCGAAGGCGCTGCGAACTTGCCGTATGCGATTCCCAATATCGCCGTGGAACTGCATTCGACTCAAAATCCGGTCACGGTGCAGTGGTGGCGGTCGGTGGGTTCGACGCATACGGCTTACGCAACCGAATGTTTCCTGGACGATTGCGCGCGTGCGGGCGGCAAAGATCCGGTTGCTCTGCGCCGTACGTTGCTGGCGAAGCATCCGCGGCATCTTGCCGCGTTGAATCTGGCCGCCGAGAAGTCGGAGTGGACCAAACCGTTGCCAAAGGGCAAAGCGCGCGGTATTGCGGTGCACGAATCCTTTAACACTGCTGTCGCTCAAGTCACTGAAGTCTCGCTTACAGCAGATGGCTTCAAGGTTGACCGTGTCGTGTGTGCCGTCGATTGCGGTTTAGCGGTGAACCCGAACATCGTCGCGATGCAAATGGAGTCCGGCATCGGCTACGGATTGTCGGCTGCATTGAGCGGAGCGATTACGTTAAAGGAAGGCCGCGTGGAGCAAAGTAATTTTCACGACTACACCGTGCTGCGCATGAATCAAATGCCGGCCGTTGACGTGCATATCGTGCCGTCGGCGGCGAATCCCACTGGAGTGGGCGAACCGGGAACGCCGCCGATTGCTCCGGCCGTTGCCAATGCCGTGGCCGCATTGACCGGTAAGCCGATCCACGTATTGCCCTTTAGCAAGCTCGCGAAAAACCATTTTCAGCAGTCTGCTAGTTCGGGGCGCGAGCGGCTTAGTGACCTCATACCCACACTGTGGGCTTGACGCTGGATCCAATACGAAAACGAGAGCGGCGAGCTTTTTGTCGCTCTCCCCTGGTCGCCTGTTAAAACTGCCATTACGTCCAAACTTCCCCTGCCTTAGGGCTTGCCGACTAAACGGGAATGGTTTGATAGCGTAATTTCCGGTACTTCGCGGCCCTGGCCGATTGCCATTACAGCCGTATTACAGCAAAATACCGGTCTTCCCCTTGTGAGTCGGGCGGTTTTCCGGGGATCTTTACCAGATCTTCGGCTTTTGCGTTCCCGATATGCGTTGTTCGGCGTCTTATTCGGTGTCTTACATGAGCGGCGATTTGTTTCAAGTTCGTTTCCATCCCAAGCTCGGCGTGGTCATTTTCGACCCGGTCGCTCAAATGGGTTTGGCGGGCGAGCAGATTCGCTTGTTCAAAGTGGGGGCGATGGGCGCAAGCACGTTCTTGAAAGCCATCGTCAACAAGGACCTGGCGTCCTGCCCGGTCGATACTGCCGATGAAAACGCGAACGCGGTGGGCGTGTATCGGACAGCTCGCGCGAATCGCCGTAAACCCTATTGCGAGCAATGCCGCCGCCACTTCGGTTCCGTGGATTTCACGGTCTGCACCGATTGCTCGTCGATCCGTTGCACCTGCGGCACCTGTAGCTGCGTGACCAAACGCCGCAGCAGCATCAAGAAAGCGGCATAAACAAAAAGCTACTAGCCGCTAGCCAGAGTCGGCAACTCGAATTCCCTGGCAAGTAATTCATACGAGCGCATTCTTGCTTGATGATCGTGAACGACAGTTACGATCATGATTTCGTCGAGCCGCAGCGCCTTTGCCAATTCTTCGAAGCGCTGTTTCAGGGCCGAGGGTGTTCCTACAAAGTAGCGCGGCCACTCCATCGTTTCGCGCAACGGCTTAAGCGCCTCTTCGCCGAGTTCGGCGATGGCTTCTTCCACCGTCGGCACGGGCAGCCATTCGCCGCGATCGCGGCGGCGACGCATGAGTCGCGCGCTTGCCATTAAGCGGATCGCTGCTTCGTCGGTCTCTGCGCAAATCGCACCGAGGGCAATGATGGCTTGCGGTTTCGACAAGTAGCGGGACGGTTTGAAACGGTCTTGATACAGCTCCAGTGCTTGGCGAGTGGGTTCCGGCGAGATGAAGTGAGCAAAGGCATACGGCAATCCCAGTTGAGCGGCCGCAGACGCGCTCCACATGCTCGATCCCAATAACCATACGTCCGGCGCACTCGGCATGTGCGGGGATACCAGGATGCGCTTGAAGGGATGCTGGTCGGGGAAGTCTTCGTGGAGAAAAGACAGAAGCTCGACGAGTTGTTCCGGAAAGTCGTCGGGTAAAGGGCGGTCGACTCGTTCGCGCCGCAACGCGTAGGAGTCGAGCGGGCTTCCGCCGGGTGCGCGACCCAACCCTAAATCGATGCGATTCGGATAAAGCGCATGCAGCATGCGAAATTGCTCCGCGACTTTGAGCGGCGAATAGTGCGGGAGCATGACGCCACCGGAGCCGATGCGAATGCGGCGGGTTTCGGCGCCCACCCGCGACAGCAGAATTTCCGGAGCCGAACAGGCCAGCGTCGGCATGGCATGGTGTTCGGCAATCCAATAGCGTTCGTAGCCGAGCTCATCCGTCAGTTTCGCCAGTTCCAGGGTATTTTGCAGCGCCACCGCAGGCGTGAAACCGGTCGGGATAGGCGATTGATCGATGACAGAGAGTTTCATTCGACTAGTATATGAGGCATTGAGACTGCTTGGAGTTGCCATGACCGATCACGTCCGCGTCGCCGTCCAACAAGGGATCATGACCTTGACGCTGAATCGACCCGAGAAGAAGAACGCCATTACCAACGCGATGTACGCGGTGCTCAGCGAATCGCTGGCACGCGCTGAAACGGATTCGAGTGTCCGTGCGATCGTGATTCAATCCGAGGGCGATGCGTTTACGTCCGGCAACGATATTGCGGATTTCGCTGCGGTCGCGGCCGGCACCATGAAGCGCGAAGATCTGAAGTCCGGCGCTTTTCTTCAAGCGTTGGTTGCGGCGCAGAAACCGATTGTCGCCGCTGTGAACGGGCTTGCGGTCGGCATTGGCGTCACGATGCTCCTGCACTGCGATTTTGCGTACGTCGCCGACGATGCAAAGCTTTCGACTCCTTTCATCAACTTAGGGTTGGTCCCGGAAGCCGCATCTAGCCTCTTGTTGCCGGCGCGGATCGGTTACGCACGCGCGGTTCGATTGTTCGCCCTCGGTGAGCCGATCGACGGTCGTTATGCCGCGGAGATTGGGTTGGTCACGGCGAGTATGCCGGTCGGCGAAGTGCGCGCGGCAGCGCACGTCACGGCAAAAAAATTGGCCAGCAAACCCATCGGCGCGCTGAAAGCGATGAAGGGATTGTTGCGCGATCCGGCGGTGCTGGCGGCGACGATACAACGAGAGAGCGACATCTTCGGCGCCTTGTTAGGGAGCCCTGAAACTGCCGAAGCATTTCGCGCGTTTGCCGAACGTCGTCCGGCGGATTTCACTCGATTTTCGTGAGTGATCTTGTCGTCGGTCAGCCTGGACAACGAGCGGGCGAAGCGCCGCTCGGAAACCGGAAGGTGTACTCTGTAGTTATAAAAGAGGGTCCAGCGAGAAACGGCGGAGAGTGACGTATGAATAGAGCAATTGTTTGTCTTAAGCGTTGCGTTTTCATTGCCGCCGCGGTTGCGTTGGCCGCTTGCTCGAACCCACCGAAGGCACGGGTCGACCAGGACAGCCACGCGAACTTTAGCGGCTACAAGACGTTCGGTTGGCTTGTGCCTAAGCAAGAAGGCGCGAAGGAAGAGAAGGCAAAAATCGGGACGCTCGTGAGTGAGCGCGTCCATGCGTCGTTGACGGCGACGCTCCAAAGCAAGGGTCTTACGCGCGACGACTCCGAGCCGGACGTACGCGTGAGCTATGTGCTCAACGTATATGAACGTCCGAAGCAGTCCGGCATGCGAATCGGATTGGGAGCCGGCGGAGGTTCGGGAAATGTGGGAGGGGGCGTAGGCCTCAGCCTTCCGGTCGGTAAGCGCAACGAATCGGTGGCTGCAATGACCGTCGACGTGGTCGAGGTAGCTCGCAACACCCAAGTCTGGACGGGTTCGCATGAAATCGTCATTAAGGAAAAAGATGCGTCCGATACGGAGATTCAGAAGCTGGTCGATACCATTCTGGCCAAATATCCGGTCCGCCAATAATCGACGAAGCCGCGCCAAGGCGATCAGGCAAAGCCGTAGCCTTCTCTTGGCGACGGCCTCTGCCTCTCGGTCCGTTTTCCGCCGTCACGATCTTTAGAATCCCTGAACGGTGCCGATCAAATGTCGGCACACGGATAACTCTCTGCGCTTCGCGCGCGCGTATCTGAACGACGGTCATTTCAATGCGGGCAGTCCGCGTTCCGTCGGTGCGGAGGTTGCATGCATCCAGGGTCGAACTCCATTCCTGATTCCAGTAAGGCTGTTGGCACGGCGCCGAGTGTCGGCGCTCCAAGCGCAGCCGACTGGCGGGCGCAGGTCGATTTGCTGGCCGCCGAAAACCTTCGACTGCAAGCCGAGCTTGATTTGCGCGATCGCGCACTTAACACGGCGACCAGCGTTTTTTTGATCATCGACGTACAGAAACGCCGTCGTCCGATCGTTTTTGCGAATTATTCGATCGAGAAACAGACTGGATACACGCAGTCCGAATTGATCGGTGCCCCGGCGGAGATCTTCAACATACGCGCGGCGGATTTCGACAAACTCATGGCGGTGCGCGACGCGATGCGCGCCGGCCGCGAGCATCGGACCGAACTACGCTGTCGTCGCAAGGATGGAACTCAGTTTTGGGCCGGCTTATTCCTGGGCCCTATGTTCGATGCGGCCGGCAAACTGACCCACTACGTTGTGGTCGGCGCGGACATTACCGCTCGCCTGGAAGCCGACCGCAAACGGCAGGAACTTCAGGATGCGCTCATCACCGAGCGGCACAATCGCGAGCACATCGAGAACGAATTGCGGTTAGCGCAGAAATTGGAGGCCGTAGGGCGCTTAGCGGCGGGTGTAGCCCACGAGATCAATACGCCCATTCAATACGTGGGCGACAGCGTGCATTTTTTGCAGACGGCTTGCGAGGATATCAACCAGCTTCTGGAGTCCTATCGCCGCGGTTTGAACGACATCGCCAACGGCACGACGGCGGTCGATGTCCAGCACCGGCTGGCGGAAGCAGAGCGAATCGCGGACATGGAGTTCATCGCCGCCGAAATGCCGAAGGCCTTCGAGCGTACACTGGACGGCGTCGATCGAGTGGCCAAGATCGTGCGGGCAATGAAGGAGTTCTCGCACCCGGACGTGGAAGAGCAGAGCACCGCCGATATCAATCATGCGCTCGATTCGACGCTGATCGTCGCCAAGAACGAATACAAGTATTCGGCGGACATCGAAACGCGGTTCGCCATACTCCCGCCGGTGATGTGCAACATCGGCGAACTCAATCAAGTATTCCTCAATCTCTTGATCAATGCGTCGCACGCCATTGCCGACGGCGGTAAGGAAGTGGGCACCGGGAAAATAACGGTGACCACGGAGCACAAGGGCGACCTCGTGGAAATCGCGTTCGCCGACAACGGCTGCGGAATCCCGAAGGAAAATCTCGACAAGATTTTCGACCCGTTCTTTACGACCAAGGAAGTCGGTCGCGGCACGGGACAGGGGCTTGCGATCACGCGTTCGATCATCGTGGACAAGCATCGAGGTTCCGTTCAAGTCGAGAGCACGGTGGGCGTAGGCACGCGATTTATCTTGCAATTACCGGTGGCAGGTCGGCCCCGCACGGAGACGAAATGAAGCGCATTCTATTTGTGGATGACGAGGCGGCGATTCTTGGCGGCATCCGGACCATGCTGCACAAGCGCCGTAGCGAGTGGCAGATGGACTTCGTCGAATCCGGCGCCGCGGCGATCGCCGCGATGGAAAAGGAACCGTACGATTTAATTTGCAGCGACATGCGCATGCCGCAAATGGACGGTGCGCAATTGCTCACAGTCGTGAGCGAGCGCTGGCCGCAAACGGTGCGCATCGTGTTGTCGGGCTATTCGCAAATGGAGCAGACCATGCGCCTCGTCCCGATCGCGCATCAATACTTAAGCAAGCCCTGCGCCACCGAGCAATTCGGCAACACCATCGAACGTTGCATGCGTGTTCACGACCTGCTGAAGAAGCCGGCGTTGCGCGGCGTAGTCGGGCGCGTGAAGAAACTTCCGTCATTGCCGAAGACGTATGAAAAACTGCGTGTCGCGCTCACGCAGCCGAACGTATCGATTACCGACATTGCAAAAATCGTGTCGGCGGACGTGGCCGTTTCCGCCAAGGTCCTGCAAGTAGTGAACTCCGCTTTCTTTCGTTTGGCGAAGCGCATTACAAAAATAGACCAAGCGGTCGGCTATCTCGGGTTCTCCACGGTGCGTAATTTGGTGCTCTCCGTCGAAGTGTTCTCGCAGTGGAAGAAGGGTGGGGCAGCCGCGGCGGGGTTCGATGCGGAAAGCATGCAGGCCCAAGCCCTGCTGACGGCGGGCGTTGCACGCGCGTTGGCGGCGGGAACGTCCCTTGCGGACGACGCGTTGGTTGCGGGTTTGTTATGCGACATCGGCTATCTCGTATTGGTGGCCGAGTGCCAGGCGGACGTAGTGCGCGCTCGAAAGCTGTCGGCGGAAAAGAAAATTCCGCTTTATGAAGCGGAGCGTTCGGTGATCGGGTCCACGCATGCCGAGGTGGGTGCTTATCTGCTTGCGTTGTGGGGATTTCCCTATTCGATCGTCGAAGCCGTGGCTCATCATCACGAGCCGAGTACGGTGTCTCATTCCGATTTCGACCTGCTGAGTCTTTTGTCCATTGCAACGATGCTGACGTGTGAAGACCCTTCTTTAAAAGCAACCGATACCGATACCGTGACCGTAACCCTGAGCGACGAGTATCTGCAGACCGTTCATGCGCCTTTTACCTGGGCGAAGGCTCAGGAATGCGTGCAGGCCATCAAGGCGGCGGGTGACGCCGCGGGAGCATAAAGTGACTACGCCGATCTCAGCGCCGACCGGGCAAGCCGCGCAAGTTGCGTCCGCGGCACAGAAGAAACTACCTCGCATTCTGTGCGTCGACGACGAGCCGCGCGTACTTGATTCGCTATTGCTCACGCTCAGGCGCGATTTCGACGTGCATACCGCGTCGAGCGGCGAGATAGCGCTTACCATGATGAAAAAGTCGGGGCCTTACGCGGTCATTTGCTCCGACATGCGGATGCCGGTCATGAACGGCGCCGCGCTTTTGAACACGATAATGCAAATTTATCCCGACACGACTCGCATTTTGCTGACCGGCGAGGCGGGCCGCGACGCCGCCGTCGCCGCAGTGAACGAAGGGCAAATATTCCGCTTCCTCACCAAGCCGTGTCCCCCTGCGCAGCTCAAGGCGGCGCTGGAGGCAGGGGTTAAGCACCATTTGCTCGTGACGGCAGAAAAGGTGTTGCTGCAAGAGACGCTGGTGGGTTCGATTCGCGCGCTAGTCGATGTGCTGGCCATTACGAATCCGGTGGCGTTCGGCCGTGCGAACCGCGTCAAGCGACTCGCGATGGAATTGGCCGGCGATCTTGGTTTCAAGAGCTTCTGGCAATTGGAAGCGGCCGCGATGTTTTCGCAACTCGGCTACATGTCGCTTCCGGTCGAGACCGTGGAAAAAATGTACTACGGACAGAAGTTAACGCCGGAAGAGCAGGTGCTCGCCGGCGGCGTACCCAAGGTGGCCGAACGCTTATTGGCGCGCATTCCGCGCTTGGAAGGCGTTTTGCAAATACTGCAATCGACCGACAATCCTGCCGATATGCAGCAGCGGCAAGATGTCATTGCGATGGGCACTAAGATTCTTTCTCTCGTTCTTGACTACGATACGTTGATTGCGCAGCTCGTCCCTCCCGATGTGGCGATCAGTTCGCTGCAAAAACGACACGACAAACATGACACGGCGCTCGTCACGAAACTGGCCGAGCGCGTCGGCGCTAAAGTGGGCGACGGCGAAGTGCAGCAAGTGCCGCTCCGCAGCGTGCATCCTGGCATGACAATCCTGGATGAATTGCGCAGCGAGTTTGGCGTCCTATTGGTTCCGCGCGGCTTCGAAGTGACCGAGAGCTTCTGCATCCGGATGCGCAACTTCAGCGCCGCGATGCTGAACGAGAATGTTCGAGTGATGGTCGGCGGCCACGGCGGCGAAGCGGCGAGCAATGTGGCGTAAGGACAAGGATCGAGGCGCGATGCCTCACAGAAGCGAATTGATCAAAGGCACCGTCGCGAAGGAAATAACAATTCCCAGAACGAGGAGCAGATTCGCGGCTTGCGGGTCGAGGTCGTTTTGTTCGGCAAGAATCGCGGCCGAAATCATGGGCGCCATCGCGGCTTGGAGTACGCTTATCGCGAGCGTGAGACCGCTGACACCGAATGCCTGGCCAAGTGCGAAAACGATCATGGGCGCCAGGATGAGTTTATAAGTTAGGCCCAGCAGGGCGGCGCCCAGTTGATCACGTGCGGGTTGTACACGAACTTGCAGACCCACCGAAAACAAAGCAAGCGGAACTAGGGTGTCGCCAATGCGATGCAAGATGGCATCGGCAGCGGGAGGCCATCCGCCCTGCGTTCCCGCAATCAGGCCGACGAGCAACGCGACGAACGGCGGGAACAACGCGATGCGCTTTGCAACGACGCGTGCGCTCATGCGTGAATTTGAGTGCGAATAGACTGCGGAGACGAGCGCGCCGCCGATGGCGAGCATCACGAAGCAGCCCACTTGATCGGCGACGACGGCGAGAGCCAATCCTTCCCGGCCACGCAACGCCTCGATCATTGGATAGCCGATGAAGGCGGTATTGCCGAGCCCGCAAACCAACACGAGCGCGCCGATTCGGCCTCGAGTCCATCCAAGCGTTCGTCCGACGACGGCGAAGAATCCCCAACTGGCGGCAAACACCAGCCACATCGAAACGACGAGAAACCAGGTGTCCTGGTTGAATTTCAGCGTCGGCACCAAGTGAAGGACTAGGGCCGGCAAGGCGATATTGACGACCCACCAGTTGAGTCCGGCAGCCAGGGTCGGCGGCGGCTGAGCGAACCGAGCGACCGCGATGCCTACTACGAGGCAAACGATGAGGAGTGAGAACGCGAGCATCGCCGGGCCGACTCAGTGTCAGGCGAGGGTGTGATACACCTTTTGCACGTCCTCGTCCTGTTCGAGCAGATCGATGAGCTCCAATGCTTCTTTCGCTTGAGGTTCGGGAAGTTCGATGGGGGTCGTGCAAATGTATTCGTGCTCCGCGGAGAGCGGAATGATCTGCCGATCCTCCAGCGCCTTTTGGACTTGGCCGAAGTCGGCGAATGCACAGCGAATCACGAGTTGCGGTTCGCCTTTTTCGCCGGTGCTTTCCCCCATCTCTTCCAATCCATGGTCGATCAAATAGAGCTCCAGATCGTCCTGGTCGACGCCTTCGGGCTTCAAGCGGAACACGCCCATGCGCTTGAACATGAAGCTCACGCTGCCGGTGCTGGCTAAGTTTCCGGCGTTGTGGGCGAAGATGCTCCGAATGCTGCCGGCCGTGCGCGTGACGTTGTCGGTGGCCGCTTCGACTAAAACGGCCACGCCGTGCGGCGCATAACCTTCGTAAATGACTTCGTCGTAGTTGGTGGCGTCTTTACCCGAAGCGCGCTTGATAGCCGCTTCGACCTTGTCCTTGGGCATGTTGAACGAACGTGCGTTCTGCATGATTCGGCGGAGGGCCGAATTGGAATGCGGATCGGTTCCGCCGGCTTTCACGGCGATATTGATTTCCTTCGCAATGCGGGCGAACTGCTTGGACATCCGGTTCCAGCGCGCGAACATCGCATGCTTTCTAACTTCAAAAATACGGCCCATTGCGAATCATCGGTAGTGTGGGGGCCGACAATGTACAGGAGAGAGGGGCCGACTGGCCAACCGGCTGCTTTCTGGCTAGCGGCTAGGGCCTAGTAGCTAGCGGCTTTCTTTTCACTCCCCCAACGTAAAGTAAAACGTCGCCCCTTTGTTGGGTTCCGCATAGGCCCAAATTTCGCCGCCGTGGCGCTTAATAATCCTGTTCACCAAGGCGAGGCCGACGCCGGTGCCTTCGAATTCTTCGACCGAATGCAGGCGGCTGAAGACGCCGAACAGCCGTTCGTAATGCGCCATGTCGAAGCCCACTCCGTTATCCGTTACATGCCAAACGACTTGGCCGTCTTGAACGCGCGATCCGATGTCGATGCGTGCTTCGGGGTTCTTGCCGGTGAATTTGATCGCATTGTCGAGCAGGTTCAAAAACACTTCGTGCAAAAGCGTCGGATCGGCGCGGCAGGCAGGCAGCGGTTCGACATGAATGTCGATTTCCCGGTCGCGCGGATGCGACTTGAGTTCCTGCACGACTTGTTCGACGAGCTGCGCCGTCGACACGTTTTTAAGTTCCAATGCCTGTTTGCCGAGACGCGAGAACGACAGGAGATCGTTGATCAATTCGCCCATGCGCAAGCTGGCGGTTCGAATGCGGCGCAGGTAATCCTGGGATTTTTCGCTCATGCGAGATTCGCCGTCATTGGCGAGCAGCGTCGCGAACGCATCGATTGCCCGAACCGGCGCGCGCAGATCATGCGAAACGGAATACGAAAATGCCTCCAATTCTTCGTTCGCTTCTTCCAGCTCGGCGGTCCGGCCGATGATGTGCCGTTCGAGTTGCTCGCTCTGCGCTTTCAATTGTTCCTGGGCCAGGGTGATATGCGTATCGTCGCGATAAACCGCGGCGACGTATTCCGCCACGCCGGCCGAATTCAAGATCGGAAACATCGTTGCGGATATCGCGACGCGCCGGCCTTCCGAAACGTTCGCGCTCCGCAATTGCCGGGGGTCGTACCAGAAGGTCGGCAAGGTTACGGACTCGCCGGAGAAAGCGCATCGAATAGCGGATGTGATTCCGAGTTCGGCCGCGACGGTGTCGGTGAATAGGTTGTAGTCGGGCGGCGGCACGCTGCCGAATAAATTGTTGAGCGCGCTATTGGCCAGCAGCACGAAACCATCGGCCTTCCAGACCGCCAGCCCAATCGGCGCGTTTGCAAAGAGATTCGTCAAGAAACCGATGGGGTCGGGAAGATGGCGAAGTTTTGCGCCCACCATGCCAAGCGACGGGAATACCGACGGCATGCCATGACGTGGGGAGCAATCGCCTTCACCGTTTACCCATGTGACGCGGTTTACCGAGCCTAATGGCCACAGCCCCGATGGAGATTCCGATGTCGACGACGATTGAGTGACCCCAAAAGTAGGGGACACTGGCAATCTGGGCTGATGCATGCTGCCCTCCTGCGGATGTGGCAAGAGGATCGCCGCGCGATTCCCCCCCACCACTTATAAGGTCCTTTCGAATCGACTTTCGGATGCGAGAATGACCGCACGAAAATCGACAAATATTCGTTTTGCCGCGGGGTTTACTTATTGTAAAGACCGCACGGACTTATTGGACACAGTTCGGCGTTGTTTCTAATAGATCATGCGACGTATTGATTCCGTTACCATCATCTAAACCCGCATCTTCGGTAAGACGATTCTTATGACCTGGAACATTCACCCCATCATTCTCCAGCTCGGTCCGATCGCGATTGGTTGGTACGGCCTGTTTTTCGCCGGCGGCGTCTTTGCTGGGCTCCTGATCATGCAGTGGATGTACCGCCGGGAAGGACGAAACGTGGCGGAACTCGATCGCTTGCTGTGGTTCGTACTGATCGGAACCGTGGTCGGGATGCGTCTCGTGCACTGTTTGGTCTACGACCCCGAGTACTACCTGGCGCACCCCTGGGAGATACCGCAAGTTTGGTTGGGCGGGTATGCGAGCCATGGCGGCGCGATCGGAGTGCTGCTCGGCGTTTGGCTTTATTCCCGTGGACCCGATCGACCGGCGTATCTCTGGTTATTGGATCGACTGGCGATTCCCGCTTTGCTGGCGGGCACCTTCATTCGCGTGGGAAATTTCTTTAACTCGGAAATTTACGGCATGCCCACGGACAGTTTCTTGGGCGTCGTATTCGAACGGGTCGATGTTCGGCCGCGGCATCCGGTTCAACTTTACGAAGCATTCGCTTATTCGGTGATCTTTGCGCTGCTGCTCTGGATTTACCGCCGCTTAAAGGCTCCTCGAGAGGGAATGTTGGTCGGACTTTATTTCTTGCTGGTGTTCAGTGCGCGCTTCCTGCTTGAGTTTTTCAAGACCGCACAAGCAACCTATGAAAACGATGGATCGATCTACGTCGGACAGTATTTAAGTTTGCCGTTCATCGGATTGGGAATCGCGTTACTGATCCATGCCCGTTTAAGAGCGCCGCTCTCACCCAGCCCGCTCCCGCAACCGGGAGCGGGTTAAAGAGCGAAGGCGGTGCTTACTCTTTGTCTCCCTCTCCCGGTTGCGGGGGAGGGTTGGGGTGAGAGCGCCCCTCTTCTTCGCGAAGCTGCGCGCTCAATGCTTCGCAACCGTCGTGAAAATCGTTTGCCCACCGCGGTAGTGTGGGCGAGGCGGTCGAGCGCGAAAGATCCGCTAGAAAAACATTAGGATCGACGGGTCCGTTCGGGCCTTTGAATACGCCGCGTACGGCAACCACGCCAAGCACGCGTCCGCCGCGAATGAATCGATGCTCCAGGAAGCCCCACTTCGAATCCCACCCGACCAGGCGCGTCTCGATCTCGAAGGTCTCGAACGTCTTAAGTTCACGGCGAAATTTTGCGAACGCATCGCCGACCACTGGGAAGGCGCGTTGCTTTCGAGCGATCGCCATGACGCCGGTTCGCACGAACCAATGAGCGCGGCCGATGTCGGCCAGTGCGAGATAGCGGCCGTTATTCACGTGCAGATTGAAATCGATGTCGTTCGGCCACACGCGCAAGCGGACGCGCGTCGACGCGAGCAAATCGACCGGTGGTTTGCCGATGAGCGACAGTAGGGCGCGAATCAACCGTAGCCAGGGAAACATGCTTGCACCATGGGAAATTCGAAATCAGCGGAATGTCACTAGGTTCTCGCCGCGCCCACGCCCGAGCGAATGTAAATAGGAATGGTCGTTGAACGAGCTCAACGAAATCCGATCGCGCGTGTGCAGCAGTCGGGTAATCGAGGCATTGACGAGGGCTTCGAACAGAGGATAGGCGCCACTCTTCGGGAGGCCGAGCACGTGTTGCGTAATGGTGGCGATGACGCCGCCCGACGACACGACGACTGTGTTTGCGCCGCTCTCGGCGCTGCTAGCAATGTCTTTAATGACCGAGTGCACGCGATCCGCGAACGCAGACCAGCTTTCGAGGTGGGCATGCTCCGTCGGCAGCTCTTGCCAGTGCGTAAATACCCGACGTAACACTTTTTGATACGAGCGCGAGGAGTGTTTGGCTTCCTCGGCGAGTTGCACGATTTCCGCGTCGGCGTCTTTAAGCAAGGGCACGAGATGCTGGAATTGACCGTCGGCATCGACTTCATTCAAACGTGCATCGACGCTGATCTTGGGAACCTTACCGTCTTTCGTGCGGACCGTTTTTGCAATGCCTTCGGCGGTTTCCAACTGACGCAGCAAGGCGCCCGAGTAAATGGCATCGACGGTGGTTGCCGCGGAACGGAGGTATTCGCCGGCGATATAGGCTTGCTTGTGGCCGAGCAACGAGAGGCGATCGTAGTCGTCGGTGCCGAACGAAGCTTGCCCGTGGCGGATGAGGAAAAGGGTGGCCATGTGAGAAGGTTCTAGGCTGTAGGCTCTAGGTCAGATGTTAAAGAGAAGATCAGAAAAGAAAAAAGCGAAACGCTCCGGCCTACAGCCTACCGCCTATCTCTGCTTCAGCATCGAGCGGCGTAGCATCGCCATGCCGCCGATCCAGCGGTCGTATTGGCCCGCTTTCTTCAGCATATAGGAGGCCACTTGCGGGTGCGGGAGGATGAGGAACGTTTCATCGCGCAAGCCTTGCACGACGGCATCGGCCACTTGTTCGGGCGTTAATACACCGTCTACCGCCGCTGATTTACCGGCATCGTTCTCGCTGTCGCCGAGCATTGCCGTACGCACTCCTTGCGGACAGAGGGCCGACACCTTGAGGCCGTGATCTTTGTGGGTGATAGCCAGGTGTTCCGCAAAACCGATCGCCGCATGTTTGGTGACCGAGTACGTTCCCGATCCAATCTGGCTGAGCAGTCCTGCCGCCGAGATGGTGTTCAAAAAGTACCCTTGTTTGCGCGCGATCATGCCCGGCAGCACGGCCCTGGCCGCGTATACGTGCGCCATGACGTGAACACGCCAGTTTTTTTCCCACGCGGCGTCCGGTGCGGACGCGGCATTGTCGAGATCGGGGTCGGAAACGGCGATGCCCGCATTCGAGCAAAATAAATCGATCGGTCCGGCGGCTTTTTCCGTTTGCGCGACCACATTGCGAAGGTCTTCTTCGCACGAGACGTCGCAGCGAATTCCTAATCCGCCGATTTCCTTGGCGACACTCTGTGCCTTGTCGCCGTCCAAATCCGCAACGGTGATGTGCTTCGCGCCGTCTTGCTTGAAGCGCTTGGCCAGTGCCAACCCGATACCGTTGGCGCCGCCGGTGACGACGATAATCTTATTGGCGAGTTCCATATCGGTTCCTCAATGCGGCTGCGCCACCATGTCCTTTTTCAAGGTTAGCGACGACAAATAGAACGACAGAGAGGCGGGGATGAAGATGAATGCGGTGGCGATCATGGATGAACGCAGCCCTTCACCGTACGCGATTTTGCAGACCGATTGCTGATCGGCAGGCAATTTGGCCAATTCAGCTGCGTTGCGGCACAAATCGCCGGTCAATACGCCGCCGAATCCCGCGTCTTTCAATTCGATGGACATGAACATGTCGCTCAATGCACCCACGAGATAAGGCCCGATGCCGTTGCCGATCAGCGCGATCATCAGGAGCAAGATCGCCACCGCCGAAGCCCGCGACCGCTGACCGACGACACCTTGCCCGATCGTATATTGGGATCCCAAGTACATGAAGTGCAGGAAATAGGCGATGCCCCACGTAATGCGCATCGATCCGTACAGATCTTCCGTCGGCCGCGTGAACGCATAGATATAAAACGGTATCGATAGGAGGACTCCGAGAGCCGGCACCAGGGCGACAGCCGTCGGCACGCGATGCGAGATGCGATCGACGATCATGCCGCTGGCGAACGTTCCGAATGCGGCGGTAATGGCCAAGGGGCCGCCGAAGCTGATCGCGAAGCTGCCCGGGTCGATGCCGTGCAAGCGCTGCACCATCGGCGCTTGAAAGCCGGCAAGGCCGTATCCGACCAAGGCGACCAGCGATGCGCCCATCGACATCGTCCAGAACGTAGGCTTGGATCCCAGTTCTTTCAGGGTACTCAGTATGCCTGCGCGATCCGGCTGGCCGGTGCCAGGAGGATCGGAGAATCCGCGTGGCGGCTCTTTCACCGTCAGCAGCACGATGAGGGCGATGAGAAGGCCGGGTGCACCCACGACGACAAAAGCAACACGCCAGCCGGCAACGTGTTGCCAGTCCGCCAGGCTAAGGACCCAATGCCAACCCCAGCTCTCGAAAAGTTTTTGCAAGGCCGTTCCGTTGAGGTCGCGCGCGATCAGTCCGCCGAAATAATTGGCCAATGCGCTGCCGATGGTGACGCCCATTGCGAAGACGCCAAGCGCCGCCGCGCGTTTTTTGGGTTTGAAATAGTCGCCGATGATGGAATTCGACGGCGGCGTGCTACCGGCTTCGCCGATCGCAACGCCGATGCGCGCCAACAGCAAGAAGAGAAACGACGCGGCGAATCCGCATAGAGCCGCCATTAGCGACCACAAGGAGATCGACACCGCCAGGATCGCAACTCGATTGTATCGGTCGGCGGCGATCGCAATCGGAATGCCCATGAGGGCGTAGAAGATGGCGAAAGGCGGACCGTTCAGAAAGCCGTATTGGCTGTCCGACA
>CAZQYC010000007.1:46933-74101 GCA_964597495.1 uncultured Steroidobacteraceae bacterium | reverse complement strand
ATTCGAAACTAAATATATTTATCGACTTCCAAGTGCAACTTTTTTGGCATCCCGGATGTAGCACTGAAACGTTTGAGATTTTACGGACCGAGCGCGCGTTAAGTATTTGTATGGACAGCCATATCGGAGCTTGACCTTTGCCATCACGGCGCACGATTCGCCGCTTTCGAGATTTTGTTTCTCTTCATCGCCGCACTCGGCCAAGCAAAGTCGCTAAACGACGCCGTTGCGACTGAATCTTAATCAGCGAAGCAAAGCGACTTTTCGAAGCAAACGGATCGCTTTTATTTCGACAAGAACCCTTAAAGGAAGAGATCCTGCTGGACAATGCCGGTCACCCAACGTACCGCCCGCATCGCTAGACTGTCGCCCGCGCCCTGGAGGATGACGCGCCCGGGTGTTTCGCGCGCGATGCTCTCACCGTCAGTGCATTGATCGAAGCGCACGCGAAAAGTCGATGCGAGCGGAGCAATAGCGCCGCTCGTCTCACGGCGGCTTGGGATGGAGCCCCCGTAGACGCTTGCCGCATACGGAAGATTCAGCGCGGCTAAATTGACGCGATCGACGTCGCTCATCACGCAATGCGTCGTCTCCAATTCCGGAAGGTCGGGATAGAAGTCGGCCGAGAGTCCCGTGCGGAGGCGCATGAGCGTACTTTCTTGAACGTATGCTTCGCCGCGAACGGCCGCACCGCCGAGTACGTCGAAGAGATACTCGCCGCCTTTCACCCAAACGCCTGGCCGCAACTCCCTATTTAGATCGGTAACGCGGCCGTCAAAGGGTGCGCGAAGCGTCAGCAACTCGACTTGCGCATGCAAGCCTTGCAAGGCCTCGCGCGCGGTCTCCCACTTCTTGCGCAAAGCCGGACCCGCCTTGCGTAAGTCGTCGTTGAAAGATTGCTGCTCGACTTGCCAACGCAATTTGGCTTCTTCAACCGTCGCTGCATTTACTTGATACGCCAGTTCCGGCGATGACAGGCGAACCAGGATATCGCCGGCGGCCACCGCTTGCCCTTCATGCACGGCCATAGCGTCCACCACGGCCGAGTGCGCCGCATAGACACCCTGCGCTTGCGAACGAACCAATACCGCCGGCGTTGAAATGGAATGCCGCATCGGCAACAGCACGAAAAGACTCAGCATCAGCAGTACGCCTGCACTGCGAAACGTTTGCCGATTCCATTGCCATTCACGTCGTCGCTTAAACCACGCGAGCAACTCGCGCACGACCGGCAACACGATGAACCAGCCGATCTCGACCAGCATCAAGAACAAGCCGAGCGCGCGAAAGAAAAAATGAAAGACGAGCAGCGCGATGGAGAAAAACAGCACCAATCGATACGCCCAGGTGACAAACGAAAACGCGAGCAAAAAGCGGCGCCGCGAATCCGCAAACGTTTCCGGCGGCGCATCGCCGAAACCGAACAACCGTTCGCGCAGCCACCAACGGGTCAACGCAAAAGCGCGCTCGTGCAAATTGGGGATTTTCAGCCAATCCGACAATAAAAAGTAACCGTCGAATCGCGTGAACGGACTGGCATTCAAGGCTAGCGTGAGAATCCACGTGCTTGTGGCCAGCAGGAACACGCCGGCGCGAAACGGGCCATCCGGCAACACGCTCCAAAGCAAAGTGGCGTACGCCGCTAGCGCGAGTTCAGCGAGCATGCCGGCCGCGCCGATATGCAGCCGCTCTCGCCGCGCACGCAGCTTCCACGCTTCATTAGTATCGGTATAGAGCACGGGCCAAAGCACCAAAAGCGCCACGCCCATCGTCGGCACGTGACACCCGTATCGATAAGCGGTGATTGCGTGGCCGAACTCGTGCAGCACTTTCGCGAAGCTAAGCGCCACGGCAATGCCGACCAAGCCCTCCCATCCCGCATAAGCACTGAAGGTATGTATAAACGCCTCCCATTGTTGGGCGGCAAGATACAGGCCCACGACCGCAACCAAGAGCGTGAGCCGCCAAAACATCGGACGGAAGAGCCATTGGACGAACGGCGCAATTTTTTGGAGCAACGGCATCGGCCGAATCAGCGGCACTCGAACGAACAAATAGTGCTTCAGCAACCACATCGCCGGCGAGACTCGATTGCGCGCCCGAATTGCAAGCAAGCGTTGCGTGTCTGCGGCATTGTCGGCAGCGATCAACTCGTGAGCGGCGAGGAAGGCGACCAACGACAGAACGTCTTCAACGTCGACATGCAGCGTGGTGTCGCGATGGACGGCCGCTACAACGGCTTCGGCAGACCCTAGCGACCAACGCGATAAAATTTCGAACGCCGGCCAACCGAGTTGATAGAAGCGATGCACAGCCGGGTCGTACAACGTCCACGCGGGCGAGCCGTCGGTATTGGTTGGCGCAGCCGCGAGATTTAGTTCTTGACGCAGTGACGGTAGCGCGTGCATGAGCCTTTCAACACTGGCCCTATCAGCCGAACCACTGGCGAACGACGGCAAACGGCCGTCTGAATATCGAATAGACCAGCGGCACTCGATTCGCATAAACGCGCGCGCTGCCCATCAACCCCAATCGAGGTGCCGCTTCTCCCGACTTGAAATGCGCGCGAATACGATATGCAAGCACGTTGTCGGCATCGGGTTCCGCGCGATACGCCACGCTGTCGACGATGGCGGTGTACGACGAGAAAGGCGCCGCCTTGGGATGGAAAACGATTTCGGCGCCGGGTTGCACGGCAATCTGATCGCCCGCCGGCATACGCGCCGTCAATTCCACCTTGGCGGGATCGGCGAGCACCATGACCTTCTCGCCGATGGTCACGACGCGCCCCACCCATTCCTGTACGTCCGAAAACACGGCAACGCCGGAACGCAAAGCCTTGACTTGCACGCGATCGAGTTGACCCGCGGTGTAAGCAAGCTCTACCGCCCTTTGGTCGAGCGCGCCTTTCTGAAGGGCGACGTCCAGCTTCGCCTTGTCGTCCGTCACTGCCAGCTGCGCACTCTGGCGATACGCTTCGCGCGCCGTTTCGTAAGCTTCGCGCGCCGTGGCATGGCGACTTTCGAGCATCGTGCTATCGAGATTGAAAAGCGGCGTGCCTTCGGTCACGACTTGATTGGGCCGCACCTGAAAGCGATCGATCACGCCTTCGAGAGGTGCGCGCACCACGAATGCATCGAGGGGCGTGACTTCGGCCGACATCAGCACGCTCAGCCGGACCGGCAAACAACCTATCGCTACGAGGCCAAGGGCAACTCGTAAAAGCCATTTTCGCGAACGCATCCCCTGACGCAATCGAGTAGCGAACGTCGGCTGCGGCCGCAGCGCAAATAACGCATACGCATAGCTTTGCCCTGCTTCCGACGCCAGTTCGCTTTCATCCGGATGCCAGGGATCGTCTCGCGACAATAACAGTATGCCCCGCACGTCGGCTTTCTCGCCGCCCCGGCGCACGAGCGGAATGAGCAGTGCTTCGCGCGGCAACCACTGTCCCCATTCCTCGCCGACGATCGGCGCAAGGTCGCCGGCACATAGGCGTTTGACTTCGATGTCGGTGCCCGGCAGCGACTTGAACAATCGATTTAACCACTGAACATACGGCGCCGAATCGTCCGGTTGTGACACACCGGATACCGCTACGACGCCCCGAGCGTCGTCCGCAATCCAGAGCGCCGCTTGTCGATATCGAATTAGGGTACGCGTCTCGTTAACCGCGATGAATCCCAATTCCTCCACGGTGCTCGCTTCGCGCACGCGCTGTCCAAGCTGCTGCAGAGCAAGCAGCCCTTGCGTCGCGGCGGAGTAATTGAGCTGCGCGTTCATCGCCTATTGTTTTTGAGGAAAAGTCACCCAGCCGCTCATTCCGGGCAACAACTCCGGATGATTGCCTTTGATCCGTGCGCTGATTTCCACGGTTTGACTCACCGGATCGATCTTCGCGCCCAAGCGCGCAACGACCCCGGCATAGTCGGCATTTAAGTCGTCGAGATGAACCTGCAAGGCGCCGCCGATACGCAACCAGCTAAGCCAGTTCGACGGCACGTTCAACTTCAGCTCCAGGTTTTCGCCGTCGACGATTTGCAAAAGCGGCTTGCCGGCGGACACGTATTCCGACTGAGCAGCAAGCCGTTTTGCAACCCGGCCCGAAAACGGCGCGGTGATTCGGCAGCGATCGACGATCGCCCGCACATAGGCAGCATCGGCCTCGGCCTCCTTTGCTTTTGCTTTCGCCTGCTCCACGTCCAATTCGCCCACCGAACGCAACGCGCTTAACTGCGTGTTGACCGCATAGACCTTGTTGGCCGCTTCGGCAGCCGCCTCCGCCTTGCGCAATTGAGCCGAATACAATTCGCAGTCGAAGCCCACCAACAATTGGCCGCGCTTGAACGAGTCGCCGTCCTTCAACGATAGCTGTGCAATCTTGCCTTCAACTTGGCTTGAGATCACCACGTCCTGCTGCGACACGAGTTGCGTGCGAATGCGACCGCTATCGTCATTGGCGATGGGCGCAGCCAATGCCGAGACGCACGCAGTAACCGCCCCCACTGCCATGATCACCGATCTACATTTTAAGGGCGCCATCAACGCTTTTGCTGTGCACGAATGGCGGCTGCCAACGTCGCCAAATCGCCGTCGGGAACCGACTCTGGCAAGGGATCGACACCCAGCGTCGCCAGCATTTGTCCGTAGGCGCCTTGGTACGCGCTGTAGCTTTGATACAACCGCAACTCCGACATCAACGCGCTGGTTTGCGCGCGGATTTCCTGCAACTTGCTTTTTGCGTCGGCTGCCGACGCGTTGCGCGTGTGCTCGAGCATGCGCGCTTCCACGCCGTTGAGATCGCTCACCAATTTGAATTGCTGCTTGCGGCCGTTGAAATCGATCCATGCAACGTGCACTTGCGTGAGCACCGCCATGTTCGCGGCCAAGCGCTGTTCGCGCGCGACTGCGTACTGCGCCTTCGCCGCCGCGCGGATATTGCCGGCATTGACCAAGTTAAGCAGGTTCCAGCTGATACGCGCGCCCGCATCGTTCCAAGAGTCGTTCACCAAGAAATTGTTGCTGTCGTAGTGCGTGCCGAGCGAGAGCTCGATGCCAGGCAGCAATCGCGACATCGCACGACGGGTCTCATTGAGCCCGATGCGTTCGTTGTAGCTGGCTTCGATGAGCTCCGGCCGGTTGAGCAGCGCGGTCTCCTCCATTTGCTCGGGTGCGACGCCAACATTCAGTTCCTCCAACGCGTCGGGTGCCGCGAGCTGGTACGGCGTGCCGGGCTGAAGGTCCATGAGCGCCGCGAGTTTCGGCTTGGCTTGCGATAACTGGTCGCGAACGCCTTGGAGCTGCAACACTAATTCGAGCAACTCCCGCTGATACGCGAGCGCTTCAAGCGGGGACCGAAGATTACTTTTCTCGACTTCGCGCGAATCGCTCAGCGCTTGCTGCGCCTGCTGCAACAGCGGCTCTATTCTCGATTGCAAACGCTGCGCACCGGTTGCTTGCCAGAAGGCTTCGCGCGCCTGTTGCATCAACAGCTGCACGACCTTGCGCCGGCGCTCCTGCATGCCAAGCAAGCGGTCCGACTGCTGTTTGGCGCCGTAGTAACTCACGCCGAAATCCAAGACGTTCCAAGACAGGGTCAGATCGGCATGACGCAAATTCTGATCAGTCGAGGTGGAAGGCTCCAAGGATTGCTGGCCGGTGAGCACGCTGCGCGACGAAGAACCCAGCACGTTGTCGCGATACGAGTAGCCTGCGGAGGCGGCCAGCTTCGGCAGTAGGTCGAAATTGGCGAGCTTGAGTTGACGTTGCGCTAGCGCTTCTTCCATCAACTTTACGCGGCTCTCAAGATTATATTTGAGAGCGCGCGCCATCGCTTCTTCCAATGTGATCGGCCCTTGCACCGGCTGTTGATTGCCGTACATGGCTTTTTGATCGGCGGCCAAACTCGCCTTGCGATCCGCCAGCGTCAATTTGGCGGGCCGGACGGCGCAGCCGACGACCGACAGCGTCGCCAATGCAACGATGGAAATACGCGCGCCCTTCCTCAAGAGATTACTGCGCTTCATTGCTCTCCCCTTACCGTGCTTGAAATTACCGATACGATTGAACTTTAGATAAAACGAGTGACGAGTCTTTGCCATGCAATTGCCGCAAAGCCCGCGCCGCTTGCAGATCGAGCGGCGCGCCGCGAGAGTGACGTGCGAACTGCGCGTCCAGCCCAACTTTTGCAACAATGGGCTTCTCCGACGTCAATGGCCGATCGACGGTTGCTCGCGGAGCAGCATCGCCGAACCGCAATTGCACGGTGTCGATCGTGCGATGACCGTGACTGTCGGTGACCACCACTTCGATCTGCACCGTGCCGCGGAAATTGATGGGCGGCGTGCCTTGTAGCCTTCCCGTCGTCGAGTTGTAGTAAATCCACGCTGGCAACGGCGCGCCGTTGGCGCTTCGCAATTCCACGACGGACCAATTGGAAAAATCACTCACCTGCAACCCGACCACGGGAAGATCGAAAGACCGGCCGCTCGCGACCACTACGTTGTGAACCGTCGGCATCGCAAAGACCGTGGCCAACGAAGAAACGGACGGCGACTCCGTTGCGATATTCAACACGGAAGGTGAAGCTATCGGCAACGGCACATTCGTTGCAAAATTGGGTGAGAAGTAATTGGGCGCCGTCACCGGCAGTTCTTCACCGGCATGCGTGGCCAGAATATCGGGAGCAATTCCGCCGAGGCTATCCACCGTTCCCGTGAGTCCCGCTGCAAGCGGATTACCAGCGACGTCGACCACTCCCGTGCCGCTGCTCTTCAAATCGACCCGTAACGTGCCCGAACCTTGGACGTTTAGCGTAACGGTGTAAGTGCGCGGGTCCACCTGATCGACACTTGCGATGGTCGCGGCGACCGAGCCTGTCGTCACGGCTTGAAGATCATTCACATCCACGCCGCTGACGTTCTCGGAGAACGTCAATGTGTAGTGCAGCGTTTGTGAGTTGGTCGGCAGCGTCTCTACGAGTACGATGCCGCTCGCGGTCGGTGCGACGGCATCGACTTGCACTCCCGTCGTACTGCCGACGCCATTAAGCGTGAGAGCCGCGTTGTTACCCGCCGCATCTCGTACGCTGCCGCCATTGACATCCAATGCCGAGCCGACACTGATGCCGGTCGTATCGAGCTGACCCGCAGCCACCGTGGCGCGGAAGATCAACGCCGCAGTGCCCGAGCCCGACAGATAGTTTGCATAGACCGTGCCGCCAGTATCCAACGTAACGGCAATCCGCGGCGTGCCGCCGGCCGTGTTCACCGTCACCGCTTCGGAAAGATTGACCGTGAAATCGAGATTCTGAGCGGCGATGTAGGTGCCATTGCTGGGAACCGAAACGGTAGTGATCGCGGGAATCCCGGTATCGATGGCGTAGTTGTTGGAGTCCGTGGTGCCCGTGCCGGCATTGCCTGCGGCATCTTGCACACCCGTGTTGTCGAGCGTAATGAGATTGGTCGTATCGGTGATGCTGGCCGTCGGCGTTAACGTGGCCGTCCACGTGATGCCGCCGTCGGAGGAACTCACCGCGCTCAACGTGCCGTTGGCAACCGTGAGATCCGCGTTGGTGAATCCGGTGACGGCTTCACTAAACGTGATCGTGACGAGCGAAGTCTCGCCGATGATCAAAGAATTATCGGCAACCGCAATCGTGGCGGTTGGACGAGCAGTGTCGATCGCATAATTGTTGGAATCCGTGGTACCCGTGCCGGTATTCCCTGCGACATCTTGCACGCCCGTGTTGGCAAGCGTGATGAGATTGGTCGTATCGGTGATGCTGGCCGTCGGCGTTAACGTGGCCGTCCACGTGATGCCGCCGTCGGAGGAAC
The DNA here is from genome assembly GCA_964597495.1 of uncultured Steroidobacteraceae bacterium. Lineage (GTDB taxonomy): Bacteria > Pseudomonadota > Gammaproteobacteria > Steroidobacterales > Steroidobacteraceae > CAZQYC01. The sequence continues at coordinate 66,266 of CAZQYC010000007.1, read as the reverse complement.
TCACCGCGCTCAACGTGCCGTTGGCAACCGTGAGATCCGCGTTGGTGAATCCGGTGACGGCTTCACTAAACGTGATCGTGACGAGCGAAGTCTCGCCGACCGCCAGCGCTGTATCTGCGACAACGATGGCGGCAGTCGGACGAGCGGTGTCGATCGTGTAGTTGTTGGAATTGATTGGTCCGGAACCGACATTACCTGCGCCGTCGATCACGCCTGTACTGTCGAAGGTGACGACATTGGTCGTATCGGTGATGCCGACGGTCGGCGTCAACGTGGCCGTCCAGGTAATGCCGCCGTCGCTTGTCACCGCAGTACTCAAAGTGCCGTTCGCGACGCTCAAATCCGCGTTGTCGAAATTGGCGACCGCTTCCGACATCGTGATCGTGACGAGTGACGTCTCGCCCACGGTCAGTGAGGTATCCGTTACGACAATCGTGGCGGTCGGGCGAGTGTGATCGAACGTATATGACTGACCCGAGGTGAAGCCTGCGCCAATGGCGTTGCCCGGTATATCCGCAATGCCGGTGCCCGCATTCTTGAGATCGAGCCTCAGTGTGCCATCGCCGCTAACACCGTTGACAGTGACAGTATAGACACTGCCGCTGACTGAACTCACTGACGCGATGCTGCCTGCGGCGGTCCCTGTCGCGGTAAGCTGGAAATCACCAACGTCAACGCCGCTAACGCTCTCCGCAAATGTGACGGTGAAGTCGACACTCGTAGCATTAGTCAGCGCGCCGCTCACGCGATTGATCGACGATACGCTCGGTGCGACGCCATCCACCAATACAGCGGCGGTACTGCCGACACTGTTGAGCGTGAGCACGGCGTCGTTACCGATCGAATCCCGCAGCGTTCCGCCATTGGCGCTGATCGAACCGGCAAGCGCGACGCCGTTGGTATCGACATTGCCGGCAGCGACGGTGTAACGAAATACCAACGCGCCGGTACCGCTGCCGGAAAGATAGCTGGCATTCACTGTACCGCCCGTATCCAACGTGAGCCCAATGTAGGGCGTGCCGCCGCCGGTATTCACCGTCACCGCTTCGCTGAAATTGACAGTGAAGTCGAGATTCTGGCCGGCTGCATACGTCGCGTTGCCGGGAACGGCGACTGAGTTCACCGTCGGTGCTATCGCATCGACGAGCACGCTCGCCGTGCTACCGACGCCGTTCAAAGTTGGATTGACGTTGTTGCTCGCCGCATCGCGCAACGTACCGCCATTCGCATCGATCGACCCCGCGACTGCGATACCATCAGGATCAGCGATACCGCCAGCGATAGTATGGCGGAAGACTAAGGCGCTCGTGCCGCTTCCCGAGAGATAGCTCGCGTACACTGTGCCGCCAGTATTCAGCGTAAGCGCGACACGCGGCGTGCCGCCGCCGGTATTCACCGTAACGTTCTCGCTTAAATTCACCGTGAAGTCGAGATTCTGTCCGGCGATGTACGTCGCATTCGCCGGCACGCCCACCGAAGTCACCGTGGGCACAGTGTGATCCAGTGTATAGGTTTGACCCGACGTGAAGCCGCCGACAATCGTATTGCCCGGCGTATCGGTAATGCCGGTGCCCGCATTCTTTAAATCCAATCGCAGGGTGCCATCGCCGCTGATCGTGTTGACAGTCACGGTATAGATGCTGCCGCTTACCGCAGCGACCGATGCGATCGATCCGGCCGCCGTGCCCGTCGACGTCAGCGAAAAGTCGGACGAATCGACACCGCTGACATTCTCCGCAAAGGTCACCGTGTAATCGAGGCTGGTTGCATTCGTCGGCGTGGACGACACGCGAGTGATCGATGACACAGTCGGCGCAACGCCATCGACTAATACAGCGGCAGTACTGCCCACGCTGTTAAGCGTGAGCACGGCATCGTTGCCGATCGAATCTTGTAGCGTTCCACCATTCGCGGTAATCGAGCCGGCAAGCGTCACGCCATTGCCGTCGACATTGCCAGCGGCAACCGTGTAGCGAAACACCAACGCGCCGGTGCCGCTGCCGGAAAGATAGCTGGCGTTCACCGTGCCGCCGGTATCCAGCGTAAGTCCGATGTAGGGCGTGCCACCGCCCGTATTCACGGTAACGTTCTCGCTGAAATTCACGGTGAAGTCGAGATTCTGGCTAGCAGCATAGGTTGCGTTGGTGGGAACACTGACTGAGTTCACTGTCGGCGCAATCGCGTCGACCAATACGCTCGCCGTGCTGCCGACACTGTTCAGCGTCAGGTTGGCATTGTTACTCGCTGCATCGCGTAATGTGCCACCGTTGGCATCAAGACTCGCGGCGACGGCAATGCCGTTGGAATCGGCCACGCCACTGGCGACGGTGTAACGAAACACCAGCGCGCTCGTGCCGCTGCCCGAGAGATAACTCGCATACACCGTACCGCCCGTGTCGAGAGTCAATGCAAGGCGCGGTGTGCCGCCGCCGGTATTCACCGTCACGTTCTCGCCGAAATTCACCGTGAAGTTCAAATTTTGGCCAGAGATGTACGTCGCGTTGGCCGGAACACCAACCGAGGTTACGGCAGGTGCGGTGTTGTCGATGGTGTAGGTTTGACCCGACGTGAACCCGCCGCCAATCGCATTGCCCGGCGTATCGGTAATGCCGGTGCCGGCATTCTTTAAATCCAATCGCAGCGTGCCATCGCCGCTGATAGTATTGACGGTGACGGTGTAGACGCTACCGCTCACCGCGCTGATGGAGGCGATCGAACCGGCAGCAGTGCCGGTGCTCGTCAATGAGAAATCAGACGTATCGACGCCGCTGACAGTTTCTGAAAACGTGACGGTGTAGTCGACACTGGTTGCGTTGGTCGTCGCACCGCTGACGCGATTGATGGACGACACGCTCGGCGCAATACCTTCGACCAACACTGCGGCAGTGCTCCCAACACTATTTAACGTCAGCGTTGCATTGTCGCCGGAACCATTTTGCAAAGTGCCGCCATTCGCCACAATCGCGGCGCCCAACGCCACACCGTCCGGATCGCTATTGCCGCTTGCCACGGTGTAGCGGAAAGTCAGCGCATTGGTGCCGGAGCCGCTGAGATAACCGGCCTGAACGCCGCCGCCCGTGTTCAAAGTCAAACTAATATACGGCGTGCCACCGCCCGTATTGACAGTGATGTTGCTGTCGAAGTTGACGACGAAGTCGAGATTCTGGCCGGCAATGTAAGTGGCATTGCTCGGCACGCTCACCGAAGAAACCACGGGCGGCACATGACTGACGGTGATGCCGTTGCCGGTGAGGTCGGCAATGGTGACCGGAGCATCGGCCCCTGAATTCCAATCTTCCGCTGCGGCAAGATTGTAAGTTGTCGCATCGGCAGAACTGGTCCCATTTTTGTTCGCGAGCAGATTGACGCCGGCCTTGTCGGTCACACTCAAGGTTAGAGTGAAGGACGTACCGGAGGTGATTTCGACGTTGGCTGTATTGGTCAAGGTATAAGTCGCAACGCCTTGACCGGTGAACGTAAACTTGTTGGCAATGATGTCGTTCGTCGCACCGTTCAAATGAGTAAAGCCAGTGCCGGTGACCACCAACGCACCGGTCGATGCATCGTAAGTCGCGCTGGTGATCGTCGGCGTCGCGACGTTGCTCGCGGTGATGCCACTGGTCGCATCCGCCACTGCCACCGCCGCATCGGCGCCCGCCGCCCAGTCTTCCGCCGCCGCCAAGTTGTACGTCGTCGCGCCCGTCGAACTCGTGCCGTTCTTGTTGATGATTTGATTGACGGCCGCCAAGTCGGTGGCGTTGAGCGTTACCGAGAAGCTGGTGCCGTTGGTGATCTCGACACTGCTCGTCGTCAGCGTGTACGTGCTGCCACCCTCGCCGGTCAGCGTGAGTTTCGACACGTCAATGTCGTTCGTCGCGCCGTTGAGCTTCAACAACCCCGTGCCCGTCACCACCAACACACCCGTACTCGCATCGTAAGTCGCGCTGGTAATCGCGGGCACCGCGACGTTACTCGCGGTAATGCCATTGCCCGTGGTATCGGCGACAACGACGGCCGCATCGGCGCCCGCCGCCCAGTCTTCCGCCGCCGCCAAGTTGTACGTCGTTGCGCCCGTCGAACTCGTGCCGTTCTTGTTGATGATTTGATTGACCGCCGCTTTGTCGGTCGCGCTCAACGTCAACGTGAAGCTGGTGCCGGACGCGGTGTCGACGTTCGCGGTATCGGTCAGTGTGTACGTCGAACCGCCTTCGCCCGTGAACGTAAACTTGTTGGCGACAATATCGTTCGTCGCGCCCGACAAGTGCGTAAGACCGGTGCCGGTGACCACCAACGCACCGGTCGCGGCGTCGTACGTGGCGCTGGTGATCGTCGGCGTCGCGACGTTGCTCGCGGTGATGCCGTTGCCCGTGGTATCGACAACTGCCACCGCCGCATCGGCGCCCGCCGCCCAATCTTCCGCCGCCGCCAAGTTGTACGTCGTCGCGCCCGTCGAACTCGTGCCGTTCTTGTTGATGATCTGATTGACCGCCGCTTTGTCGGTCGCACTCAACGTCAAGGTAAAGCTCGTGCCCGAAGTGGTGTCGACATTGGCGGTATCGGTCAGCGTATAGGTCGAGCTTCCCTCGCCGGTAAACGTGAATTTGTTGGCGACGATGTCGTTCGTCGCGCCCGACAAGTGCGTAAGAGCGGTACCAGTGACCACCAACGCACCGGTCGCGGCGTTGTACGTGGCGCTGGTGATCGTCGGCGTCGCCACGTTGCTCGCAGTGATGCCATTGCCCGTCGTGTCAGCCACTACCACCGCCGCATCGGCGCCCGCCGCCCAATCTTCTGCTGCCGCCAAGTTGTACGTCGTGCCACCGGTAGAACTCGTCAAGTTCTTGTTGATGATTTGATTGACCGCAGCCAAATCGGTGGCGCTCAGCGTCAACATAAAGCTCGTATTCGACGTGATTTCAACATTCGCCGTATCCGTCAACGTATAAGTCGACGCGCCTTCGCCCGTAATCGTGAATTTATTCGCGACAATATCGTTCGTCGCGCCTGACAAGTGTGTAAGACCGGTGCCGGTCACCACCAACGCACCCGTGCTCGCGTCGTAGGTTGCGCTCGTAATAGTCGGCGTGGGAACTGTTGCGGTGATGCCGTTGCCCGTGGTGTCGGCAACCACCACCGCCGCATCGGCGCCCGCCGCCCAGTCTTCCGCCGCCGCCAAGTTGTACGTCGTCGCGCCTGTCGAACTCGTGCCGTTCTTGTTGATGATCTGATTGACGGCCGCACGATCGGTCGCACTCAATGTCAGTGTGAATGAAGTGCCGGATGTCGTGTCGACATTCGCGGTATCGGTCAATGTGTACGTCGAACCACCTTCGCCCGTGAACGTAAACTTGTTGGCCACGACGTCGTTCGTCGCGCCCGACAAGTGCGTAAGACCGGTGCCGGTGACCACCAACGCACCGGTCGATGCATTGTAAGTCGCGCTGGTGATCGTCGGCACTGCCACGTTGCTCGCGGTGATGCCGTTGCCCGTGGTATCGGCAACCGTCACCGCCGCATCGGCGCCCGCCGCCCAATCTTCCGCCGCCGCCAAGTTATACGTCGTCGCGCCCGTCGAACTCGTGCCGTTCTTGTTGATGATCTGATTGACGGCCGCTAAATCGGTGGCGCTCAACGTCAACGTGAAACTGGTACCAGACGCGGTGTCGACGTTCGCGGTATCGGTCAGTGTGTACGTCGAGCCGCCTTCGCCCGTAATCGTGAATTTATTCGCGACAATATCGTTCGTCGCGCCCGACAAGTGCGTAAGGCCGGTGCCGGTGACCACCAACGCACCGGTCGATGCATTGTAAGTCGCGCTGGTGATCGTCGGCGTCGCGACGTTGCTTGCAGTGACCGCATTGGTCGCATCGGCAGTATTGCCACTGGTTACGTTAGCGTCCCAGTCGTCGGCCGCCGCTAAGTTGAAGGTCGTGCCGCCTGTCGAACTCGTACCGTTCTTGTTGATGATCTGATTGACGGCCGCCAAGTCGGTGCCGTTCAGAGTCACGGAAAATGCCGTGGCGCTTGAGGCTGTGACATTGGAGGTCGTCAATGTATAAGTCGAGCCGCCTTCGCCGGTAAGCGTCAGTTTGTTGACCGCAATGGTGTCCCCGGTCGTCATATTCGCGGCAGTCACTGCAAGCACGCCAGTGCCGGCGTTATAAGTGGCGCTGGTGATACTGAGCGGGGCGTAGCTGGTGTTGGTCGTGCCGCCGCTGGTGGTCAGAATTTGCGAAGTTGCCGTGCCCGCCGCGCCATTCGAACTGCCGCCCTTGGTTGCAGTACCGAACCCACCCGCTCCGCCAGTATTGCCTGTCCCAAGCGTTGTGTTGGTCGCGGAATCGATCTGCACCGTGCCACCGGCATTCCAAATCGCCCCGGTGCCGGAACCGCCATCGCCACCGTTACCATTCTGAGCACTGCCCGGAGCAGCGCCACCACCGCCACCTCCGCCTGCGCCGATGTTATTAGTGATCGAACTGCTTAATATCGATAGCGTGCCTGTGTTGTAAATGGCGCCAACGGCGTTGCCGCCACGACCACCGCCGTAGGTATAACCTGCGCCGCCGCCGCCGCCACCGATGCTAATGGAGCCATTGTTGGCTGTGCCTCCGCTGCCGCCAGATGTGTAAGAAAAATAACTACCGCCGGCACCTCCGGAGGTCGTACCTCCTGCTCCTCCCATGGTTCCTCCGCCACCGGAAAATCCTGCGCCGCGTCCTCCCGTACCGGCAGACGCGGCGCCCGGCGATGCAGGCGGATTGGTTCCGCCAGCGCCGCCAGACGTGGTACCAAACCCACCGCCACCACCGCCCGCGCCGCCACCGCCGCCGGCGCCACCACCACCGCCACCGCCGCCAGCTGCTTTGTTCGTAGTAATGGTGCTACCGGTGATCGTAAGAATTCCAGTATTGCGAATGCCTGCTCCTAGGGAATCACCTCCAGCGAGTCCTGTAGCATTGCCGGGTGTATTACCGCCAGCACCAGTCAAGAAGCCATTGGTGATGGTGAGGTTGCTGATGGCAACCTCGGAGCCGGCGCCCGACGAGGCCACATCCAACACTCGTGTCAAGTTATTGCCGCTCAAGGTGAACCCACCACCGACGATAGACATCGTATGGCCGTCGGTTACATTGATGACGATCGTGTCTGAGCTCGATCCAAAGGTGATATTGCCAGTGATGGTGATGACATCGTCCACGTTGTCGGTATTGCCAGTCGTAACGGCTGACTGTAAGGCCGTTCTGGTGCTAACGCTGGTGGTGACTAACAGGTGATCGTAATCGGCCAACACGCTGTCGTTAATCGCTGCGGCGTAATTAATTGCACCGGTGGCAATTTCCAAATCCCAATTGCCGCCTTTCGCTAAACCACCGGTATCATCGATCGAAGCTCCGATATCAGCGCCCGTCGCGGCAGCTAATGCGTCCAAGAAAGCCCGCCCTTCCGTGCCCGCACCGACAGTACAGCCGTACAGCAAAATATCTCCATCGGCACTCAAAGCATTGCCAATCGCCTTTAATTCACCGGCATATTGATCAAGGTTGCCGCCAAACAACGGGCCATTCCCTAGTAGCAATACTCCCGTGTCTCCGTGCGAGACGATGCTGATGGAGTCAATGTCGCGCATGTCTTTAAGCGCCGCAGCGATTTGCTTCACCCCATCCTGGTTTAAATCCAACACGATCACTTTAACGCCCGGTGCCGCCGCATTCGCTATCTGTTGATATTCGGGGATGCGGCTGTCGACGATTAACACTTCGGTAATCGAGACGACCGGTGCGGGGGCATCTATAGCCAACTGCTCGTTACTGCGTTGAGCATCCGCACCGGATTCGAACGTATTCGGTTGCGTGCGATTTGCAACCAAGGCCTGCCTGGCCAACGAGCTTTGCAGTTGATTATTGGCGATGATCGAAGTGACCGCTCTGCTAACCGGCGTCTCGCTACTGCGCTCTAGCACAGCGGCAGGATGAATTACATGCTGTGCCGACGCGTGATCGATTGCGACTTCTGCGGTCGCCACTGCCGCACCGTCGAACATGATGCGTTGCTCAAGCGCCATCATCAAGGCCGTTTTCCGCCGCGGCGCCGTTGCGAGAGTAGTTGAGGCGCGCGCGACTGGTTTATCTTCTGGCCGATTTATCATCGCGTTTCTCCGAACTAAAACCTTCTTTTGAACGAATTGCGCTTACCTTACGCCGCGCCAGTCAAGTCGTGATCAACAAATAGCGAAGCTACATGGCCCGCTAACACCGCCACGCTGTGACGATGTGTACGACTTAGAGGGTGCATTGATCTTATTGACGGTATATATAAACGCCATGAAATAATTGACTCCCCATTGGCAATCGCGCTGTAGCGGCGCTCGATGTTCTCCGTCACGAATGCAGCGTCGATCTAAAAATTGCGTCGAAGCTGCGAAAGTGTAATTGATCCACTCGATCCGATGTGCAGAGAAAGCATCAGTCACTTTCCTACTCCGCCCACGAACATTTCCTTAATAATTTAATCGGTATTTGCTGACGATAGTTTTGACGACGCGAATAATTCATTGAAGACTCCGGGACAACATGACGAGTAACACTTGCGCTCTCACCGCTCGTGACTTAACGTTTCGACGTCACTCTGGAAGTACTATTCGTGAAATACGCCGCCATCAGCAACAATCCTTGGAAACGCGCAAGAGTGACCGAACCTTGGGTTTATTGGGATAACGCCTTCACACCTCAAGAACTCGACGCCATCGTCAAATTCTGCGAAGCGGCAGGCACGGAAAGCGGGAAAACACTCGGTTCAAACCCAAAGGAAACAACCGAAGCTCACAGGGTGTCCAATACGAAATTTCATCCACGCAGCCCGGATACAGCGTGGATATTCGATAAATTGAATTTTGTGATTCAATCTTGCAACGAGATGTTTTATGGATTCAATCTGAATGGCTATGAGTGGTTTCAATACACCACATACCGTGCCGAGGATAGAGGACGATACGATTGGCATGCAGACATGGAGTTCGGCACATCGCATGCCCCTGACATCGAATCGAGGAAACTGTCGCTGACGCTTTGCTTGAACGACGACTTCGAAGGCGGTCAGTTTCAAATCAATAGCGGCAGAGAAGAAATACCGATCATCGTCCCAGCACCTAAAGGCCGGGTGATCGCCTTCCCATCGTTCATGATTCATCGAGTAACCCCTGTAACAAAAGGAATTCGCCGCTCTCTAGTCGTCTGGGTTGTCGGGCCCAAATTCCAATAACGAAGCATCTGATTCGTCACCGCGTTTCTTTGCTCGTGTCCGATGCGGACCGGCCGGGACCGCTATAGCTCTTTGGACGAATAACGTTAGCGGCACTATCGTCGCTGCTCTGCCAAAACGATAGTGCAGCGTATTGAGCGAACAGATCCGGCGGCAGTACCGTATGCCGTGGAGTCATCGCCACTTTCGACCGCACCCTATGCAGCCCCGAAATACCGAGCGCCTGATCGAATTCCGGCGCATCGTATTGAACGTGGTCGAAGTCATGCTCGAACTGCGCTTCGCCGATAAAATCGTAAACCAACCGCATGCATTTATCGGGAGCCTGCGCCAGCAATTCGTAGTCGACCAATAGCAGCGACTTCGCATGCTCCCCGTAATAGGCTTCCTTCAAGGCGGACCAGGAATAACCGACCAAGCGATTGCGTTGCGCCAGCGTATCGATGCGGCTAAAAACTGTGTTGCGCTCGATGTCATCATTAAACAGCTTGGTATTCTCGTAGGGGTTCCCGCGATAAAGACGCTCGATGCTATCCATCACCCACGCAACATTGCGCACGCAGGCAATGACTTTGGCGCCGGGGAATAAATCGAGCAACGCCGGAAGCTTGGCGCACCACAGGCGATTGGTATCGAAGATAACCTCTCTGTCTTCTTGGTCGGCATAATAGGTATCGAACAAACTACGCAGCAAACGGCGACGCATAGATTGATCGATCACCGGGCCGAACTCGCTGCCGGCGCTGAATTGATTCAGCATACCGGAAAATAAGGCCCCGACCGGGCTGGTCATGCCGGCGTGAAAACGCGAATTTTGACGCAGCAACGCCGCCAGCAACGTCGAGCCGGATCGAGGCAAGCCGGAAATGAAGTGATACGTCTGCCGAGCACTCAAGATAAAATCATCTCTTAACTATCAGCCAGCATTGTTAACCGTCGATTCATCTCGACCACTCGCCACATCAACGCACGATAACGTCGATGCGGCGAGTTAAGTTGGAGGACATCAGCTTCGCGATGGGAAAATGCCCTCCAAAGCAATGATGAAGTTCGTGCCGAGATAGGGGTTGCGCAGCGGTACCGATTGACTTCCGCCCGCCGGTGTCACCGTCACGGTGACGGTTTGAGGATTAGTAATGTCCACCGGACCGGTCAGCGTGTCGGACCAGATCGTTGCACTGCCTGGACCGGCACCCGAAGCCGCCAGGACACTATTGGTGGCGGACGGAGCCAACGCTGGATTACTGGCTGTGCTCCCAACCGCGAGCGTCGATGTCGCCGTTGCCATGTGGGTGTGAATCGGCATTTGGCTTTGCAACAGCGTTGTGCTTTCCGTGCCGGACATTTCGCCTTGAACGATGGGCGTTAAGCCCGGACCGTTTCCCATGCCGACAGGCGAACGGCCGCGAAAATCGGGCAGCGCAAAATTAGTCTGTCCGTTGCCGCCGAAGGTCGTGCCGAGCAAAGAAAACAGCGCGGTATTCTGTGCGATGGGCAGCAGCTGCCCTTGACAGAAAGCCCAGCCCTGCGGATTGAAATTGAAACCCACCATGCGGATTTCACCTAAAAACGGCTCGCTCATCGTCGCCCTCCATTGATGTCCGGTTGGACATCGCGTTGTTAATATTCAGCGGCTCGCTCGTTACCGACCAAATAGCGCACCGATCTTTTGCTAACTAATTACCGATCACTACCGATCGTCGTCAGTTCCAACTCTGAATCGCTTTGTTTCTGAACAGACGTTGCGCTCGCGACAGCTTTTGCTCGGTAGTGGAAGAGCGCCTCCACTCGCGCATTACCCTCTGCATCCGGCTTAATCGGCGCCATAAACAACGACCAACTCTCACCGCTGCCGCGACTCACGCGATAAGTGCCTTGCGCGGCAAAGACGCCGGCCGGCAGGCCAAACACCGCGGAGTAACACACGTAGTCTTGATTCATGGAAACTCCGGCATCAACCGAGAGCAATTCGACGTTCGTGATCGCGCCGCTGGCATCTTGCAAATGAAATGTTTCGTGTAATGCATCTTTCAATAAAGACTGCGATGGCATTTGATCCATGGTGTTGTCGTTATGCCGCTAGTGGCTGCGGCGATCTCATTAGTCGGGAATAAACGCCGTTGTCGGCGCGTGTTTCAAAACCCATTCGTAGGTAAAGCGACAGCGCAGGACTATTAACCTCGACATGCAGCACAATTTCTTTTTGCAGCCGGTCCGCCATTGCAATCAGACCGTTCAACAGGCCTGACCCAATGCCTCGATTGCGCCATTCGGGCAACAAGGCAATGTCAATCAGCCGCAGTTCGTGGCCCTGCTGGTCGACATACCAACGTCCGATATCCTGTGCGCCATCGTTGCCCAGATATTCAATGATCCGGAATTCCGCCTGCGGAAAATGCGTTTGATAGTAGCGATGCTGCAACTCGAACTGACTGGATAAGAAGGCTTCTTTCTGCGCCGCTGCCCAATCGACCTGCGCCAGCTCGGATTCGCGTGTGCTCGCGTAAATGCGCCGCAGCAACGGCATATCGTCTTCGCGAATCGGCCGGAGGCGAATATTTTCTGGTAGGAGCACTTCGTTTTTCTCAACTGTCCGAATCAGTTGCGTCCGCAGAGGACAATGGAATGAAGATTATAGGAGAGCGACCATCGTCAGTAGATAAGCCCATTCCCGAAGCACCCTATCCAAGCAACAACAAAGCTTCCATATGGTTTATCTGCAATGCAGAAAGCCCACTCTCGGTGTCTGCCAGCTTTAGACGGTCACGCGACGAAGGAGGATTCAATCGGCCCTGCCGATGACCCTATATATATAAGAGATGAACTTCCGGCGCCTCTAGGTCGAGCAATGTATGACAAACCGTGTCCCAAACCATGCTCGACGCATGGGTCCCAGCTTCCGCTGCCCGCCATGCTAACCGTGCCTTTGACTAACCCACCGCGACTAAGCGGGAGCGAACTTGCATTTGCGGTGCGCGCGGATTTTGGGATTGGGCTTGCGAAGCGCGGCCCCCGCTGCGGTTTTGCTCCGTACTCTTTTCGTTCGCCGGCTTAGAAACGGTTTTGGGAGAAACCGAAGGCGTCGCCGCTCCTGTCGCCGCTGCCACCCTCGTTTGAACGGCGGCCGTTTGCGGGACGGACGGTTGCACTGCGGAACGACCGTGCAAACGAACCAACAATTCCGCTTCATGCATCGTGATGCCGCAGCTCTTGATGAGCTCTTCTTTCGGCGCACCGCTGCGCGCAAGGCGTGCGGCGATTTCATAGCCGCGGGTGCCGGCATTCTGCGCGGGCGCCAACCGCACATCATGCGCAACCTGCTTCGCGGCCGAATCGACACGCTGCGCCGCCGTTTTCATCACTTCCTTCATGATGAGCAGATCGGCGCGCACCAAATCCAATTGTTCGAACACACGCTGCGTATCGCGCTCCGACGCACGACGCCAGTGCCTGAAACCCCAGGCAAAGATCGCCAATGCCGACACCAACGCCACCGCTCTGCCGGTAATCAGCAGGACGTCCAAGGACAAAAAATTCAAGTTCGACATGACCGCTCCTCATGCAACGAGCCGATCGATCGGCCCCAATGAGACGGCGACAATTTTTCGACGCCGTGTTTGTTGTTTAGAGGAATAGCAGGAAGCGTGCCTGTGGGAAGCCGCTAGCCACTAGCCGCTAGCTTCTAGCCAGAAATCGAGAACGGACTCTCACTTTTTTATTTCTTCTCAGGACAAAGCCGAACAGCCGCAGGCGCTTCACCGGCTGGGAATGTCCTCTGGCTAGCTGCTAGGAGCTAGCGGCTAGTTGCTTCCTGGGCCGGCGGTTCGTTCTTGCCGCTCAGCTTGCCGTCGCTTCCCAGCGGCAATCCGTCCGTACCCAAAATAACCAGCACCACACGGCGATTCGCATTACGCCCCTCGGCGGTGTCATTGCTCTGGATAGGCTGATTGTCGCCGACGCCGATAACAGTAAGGCGCTTGGGATCGACGCCGTGCTTCGTGAACAACTGAACCACTTTTGCCGCGCGTGCTGCCGACAACTCCCAATTCGACGGGAATGCCGCGGTGTTGATCGGCATGTTGTCGGTATGTCCTTCAACGCGAACGGGATTTTCGAACGGTTTTATCGCCTCCGCCAATCGCACCAGCACGCCGGTTGCCATAGGAGAAAGCGAAGCAGCGCCGCTTCCAAACAGGATATCCGCCTTTACCTCGACTTCGACGGACAACCCCTGACGGCGCACCGCCAACAAATCGGCCTTGATCAAATTGTTCATCGCCGACTCGACGTCTTTTGCAACCCGCTCCAATTCCGCGGCGGCTTTCTCCGCTTGGTCGGTGACCGCCTTCTCATGTTGCGACGTCAACAAATCACGCGGCTGACCGCGCAGCATTTCCTGCTGCACGATGCTGATTGCGATATCCGCACCGGACCCCTTTTGCTTCTCTCCGACCTGCACCGGCTCCATCGATTTCGGCGCGCCGCGAAATTCCGCGCTGAGCGCATCCGACAACACTCGATACTTTCCCTCGTTCACCGACGACACGGCATACATCACCACGAAGAACGCGAGCAATAACGTAATCAAATCGCCGTAGGGAATGGCCCAGGCTTCGTGATTGAGAGGTTCTTCGCGGCGGCGGCGCATAAAGAAGGCTAACTGGCTAACTGGCCGCTGGCCGTTGGCAAGAAGGAGAGACAAGATCGCGATGGAGTTGTTTTCATGTTTCTTACTCTGGCTAGCTGCTAGCGGCCAGCTCCTAGCGGCTATTGTAAATACCCCTGCAACTTCATCTCGATATTGCGCGGATTCTCGCCCTGCGCGATCGAGACCAATCCCTCGATCATCATTTCGCGGGCTTGCGCTTGCAGTTGCACGACGCCTTTAAGCTTGTTCGCAATCGGTAGGAACACGAGGTTCGCAAGGCCGATGCCGTAGACGGTGGCGACGAAGGCGGCTGCAATGCCGACACCGAGCTTGCTCGGATCGGCGAGATTTTGCATGACAGCCATCAATCCGAGCACCGCGCCGATGATGCCGAGCGTCGGCGAATACACGCCCATGCCTTCGAATACCTTAGCGGCTCGCGTATCGTTTTGTTCGCGCACGGCCAGCTCCACTTCCATCACGCCGCGAATCGTCTCCGGCTCGCTACCGTCGACCACGAGCTGCAAGCCCTTGCGCAGAAAATCATCGAGATCCGGATTGTTGAGCATGGGCTCGAGACCTAGCAATCCCTGCCGCCGCGCGGCATTGCTCCAGTCGATGATGGTATCGATCAATTCCCTGCCGCTGAACGACGGCGGTTTCACCACCCACGGAAGCAAGAAAATCGCGCGCCGCATCGCCGCCAACGGCGTCTGCACGCAAATCGCTCCTATCGTCCCCACCACCACGATGAAGAACGCCGCCGACGACGCGAGCACATGAATGCCCGCGCCCTTCAACGTCGCGCCGACAAGGATCGCGATCGCCGCGAGCACGAGGCCTGCCAGGCTCAAATAATCCACGTGAATGAAGCTCCGTTACGCATAGGATTGCGTAACGTTTATCGGCAGCGTGGAGGAAAGCTGAACGGGATCGAAGATTTTAGTCCTCTCCCAGAAGGGGAGAGGTAAGACAGTTGCGTTAGCTCCTCCAACACACCCCCCAGTTAGAATTGGAGGGAGCCTTGGTTAGGAAGATGTTTTCAGGAGCTTCAAAAACAGGAAGTTTTTGCAGCAGTCCACAGGGGCTCGACCGACTCAAGGTCGAGCGGGTTTGTCACGATGACAAACCCCGGTCTTGCCAGCGATGCAGGGACAGCAACGCGCCAGCAAGTGTTTACGACGGTCCTGAAAACATCTTCCTGACCGAGGCGACGGCGTAAAGCAACCCTACAACCCCAACCCCGACAACAACGAATCCACATCCCCTTGCCCGCTCACCACGTCGCCGTGATCAACACCCGGCACCGCCGGTCCGGGTAATTTTCCGGCGGTCGGCGCAGCGGCGGCTACCGGCGGCCGCGAGTCGTGTTTCATCTGTGATAGGCGCGTCAACTCAACAAGCGCAGTCTCGAGCGAACTCACAAGTTGAATCACGCCGCGAATGATTTGCCCGGTGAGGTCCTGGTAGCCCTGGGTCATCAGCACTTCGTTCAAGTTACGGCGCACGGTGTCGGCGTCGAATTGCGCCGCCGTTAAAAACTCCTCGGTCCGTTCGATCATGGCGCGCAGATCCGGCGCACCGCTCTCTTGCGCACGATAGCTCTTCCAAAGGTCGATCAGCGAAGTCGCTGCACGGCATGCACGTTCGGCGATCGGCGCCGATTGCTCGATCAAATCCATGGTCTTGTGCGCCGCTTCGTCGGTCATCTTGAGCACGTGATCGAGGCGATGGCGTGCGTCGGGAATTTCTTTCGACGCGAAGTTCTGCAGCTGAAACCGCCGCAGTGCGTCCTGCATATCGATGGTCAGCTTGCTCAGTTCGGAAAATAAACGGCTTTCACGCAACTGCACGATGGCGTCGAGTGCCTCGCTCGCGCGCTTTTCATCGCCCGCCGCCAACGCCTGTGACAGCTCTTCGACCAGCGGGCCGTACTGCCCGGATAGCAACTCGATTGTCATGAGCCACTCACTTTCCGCGCGCCGCGAGAATCTTTTCGATTTTTTCTTGAAGCGTCGTCGCGGTAAACGGCTTGATCACGTAGCCGTTCACGCCGGCTTGCGCGGCTTCCGCGATTTGTTCGCGCTTCGACTCGGCCGTCAGCATGAGAACCGGCAACCCGCTCAACCGATCGTCGGCACGCACGGCTTTCAACAAGTCAAGGCCCGGCATGCCGGGCATGTTCCAGTCGGTAATTAAAAAGTCGAAATGGTTCTGTTGCAGCAACGGCCACGCCGTGGTCCCGTCGTCTGCTTCGGTCACGTTGGCATAGCCTAAGTCGCCGAGCACGTTCTTGATGATGCGGCGCATGGTCGAGAAATCGTCCACTATTAGAAATTTCATGTCTTTGCTCACGACTGACTCCTCGCGCCGACTGCCCTCATTGCTTGCCCGCGCGTCCCGGCTTCTTCGCGGTGTCGGCGCGTTCCGTCCACGCCACCAAACGCGCCTTCAGCCGGATCAATGCCTGCCCATGCAATTGGCAAACCCGCGACTCGGTGACCTTGAGCACCGCGCCGATTTCTTTCAAGTTCAACTCGTCGTCGTAGTACAACGACATCACCATCCGTTCACGCTCCGGCAATTCGTCGATCGCGTTGGTCAACGCGGCACGAAAGCCTTCATCGGCAATCCGACTGAACGGATCCGGGCCTTCGTCGGCCGTGCGCTGCAAGGGCGATTCCTCGTCAGGCCCGGCATCGTCGAGACTCGCAAGTCGACAACTCGCGGCATCCTGCACGATGCGGTGGTAATCGCCCAACGACACGCCCATGCGTTCCGCAATTTCGCTGTCGCGCGCCTCGCGACCGACTTCGGCTTCGATCTCGCGCACCGCGGTCGCCGCCGCGCGCGCTTTGCGATGCACCGAGCGCGGCGCCCAATCGAGCTTGCGCAAGGCATCGAGCATCGCGCCACGGATGCGAATGCCGGCGTACGTTTCGAAACTTGCGCCGCGATCCGCCGTGAAATGCGCGGACGCTTCGAGCAGCCCGAGCATTCCCGCCTGAATCAAATCCGCCACTTCCACCGAGGGCGGCAAGCGTCCCACCAGGTGATAGGCGATGCGCTTGACCAATTCGGCGTGCCGCATGATCAACGCGTCGCTATCGCGAGCCGATCGCTGCACGGTATATGCACTCACGCTCATCGCACGACCTCCAATTGAGCGGCAGGCCGGCTGACCAGTCGCTCCACGAAAAACTCTACGTTGCCGCGCGGACCGACGGGTACGGGCCATGTATCGGCTTTGCGCGCCAAATTCTTGAACGCACTCCCCGAGGGGCTGTGGGGGTAACTCTCAGTCACCGGGCGCTGCTCGCGTATAGCCTTTCGCATGTAACTGTCGTCAGGGATTTCCCCAACGTACTCCAACGTGACATCGAGAAAGCGCGAAGTGACGCGCTCAAATTTATCGAACAATGCAACTCCTTCGCCGTGCGTTCGCGTCATGTTTGCCAACACTCGGAAGCGGGAAACTCCATGATTGCGGCTTAAGACTTTCACCAATGCGTAAGCATCGGTCATCGACGTGGGCTCGTCGCAGATCACGAGCAGTACGTGCTGGGTTGCCTGGGAAAACTGCAAGACGGTGTGCGAGATTCCCGCGGCGGTATCGACGATTAATACGTCGAGATTTTGCGCCAACGTGCTAAAGGCACGCACCAATCCGAGATTTTCGGCAACCCCGAGATTCGCGAGACTCGCGACGCCTGACGCTCCCGGCACCACGGAAAAGCCCTGGGGCGCTTGCACGACGATTTCGTCAAGCGTGTGCTCTCCGCGTAACACATGGGCAAGCGTGTACTGCGGCGAAAGACCCAGCAATACGTCGACATTGGCAAGTCCGAGATCGCCATCGAGCAGCAACACGCGCTTTCCGGATTGCGCGCACGCCGTCGCGAGGTTCACGGCGACAGTGGTTTTGCCGACGCCGCCCTTGCCGCCGGTCACGGCAATCGTTTGCACCGGCTTGAGCCCGAGCCGTCCGTGCGCCGGCGAATCGTTGCTGGATTGCACGGGCGAGGTGCCTTTACGCAAGACCATGAGCGATTCCTCCAAAACGTCGGCTGAGTAAGTCTTCGTCGGCGGTAGCGCCGGACTGTTTGGTCAACTGAACGGCGCGAGCGACCAATCGGTGATTGCGCGCCGGATGCAAATCCTCGGCAACGCGCTGACCTTCGCTCACATACGCAATGGGCAGTTGCGCTCGCACGGCAGCGGACAACGCGCCGCCTAAACTTGCGGCTTCATCGAGTTTCGTCAACACGCAAGCGGCCGGCTTGACGAAAGCAAAGCGGTGCACCGTTTGTTCGATGGCGCCGGCCTGCGAACTGGCCGCCAATACCAGCGCCATTTCCAATTGGGCGCCAAGCTCCAAGAACGTCTTCATTTCCTCGGCGAGTCTTGCATCACGCTGGCCAATCCCCGCCGTATCGATCAACACTAACCGTCGCCTGCCGAGATCCGCGAGCAAAGCAGGCAATTGAGAAATATGCTCTACGCTATAGCTCGGCACGCCGAGCAACCGCGCGATCGATTGCAGGTGTTCGTGAGCGCCGATTCGAGAATTGTCCGCACACACCAGGGCGAGATCACGAGCGCCGTGATGCAGGACCCAACGCGCGGCAAGCTTCGCGAGCGTTGAGGTTTTGCCGACACCGGTCGGGCCGATCAACGCCACCACTCCGCCCTTCTCGATCCATCGCTCCGACGCGATCGGAATCCGCTGCGCCAGCATGGCGAGCGCCAATCGTTGTGCTTCCGCAAGCTCAAGCCTCGCGGGTAACCGCGAAACCAGCTGTGCGGCAAGATCCCCGGCAACGCCGAGCGCAGAAACCATTTTGAGCACTTCGGTGTGCACCGGCGCGCGGCGCGTTAAATCGTTCCACGCCAGCGTCGCCAATTGCGTTTCCAGCATCCGTCGCAGCGCATGCAACTCGCCGTTCACATCGTTACGCGTGGCGGACTGCTGTGCCGCCTGCTCCTGCTTGCGGCTCATCACGCCCGCAAAGTCATAGTTGCCGGTGTTGTCTCCCGCCCTCTCGGCCGGGTCCGCGTTAATCGCTGCATTCGCGAAACTTTCCGGATCGAAATCGACCGCGGCGACCACTTCAACCTGACCGCCGACCGTGCGCGTATTCAAAATGACGGCATCGGGACCTTGTTGCTCGCGCACTTGCTTGAGCGCGAGCCGCATGTCTTTGGCGAGGTAACGACGGATTTTCATAACGTTGCTCCGCAACTTGGCAGCTGGCTAACTGGCCGCTGGCAGCTAGCCAGAATGGAAAAGAACGGGATTCGAATCTCTGACTCTTGCCAGCGGCTAGCGGCCAGTTGGCCAGTCGGCCTATTCATGCTCATACTCATCTCCCCACCGCCGCGACCAACCGCACCTTGCGGTTGTCCGGTATCTCATTCCAACCC
>CAZQYC010000007.1:23702-46833 GCA_964597495.1 uncultured Steroidobacteraceae bacterium | reverse complement strand
CCCCACCGCCGCGACCAACCGCACCTTGCGGTTGTCCGGTATCTCATTCCAACCCAGCACGTGCATGGCCGGGACGATCGATCGAATGAATCGCGCGAGGGTTTGCCGCAGTTGCGGCGACACCAAAAGCACGGCTGGTTGGCCGGTTTCGGTTTGTCGTTGCGCCGATTCGACGAGCCCTTGTTGCAGGCGTTCGGCCAACCCCGGTTCCAACCCGGGACTTGCGGAGTTGCTCTGTATCAACGTGCTCGAAAGCAATTGCTCGAGATCGGGCTCAAGCGTAATCACCGGAAGTTCGTCGGCATTGCCGACGATGTCTTGGATAATCTGACGGCCGAGCGCGATTCTCACCTGGCCTTGCAGAGTCGCGGCGTCTTGCGTGCGCGGCGCGTGCTCGGCAATCGTTTCGACGATCGTGCGCATGTTGCGAATCGGCACGCGTTCGGCCAACAGCCCTTGCAGAACTCGAACGACCACGCCGAGCGGCAGCACTTTCGGCACCAAGTCTTCGACGAGTTTCGGCGCCGACTTCGCCAAGTTATTGAGGAGATGCTGCACTTCTTCATGGCCCAGCAACTCATGGGCATGCGTCTGCACGATATGGCTTAGATGCGTCGCCACCACCGTGCTTGCGTCGACCACGGTATAGCCGAACGACTGCGCTTGATCGCGCACTGCCGGTTCGATCCATACCGCCTCCATGCCGAACGCGGGATCGCGAGCGTCGATGCCGGGTGGCTTGCCGAAGACACGGCCCGGATTGATCGCCAATTCGCGATCGACATGAATCGTGCTCTCGCCCACCGGCACGCCGAGCAAGTTGATGCGATAGACGTTGGGCGGTAGTTCCAAATTGTCGCGAATGTGCACCGCTTGGACGAGGAACCCCATGTCCTGGGAAAGTTTGCGGCGCACGCCGCGGATGCGTGCAAGTAAGTCGCCGCCTTGATTCTTGTCGACTAGCGGTACGAGGCGATAGCCCACCTCCAAGCCGATGATGTCGACCGGCTGAACGTCGTCCCACGTGAGCTCGCGCGATTCGGGCGACGGCGCCGACATAGGAGCCGGCGGTGGCGGCGGCGGTAACTCGATCACGTCGCGCTTGGTTTGCAAGCGCCATGCACCGAAGCCGCACAACGCGGCCATCGCAAGAAACGCCAGATTCGGCATTCCCGGAATCAATCCCATGATGCCGAGCACGCCGGCGACGATCATCAGCACGCGCGGCTGACCGAACAATTGCTTGAACAGTTCGCCCCCCATATCCTGCGAGCCCGACATGCGCGTGACGATGATGGCCACGGCAGTGGACAGCAGCAGCGCGGGAATTTGTGCGACCAAGCCGTCGCCGATGGTGAGCAGCGTGTAGGTCTTGAGCGCGGCGCCGAAAGCCATTCCATGTGCCAGCGTGCCGATGGCGATGCCGCCTAGGATATTGATCACGAGAATCATGATGCCGGCCGTCGCGTCGCCGCGAACGAATTTACTGGCGCCGTCCATCGAGCCGTAGAAGTCCGCTTCGATACGTACTTCTGCACGACGTGTGCGCGCTTCCTCTTGCGTGATGAGACCGGCGTTCAAATCCGCATCGATCGCCATCTGGCGGCCGGGCATGGCG
This sequence comes from uncultured Steroidobacteraceae bacterium, assembly GCA_964597495.1. Lineage (GTDB taxonomy): Bacteria > Pseudomonadota > Gammaproteobacteria > Steroidobacterales > Steroidobacteraceae > CAZQYC01. Next base: position 45,215 of record CAZQYC010000007.1, on the reverse strand, counting down.
TCCAAGGTGAAGCGCGCGCTCACTTCCGAGATACGGCCTGCGCCTTTAGTCACCACGACGAAATTCACGATCGTCAAAATAACGAACACCACGATACCGACCGCGTAGTTGCCGCCGATGACGAATTCGCCGAACGACTCGATCACTTTTCCGGCGGCGCTCGGCCCGGTATGGCCATGCAACAGCACGACGCGCGTCGATGCGACGTTGAGCGCCAAGCGCAGCAAGGTCGCCAACAGCAGTACCGTCGGAAACACGCCGAACTCAAGCGGTCTCGCCACGTAGAACACCGCCATCACGATCACCAGCGACAAGGCGATGTTGAAAGTGAACAGCACATCGAGCGCCACTGGCGGCAGCGGCAAGATGACCATGGCGAGCACGGACAGGAGACCGAGCGGGACGCCGGCGCCGTTGCGGAGGAGATCCATGAATGACATGTTCCCGTTCATGGGATGCCTCGTTCGTGACCAGCACCATGCGACGCGTCAACCTCCGCCACCGACACCTCCGGCCGCACCGGCATCATTGCCAGCCCTTGCTTCGCCGCCTTCAACTGAAAGACATACGTGAGAACTTGTGCGACGGCGGCATACAGCGCCGAGGGAATCTCTTGTCCGAGATCGACGTTGCGATGAAGCACACGCGCCAGCGGCGGAGCTTCGAAAATGGGCACGTTGTTTTCGTTCGCGATCTCACGGATGCGGGCGGCGACCAAGTCGGCGCCCTTCGCGACCACGACGGGGGCGCGCATGCGATTTTCGTCGTAGCGCAGCGCCACGGCGAAGTGAGTGGGGTTAGTGACGACCACATCGGCCTTCGGCACTTCCTGCATCATGCGGCGGCGAGCCATGGCCTGTTGCGCCTGTCGAATGCGGCCTTTGACTTCCGGCGAGCCTTCGCTCTCCTTCATCTCGCGGCGAATCTCCTCGCGCGACATGCGCATTTTTTTCGCGTATTGCCAAAGCTGATACGGTGCGTCGATCGCGGCGATGAGCAACAAGCTCGCGGCGAGAATCAGGAAAGCCTTCGCACTCAGTTGCGCCGCATGCATGGTGCCGCGCACCGCGGGCTCGCTGCCCAAACCCAGTAGCTGATTGATGTCGTAGCGCAGCACTAAAATCGCAGCGAGAGCCACCACGGCGAACTTGGCAAGCGATTTCGACAGTTCGATCAACGCTTGCGACGAGAACATGCGCTTGAAACCGGAAGCCGGACTCAAGCGAGCGAAGTTCGGCGCGAGCGCTTCGGTGCTGAACGACCAGCCGCCGAGTATCAAGGGCGCCAACACGGCGGCGAGAGCGACGGCAGCAAAGATCGGCGCGCATGCCAAGAGGGCTTGGGCGGCCGAGTGGGAAAGCGCCATAAGCATGTAACCGTCCTGCAGCGCTTGCGCGGGCGTGAGCGACAGATTCGCGCGTGTCATGTCATAGAGACGGCGGGCGGTTTCACCGCCGAGAAATAGAATGCCGAGTGCTCCTGACATCGAAACGGCCGCCGCGCTCAAATCGCGCGAGCGAGGAATGTCGCCGCGACGACGCGCTTCCTCGAGGCGTTTTGGAGTTGCCTGTTCGGTACGATCTTGATCGTTTGAGTCATGCTCCGCCATGGTCACATGCCTCCCGCATCACGACCGATCGTCGAACCCGACTCGCCGCCCAAGAGCGCGCCTAGTGCATCGAACGTCACGCCGAACAACGACGTGAAACTCGCCTGCACAGCCGGTAATCCGAGCAGCACGATGGCCAGACCGAACACGAGCGTGATCGGAAATCCGACGGCAAACATATTCAGCGAAGGGGCGGCACGGCTCATCACGCCAAAACCCAGATTCACGATGAGCAATGCCGTCATGCCAGGCAATGCCACCGCGAGCGCGCCCTCGAACAAATTCCTGCCCCACATCACGACGGCCCAGGCGTTGTCCGCGCCGAGCCCTTGCGAACCGATAGGCAGGGTATAAAAGCTGCGAAGCAGCGCTTCGATCAAGGCGATATGGCCGTTGAGAGCGAGAAACGTCAGCGTCACCAGCAGCATGTAGAGTTGGCCAACCACCGGCGTACTAGCGCCGTGCTGTGGATCGACATTGAACGCAAAACTCAACCCCATGCTATTCGCCAATAACTGCCCGCCCATGGCGAGCGAATCGAAAACCACTTGCAGAACGAACCCAGCAGCCACGCCGATCAACATCTGTTGGAGCGTAATCACGGCGCCATTCACGGACATCAAGACCACGTCAGTGGGCGCTGCAAGCGCAGGCGCGACCAAAAGCGTTAGCGCACCCGCCAGCACGATGCGCAAACGCGGCGGAACGAATTGCGCGCCGAACACCGGAGCAACCATCAAGCACGCGCCGATGCGCACGAACGGCCAGAAGTACTGGGCGAGATAGGTTTCGAGCTGGCCGGGAGAGAGGGTGAGCATAAGAAAGCTACTAGCCGCTAGCAGCTAGCCAGAAAAGAGTGTGAGTTGGGTTCATCTGTATTTCCTAATCTGGCTAGTGGCTAGTAACTAGTTGCTAGCGGCTTATCCAATCAATCCCGGAATGCTCTCGAACAACTCCCGCGTATACCCGACGATCAACTTGAGCATCCACGGCCCCGCTATCACCGCTGTCGCAGCCATGCCGAGCAATTTCGGAATGAACGACAACGTCATTTCATTGATCTGCGTCGCCGCTTGAAACACGCCGACTAGCAAGCCAACGACGAGTGCGGCCAATAACAGCGGCGCGGAAAGCAGCAACGTGATCTCAAGAGCACGTTGAGCTACGGTCATGACGGTTTCAGGAGTCATAAGAAGCCTCTAGCTGCTAGCCGCTAGCTACTAGCAAGAAAAGGAAAGATGAATTTTTCATGTGCGTAACTCCAAATCTGGCTAGTAGCTAGCAACTAGTAGCTATCGGTAGAAACTCGCCGCCAACGTCCCCATCACCAACGCCCAGCCATCGACCAGCACGAACAACATGATCTTGAACGGCAGAGAAATCAGTACCGGTGAGAGCATCATCATGCCCATCGACATGAGTACGCTCGCGACCACCAGATCGATGATCACGAACGGAATGAAGATCAGGAATCCGATTTGGAAAGCCGATTTCAATTCGCTGGTTGCGAAGGCAGGCACCAAGATCGTCAGCGGAACTTCCTGCGGAGTGGCGAACCCTTTTCCGCCGGCGATGCGTACGAAACTCGCGATGTCGCTCTCGCGGGTTTGATCGAGCATGAATTGCTTAAGCGGCGCGAGTCCCTTGTCGAAGGCCACGCTCGCCGTAATCTTGTCTTCGGCGTACGGTTGCACCGCATCGGCTTGAATCTTGTCGATCACCGGCGCCATCACGAACATCGTGAGAAAGAGCGCGAGCCCGATCAACACTTGATTCGGCGGCGCCTGGCCGGCGCCCAGCGCCTGACGAAGAATCGCCAGCACGATCACGATGCGCGTAAATCCGGTCATCATGAGCAGCGCCGCCGGCAAGAGCGTGATCGCCGTCATTAGGAAAAGAATCTGCAGAGTCAGGGAATACGTCTGACCACTGGGCCCATTTTGAATGGTCACGGCGGGAAGGCCGGCTGCAAACGATGCATTGGCGAGCGCCAGGCAGGTGAATAGAACGATTGCGAAATTGCGAAGTACGATGAGAGAGAGGCGTCGTGATGCGGAAGATGCCCCCACCCTGCCCTCCCCCGCATTGCGGAGGAGGGGGAGAAGTTTCTTCTGCATCCCCTCCCCCGTAGAACGGGGGAGGGTTAGGGAGGGGGCGTGTCCGTGCGTCGCGCTCATTTCATCCCCAAGCTCTGCTTGAGCAGCGACTTGAACGACGGTGCGTTCAATGCGTTTTTCGGATCCGCAACGGGTGCGGATGCGCTGGTGGCGGGAATGGAATTCGGATCGAGGACGTGCAGCAAATTCACTTGACCGGGAGCCACTCCGACCAATACGTGTACGCCCGCTACTTTCAGCAACACAGCGCGCTCCTTCGATCCGAGCGCCGCTTGCGAAACGACTTCGATTCCGTGAGCGCAGACTGTGCCGCCGAATTTTCGCAATCGGCGGAGTACATAGGCAGCGGCGAACACCGCAATCAAAACCAATACGAGCGCCAGGGTTGCTTGCGCCATCGAGCCCGCACCGGACGGTGCCGCGTTCTGCGTGGCCGGCGGTGCAGCGAACAGCTTTTGATCGTTCGCGAACGCCATACCGACAAGTCCGGCGAATCCGAACACGCCAGCAATTATTCTCTTGCCGGCAGCCGATACAACGCGCGTTTCGAAAATCGTCCGCATGGAATTACTTCAACTTGCGAATGCGCTCGGCAGGACTGATCACGTCGGTGAGACGAATGCCGAATTTTTCGTTGACGACCACGACTTCGCCGTGCGCGATCAGTGTTCCGTTGACATAGACGTCCAGCGCCTCGCCGGCGGCGCGGTCCAATTCGACGACGGAGCCCTGGTTGAGTTGCAACAAATTTCGAATCGGGATGCGCGCGCGCCCGACTTCCATCGAGAGCGTCACCGGCACGTCAAGAACCACTTCCATGTTGATGTCGCGCTTGCCTTCCAGCACCGCTTCGTCTCTTAAGTTTTCGAACTCGGCCGCTTCCGCGGATGCATCTGCGCTCATGGGCGTACCTCTACTAATATGACGACTACTCGGCGACCAAGCCGGTTTGCGGCTGGCGCGGCATTAGCGAATCCAGAATCTTGGGTTTATGACGCAGCACGCGCTCGTCGATCTTGAGCGCCTGCATGCCGTTCGACACGCCGTAGTTGCCGCGAAACACGGGAACGTCGCCAACGACGATGGTCGCGCGACCGTTGAAGTCGAACGGCACGATGTCGCCCGGCTGCAGATTGATCAGCTGCTCGAGCTTCAGTTGTCCGCGCCCCAGCACCATGCCGAGTTCGATCTCCGCATCTTCGATTTCTTCGCGCAAGGCCTGCGCCCAGCGCTCGTCTTGGCCGATGCGATCGGTGGCGGCGCCGGAATCGAGAATTTCGCGTACCGGCTCGAGCATCGACGACGGCATGGTGACATGAAGATTGCCTCCGCCTCCGTCAAGCTCGACTCGGAACGTGCTGATGACGACCATTTCCGTCGGGCCCGCGATGTTCGCGAACTGCGGATTCATCTCGGTGCTTAAGTACTCGATGTTCAATTGCGCGACGTTCGACCAAGCCGCCTGCAGATCGACAAAAATATTTTTCAGAAGAAGCTGAATGATGCGCGCTTCGGTCGTCGTGAAGTCGCGGCCTTCGATCTTGGCGTGGCGACCGGAGCCGCCGAAGAAATTGTCGACCGCCGAAAACACGAGCCTGGGATCGAGAACTACCAACCCCGTGCCGCGAAAAGGATGGACTTTCACGATGTTGAGACTGGTCGGCACGTACAGACTGTGCAAATAATCCGAAAACTTGCTGAGCTGCACCGTACCCACCGAGATTTGCGGCGTACGGCGCATCATGTTGAACAAACTAGTGCGGAATAAACGCGCGAATCGCTCGTTGATGAGATCGAGCGTCGGCATGCGGCCGCGAACGATCCGAGTTTGCGTAGTGAGATCGTACGGGCGCACTTCGCCCATTGCGGCGCTGGCAGGATCGGCTTCGGTCGGCACTGTGCCGGCGTCCACTCCGTGGATCAGCGCATCGATTTCGTCTTGATTGAGAATTTCGTTTGCCATGAGGGAGTTCGCCGCGACTACTGCATGACGAAACTGGTGAAGTACACGGCCTCGACTTCCGCCGGCTTGCCGCCTTCTTTCTTGACGACGCCGCGTACGGTATCGAGCGTTTGTCCGCGCAGAACTTCGCGCCCCTCCTGCACAGAAACGGTCTCGTATTGCTGAGCGCCGAACAACATCAGAATGTCGTTGCGCAAAAGCGGGTTGTTCTCCTTCAAGATTTGCGCGGTCGCCGGATCGCGCGTCATGATTTCCATCGAGATCTGCAAAAACTTGGCGGGCTTGCCCGCCGAAAAATTAACGACGAAAGGCGGTTCCAACGTTACGTACAGCGCAGGCGCCTTCGGCTTGTCGTCTTTTTTCGTCTCCTTCTCCTTCTTCGGTTCTTTTTCTTTGGCCTTCGCGTCTTTTTCCTTGTCGCCTTCGGCAGCGAGCTCCCCGCCGGCCGCCGGCGCAGCCACCGCCGCGTGATTGCCGTTGCGATAAATCAAGATGGCAGCAATGGTTCCGCCGACTACGGCGAGCAACAACACGCCGATGACGACGAGCAACAACAAATTCGTGGTATTGAGCGGCACCTTTTTCGGCGCGGCTTCCGGTTTTTTATCGCCTTGATTTTCTGTGGACTCGGCCATCGCAATGCCCTCGGACCGTCAAACAACTAGACACGAGGTGTAATTAGCAAGGCGCATGCCACGGGCGGCGGACTTTTGCCGCATCGTTCGCCTGCACCACAAAACAAGACTTGCGACACACATTGACGATCGAGCACGTGCGCTTGTGCACATTGGCGTTGAAACGAGTGATCGAGCTTTCCTCGACGCGCCGGAAATTTGGCGGGGACAGTAAGCGAGCGATTGCCTGAAGGAACGGATGAGCGAATTGCTCATCCTTTAGCAACTAGCCGCTAGCCACTAGCGACTAGCCAGAGAAGAATCCACGGGAATTCGTTCTTACTCTGGCTAGTCGCTAGTGGCTAGTAGCCAGCGGCTAATTGCTAGTAGCTTTCCTCACGCGTACGCATCCACCAACCCTCGCGCACCGAGAACAACCTTAAACTCGCGCTCACTCTCTGACGAGCGGCCAGAATCCGCTCCGCTCCACGGCTTGCCTTGCTGCCGTGGGGCTTCGCGAAAGACCCCTGCATCGCTGAGATTCAATCCTTGACCCGCCAAGAGCTCCCGCAGGCGCGGCAGCGCGTGTTCTAAGGCACTACGAGTTTCCGCATGCGCGGCCCCGAACCAGACGGAAGCTTGTTCGTTTTGCACGGAGATGCGGACTTCAAGGGGCCCTAAGTGCTCGGGCGACAACTGCAACGACGCCGATTGCAATCCCTTGCCAATCATCACGGTCAGTTTTCCGGCGAGTTCTTCGGTCCACGTGGAGGTTCCGACATGGGCGCGAATCGTCGGGTGCTCCCGCAATTCGGCAATGCGTTCGTGTGTTGTCGCATTTGCCGTCATAACGACGGGATTCGCATTGTCTGCCGCGGGTTTCGCTTCGGTTTTAGATTCAAGCAGCGCATCAGCCGCACCGCGAGCCGCCTGCGTAGCGGCAGCGGAAGGGACGATGTCCTCGGCCACCATTTCATGACCGGTCGAGAACGACGTGGTGGCGGTTGCGAGCGCCGACAAGACGACTCGATCGGTAGAAGCACTTGCTTGATACGCAACGTCTCGCGACCCTGCTTGAACTGGCACATCGGTGCGCAACGCCTGATCGAGCGACAGCATGAACGTCTGAGGATCGATCGAAAGCGCGTCGGCATCGACCACTTCCTCCAGATCGGTCGATTCATCCTTTCCCTCCGCCAACATCGGCGGCGCGACAGTCGCAGCGGCAGCCAGAGAAGCTTCGGTCGTCAGCACGCTGGCTAACGCGGCGACAAAATCGTTGGCGCCCGACGGAGACTCGGCAGACGGCGCAGTTGTCGTTGCCGTCGTTGCGGGCGGGCAGGAAGGAATTGCAAGTTCGTTAGCCATGGACATATCCAAAGGTAATTGCCGTTTACTCGGAACGTTGCGATGCATTACGGGTAGCGCGCTCGTCGCTTTCGCGCTGTTCGAAGCGATCGGCGTCGCGACGTTCCTCCGACTTCCAATTTTCCACCACTCGATCGATCGCCTTGTGCCGTTGCGCGGCTTCACGCCACTGGTCTTGCTGCTGGTCACGTTCGGCGCGCGCGCGTTCCACGATCTGCGATTGCTGTCGAATCGCGTCCATCAAGCGCGCGAGAAACTGCTGATAGTCGCGCAACCCGTTGCCCCCCATTCCGGCCGACACGCGCGTGTTGAATCCATCGCGGTAGTCCTGCTCGTATTGCTTAAGCTCGTCGAGCTTGCGTTCGCATTCGGCCAAACGCCGTTCGCTGATCGCGAGTTCACCCGCTTCGCGACGCTCGTTGGCGTTGACGAACTTCTGAACCGGTTGCATTCGTTCGCTGCGTGTCATGCTGCATCAGCTCCTATTGCCGGACCGATTTGTCTCAATGCTTGGGCACTGGCATGGAGATCGAAACGCTCGTGCATATCCTGTTGCAACAGCTGCTGCAACTTGGGCCAGGCCGCAATGGCGGAGTCGATGCGCGGATCGCTGCCGCGGGCGTAGGCACCGATGGCGATCAAGTCGCGATTCTGTTGATACGTGGAGAGCGTTTGGCGAAAGTGACGCGCCAGCTTTAATTGCGCGGGCGATACGATCTCCTGCATGACACGACTGATCGATGCTTCGACATCGATGGCCGGATACAGACCCGATTCGGCGATCCGTCGCGACAGCACGAAATGCCCGTCGAGAATAGCGCGCGCCGCATCGGCGATCGGATCGTGCGGATCGTCGCCCTCGGTCAACACGGTGTAAAACGCGGTAATCGATCCCGATTTCTCGGCACCGTTACCCGCACGCTCGACCAATTGCGGCAAACGAGCGAACACCGACGGCGGATAGCCTTTGGTAGCCGGCGCCTCGCCGATGGCCAAGCCGATCTCGCGCTGCGCCTGTGCAAAACGCGTGAGCGAGTCCATCAGCAACAAGACGCTTTTACCGCGGTCGCGAAAGTATTCGGCGATCGCCGTGGCTAGCCATGCGCCATGCAATCGCATCAACGGCGGGTTGTCCGCCGGCGTCGCAACCACTACGGCGCGGCGACGTCCTTCCGGACCCAAAATGCGTTCGACGAATTCCTTTACTTCGCGGCCGCGTTCGCCGATGAGTCCGACCACGATGATGTCGGCCGCGGTGTAGCGCGCCATCATGCCGAGCAATACACTCTTGCCGACGCCGCTGCCCGCGAACAGGCCGATGCGCTGTCCGCGACCCACCGTGAGCAAAGAATTAATCGAGCGAATACCGACATCGAGCGGTTGGCTGATCGGCTGCCGCGCCAGCGGATTGATCGGCGCGCCCATCAAACGGACGGATTGTTCGCACTCGATCGGCCCGAGTCCGTCGAGCGGATTTCCGCCGCCGTCGATAATGCGGCCCAGTAATTGCGGACCTACAGCGGCGCTGCCGGCCTTTTGAACGGGAATCACGCGCGCACTCGGCTTTACGCCGTGAATGTCGCCCGTGGGCATGAGAAACAAACGCTCCTGCGCAAAACCGACCACTTCGGCTTCGACGCGCATGCCGTCGGCGGCGACCACGTCGCAGCGATCGCCGATCGCCGCTTCGCAACCGGATGCTTCGAGGGTTAAGCCGATCATGCGGGTCAATTGCCCCTCGACAGGTGGGTCGGGAATATGTTCCGCACGATAAAGACGGCGCGCGAGCCGCTCGCGCCACACCGCATGCCGTACGTCGCGAATGCTCTGTTGTGCGCCCATCGTTAGCTCGAACGTGCGTCTGGGTTCGGCGAACTGCGTTGTTCGCTGCGCTCGCTGCCGAGCACGGCGCTGATCGCCGCGCCGAGGCGCGAATCGAGGCGCGCATCGATCTGTGCATGATCGGTGGTCACGCGGCAGCCGCCGCGCATCATGATGGGGTCTTCGACAATGGTCCAAGCACGCTCGGCTTGCGGTTCGGACAGGCGTTCGCGCACCAGCGCCGCGTCTTCCGGATGCAAATGCACACGCACATCGCGCGCCGAGGCCGGAAGCAACGACACCGTGCTCCGAATGATGCCGACCACTTGCGTCGGATCGATGCGCAACTCACGGCGTACGACATGCTTCGCGACCGTCAATGCGAGCGACGTCAGCTGCTTTTCGACTTCCGCATCCAAGTCCATCAACGGACGCGCGAGCAATTGCAGCATGGCATCGAGCCTTGCAATCCGTTCGACGAGCTGCGCGGTTTGCGCCTCGAACTGGGCCTTACCCGCCGCAAAGCCCTCGGCTTCCGCTTTCCTATATAACGCGTCGATCGCTTCCCGATCCTGTCGTCCAGGCCGAGCGGCTCTCTCACCTTGAGAGCTAAACGATCGGCCATAAACTTCCGGCGGCGCCCAGCGCTGCGCGGCGACAGTTTCTACGTTCGTAAGTGCTTCTTCAGTCGACATGTGTTCGGTCAATTTCCTTTCTGGCTAGCTGCTAGCGACTAGTAGCTAGCAGCTGGTTAAACATACTGCTCTTCCGTACCGCCCAAGCTGATCGTCCCGGCTTCCGCCAGACGCCTTGCCACGGTGACGATTTCTTTCTGCGCCGCTTCGACGTCGCTCAACTTCACGGGCCCGCGCGCGGCCAAATCGTCCTTCAACATTTCCGCGGCGCGCTGCGACATGTTCTTGAAGATCTTTTCCTTGATGGCGTCGTCCGCACCCTTGAGCGCGAGCAGCAGCCTGTCGGAGGACACTCCGCGCAGCAGCTCCTGAATGCCGCGGTCGTCGATTTCGAGCAAGTCGTTGAACACGAACATCATGTCTTGAATGCGCGTCGCCAGCGATTCGTCGGCGACCCCGATTTCCTCCATGATGGCGTTGCTTTGGCTGCCGTCGAGAAAATTGATGATGTTCGCCGCCACTTTCGGTCCGCCGAGCACCGAAGTGCGCACCATATTTTTACCGGCAAAGCGCTTCGCCATGATGTCGTCGAGTTCGCTCAAGGCCGCCGGTTGAATGCCGTCGAGCGTCGCAATTCTCATCATGACGTCGGCGCGCAGGCTCTCGGGAAAAAGCGCCAGCACCTCGGCCGCGCGGTCCGGCTCGAGATAGGCGAGCACGATCGAAATGATTTGCGGATGTTCTTGGCGAATAAGATTGGAAATGGCGCGCGCATCCATCAATTTAAGCGACGCCAAGCCCTTGGTGTTTCCGCCCAGCTGAATGCGGTCGCTGATCGAATTCGCACGGTCGCCGCCGAGCGCGGTCGTCAAGACTTTGCGAATGTAGTCGTCCGAACCCGAAAACGTTTGATTCTCCACGTTCTCTTGAAAGTTGCCGAGCACCGACTGAACTTCGGTGCGCGATACCGTGGGTAGGTGAGACATGGCGATGCCGACACGTTGCACATCGTCGGTGTCCATGTGTTTGAGAACTTCGGCGGCCATTTGCTCGCCGAGCGTCAACAGTAAGATGGCGGCGCGTTCTGCGCCGTTCCGGCGCGGTAGCGAGATATTACTCATCGGAAGCCACCCAACCTTTTACGATTTGCGCGGCGCGCGCTGGATCTTGCTGCACCAACGCGCGGGCATCGGTCAATTGCTGTTCATACGGAGAAGGCGGCTTCTGAATGGGTGCGCCGCCCGCGCCGCCGACGGCGCCCGGAAGCGCGAGCGCGTCGCCGCCCATTGCACCGCCTGCGCTCTGCGGCGGCGGCAATAAGCCGCGCGTCAGCGGACGTAAGACGAACAGCACGATCAACGCCAGAACAATGACGCCGCCGCCCATCTTCGCGAAGTCGCGAACGATGGGACGCTCCCATAGCGGGACCACTTGCACTTCGTCTTGCGGAACTTCCGGCTGCGGGAAGAACGAAGCGTTGACGACATTCACGCTGTCGCCGCGTTTCTCGTCGAAACCCACGGCATCCTTCACCAATCGAGTCATGTTCGTGATCTGCTCGGGCGTCAGCGGCGTTTCCTTTTCGCTGCCGTCGTCGGCGACAGTACGCGCGTTATCGACCAGAACGGCAACGCTCAGCCGTTTCAACGTGCCCGGCGGTTGCTTCGTATAGGCAAGCGTGCGATCGATTTCGTAGTTGCGCGTGCTTTGCTTGGAGGAAGAGTTCTCTCCGCTGGCGCTCGCGTTCTGCGCGTTGACGGCGGCATTGGCATTGACGCCGGGCTGTTGAACCGTCCCGCCCTGCGGCGGCTGATTCGTCAATGCGCCCGGCACGCCCTGCGGGCCAGAACCATTGCGACTATTTTCTTCCGATTGCTGTTCGCTGCGAACGATCTGACTATCGGGGCGGAATTGCTCGCGCGCCTCTTCGGTCACCGACATTTCGACATCGGCCACCACTTGAGCGCGCACGCGTCCGGCACCCACTAGCGCAGTAAGCAGTTGCTCGACGCGTTGCGTATAAATCTCTTCGAGACGATGCGCGAATTCGAATTGCTTGTCGCGCATGGCGTACTCGTCGTTGCCGTGAGGCGCCGACAAGAGCCGGCCCTGTTGATCGACGACGGTCACCTGCGACACGTCCATCTCGGGAACGCTGGATGCCACTAGGTTCACGATCGAATTGACTTGCTCATCGGCCAACCGCCGGCCGGCTTTCAACTGCACGAACACCGACGCGCTGGCCGAGCGACGATCGCGCACGAACGCCGATTGACGCGGTAACGCCAAGTGCACGCGCGCTCCTTCCACGGGTTGCAAGTTCGCGATGGTATGCCCCAGCTCGGTTTCGAGCGCGTGCTGATAACGCGCCGACTCCATGAACTGACTCACGCCGAAACCGGGATCCTTTTGCATGTCGTCGAACCCGCCCTCGTTGCCGCCCAATCCTTGAGCTGCGAGTTTCAATCGCGCTTCGCTCAGGCGCTCGGTGGGAACCAGCACCGATCCAGCTTCGACACGGTGTTCGATGCCCGATGCCTCCAACGTTTGCACGATCTGCGCGGCCTGCGAATTGCTCACCTTCGATACCAGCATTCCGTAGTTCGGCTCGCGCGACCAAAGCGCGACGGCAACGCCGGCCGCCACCGCGACCGCAACTCCCACGAGCAACAGCAACGCTCGCACATTGTTCTGCGGGGGAGGTAATCGCATCGGCAGTGATTCAGCTGTGGCGCTCATAAAATTTCTGCGGTTAAGTGTTTGCTAATTTTCGCTTGTCGGTTTCGGCTCTCTGGCTAGCTGCTAGCGGCTAGTTGCTAGCGGCTGACTCAGATCGGCATATTCATAATCTCTTGATACGCGCTCACGAATCGATTGCGGACTTCGGTAAGCGCACGAAACGACACATTGGCTTTCTGCATTTCGAGCATCACGTCCGGTAACTCGACACCGGGGACGCCGCGCTCGAACTTCACGGCCAACTCGCCGGCGCGTTGCTGAGCCTGATTGACTTGCTCGATGCCGCCTTTCATCAGGTTCGCAAAACTGCCTGGCTCCGCTTGTGCGGCCTTCAAGGCGGCCGGCTTGAGCGCGCTCGCACCATTGGCCACGCCATGCACTTGCGAAGACATCGCGCGGATCTGAGAAAGCACCGAATTGATTTGCATGTCGCTCATGGTCGCTAACCCGTATCAACCTGCCGGCACGCTCACGCCCGATTCCCGCAAGCGCGCCAATTTGTAACGCAGCGTTCTCGGACTGATGCCTAATTTCTCGGCGGCAATACGCCGGCTGCCGTTGCCGACACGCAGCGCCTCGAGGATCAGGTCGCGTTCTGCCGACTGCAGCGAGTCGGCAAGCACCGGCGCAGGATTGGCTGTCGACACGATTGCCGTCACCGGCGCCAGCGCTTCGCTTTCGAAACGAATATGTTCCGGATCGATGACGGCGCCCGTGCATAAAATCAACGCGCGCTGCATGACATTGTCGAGTTCGCGTACGTTGCCGGGCCACGGATAAGTCAACAAAGCATGCGCTGCATCGGCGCTCAACGCCGGAATGCGAGCACCGGGCAAGCAGCGCGCCGACAGTAAGCGCATGGCGAGAGGCAACACGTCGTCACGGCGCTCGCGCAGCGGCGCCACCGTTAAAGGAAATACGTTCAACCGGTAGTAGAGATCTTCGCGAAAGCGCCCGGCAACCACTTCGGCGCGCAGGTGACGATTCGTCGTCGCCAACACGCGCACGTTCAGCGGCAATGCGCCGCGCCCGCCGATGCGCTCTACTTCGCGTTCTTGCAGGACGCGAAGTAATTTCGCCTGCAGTCCCAACGGCATCTCGGACACTTCGTCGAGGAGCAGCGTGCCGCCTTGAGCTTGTTCGAACTTTCCGGCGTGGGCGGCTTGGGCCCCGGTAAACGAACCCTTCTCATAGCCGAAGAGCATCGCCTCCAGCATGTTCTCGGGGATAGCGGCACAGTTCACCGCAACGAACGGACCTTCGGCGCGCGCCGATACGCGATGAACGAACCGAGCCAACACTTCCTTGCCGACGCCGGATTCGCCGGCGATGAGTACGGTGCAGTCGCTAACGGCGACGCGGCGCGCGAGTTCGACGAGTTTGAGCGACAGCGGAGCAAACGCCGTCATGTCTTGCTCGGCATGCAAGGCAGCGCTCGGCGTACTCTCGCCCTGGAGTGCGCCTGTCGGTTCTGCCGTGGTTACATCGCTCATGTGCCTGCTCGACTCGCGTCGTAAATGGTTACGCAGGTACTCAGGGAGCAAGTTCTATGCCGCCGCTTTTTATTTCGTGATATGGACATCGCTGCGGAACGATCCCGTGTCGAGGTCGTGCAATCGGTCACACTCACGGTGCCGCCGTTCTCGAAATGCGTGGGCCAAATAACCAGGGGAGCGCTAAGCCGTTTGCTGAAGGGATGCATGCTTCTTCGCCGCAAACTTAGGCGTACGCCTCGGGCGTCAAATTTCAGACGCCACCGAATTTGGAATCCGATCCGCCGTCGGAGTCGCCAGCCAATGACGTCTCCTCGTCCAGCAACATGTCGAACTTGCGCAACTTCTCGACCAGCGTCGTGCGACGCAAATTCAGCAGGCGCGCAGCATGCGCCACCGTCCCTGAAGAACGCTCCAGCGCTTGCTTGATGAGGGCGCGTTCGATTGCGTAGAGATGCGTCCGTAGATCCAACCCTTCGTCGGGCAACTGCGTCAACGACTCGCCATTAGTCGCCCTAACGGGCGACGTCAGCAGCCGAATCGCAGCGCCTTCATCGTCTTCGGCAACGCTGACGGCAACAGCGTCTGCACCGGCAATGGCTACAGCATCAACTGCCGCAGGCAATTCGGGCTCAGCGCTCGGCACCCAACCGGGCGGACGATACTTCGGCGGCAAATCGCCTACGCCGATCTCGCCATTTGGATGGAGAATGGAAAGCCGCTCGACCAGATTGCAGAGTTCGCGCACGTTGCCGGGCCAGGCGTAGTGCATGAGCGCGCCGAACGCCGGTGCGCTGAATTGCAATCGCCCACGACCCTCGGCGATGTTTTGGCGCGCGAAATCGCGCACCAATAACGGCAAGTCTTCGATACGCGCGCGTAAGGACGGCATTTCGATGGGGAATACGTTCAAGCGATAGAACAGGTCTTCTCGGAATGTGCCGCGCGCAATCGACTTCTCCAAGTTGCGATGCGTCGCCGCGATGATGCGAACGTTGCAGCGCATGGGCGTATGGTTGCCGACACGCTCGTACACGCGTTCTTGCAACACGCGCAACAGCTTGACCTGCATGGTCATGCTCATGTCGCCGATTTCGTCGAGAAACAAAGTGCCGCCTTCGGCAATTTCGAAGCGCCCTTTGCGAGCGGTCACGGCACCGGTAAATGCGCCCTTCTCATGTCCGAACAGCTCGCTTTCGAGCAGCTCGGCGGGAATGGCTCCGCAATTGATGGCAACGAACGGACGATGACGGCGCGGGCTCGATTCGTGGATCGCTCGCGCCGCGACTTCCTTGCCGGTGCCCGATTCGCCGAGGATCAACACGCTGGAATCATGGGCAGCGACCTGGCGTATCAGCGAGACGGTGTCACGAATCGCGAGCGAACTGCCGGTGGGCATGCGAACGCTCCCGACGTTGTCCGTACCGGCATTGTCCGACGACGACAAGGCAGCAGCCAACGCATTTTGCTTGAACGGATAGGCGATTCGAATCGCTCGCGCGGAACCCGCGGCGGCAAGTAGCTGCTCGCTGGTTGCTGCCGAACCGTACACAATCACCGGCACGTCGATCAACTGCGAGCGGAGTGCGGCAAAGAGTTCACGGAGCTCTTCGGATGCATCGCCATGATCGGGAAGATCGCCGATCAAGAGCGCCTGCCGTACAACGCTGGCCTGCAATACCGATCGCACCAGCGTCGCGTGATCGACGGGCAGCGGCTCGATATCGAGAAATTTAAGAACGGATGCAACCTGCGCGGCGCGCTCGGCATCGCTGTCGTACACGACTGCGCTTTGAACGGTTGACATTCGTCTCGTGACGGCTTCGACCATGACTGCACTCATGACCGCTCCCGTATGTTCAGTTCAGAAGTACTCAGTAAAAATTTGACGCCGAAGATACTGAATTCGCTGCAACGGACGTACTTTATAGCTGCCAGTTCGATAGGCGGAGAATCAGCAGTTCCCTGAGAGCGCACTCCCGATTTCCTCCGAACATTGCGGATCCGCCGGCGCCGCCTTAAGGAAAACTCGCACTGCATTCCGAGGAGCGTCGCTCCATTCGTCGCCGACATCAATTCCGATTGCACGAGCCGCAAGCACGTTTCGGTTTTCGTCTTCCGGTCTTGCGTAGTTTTCATTTCATCGCCACTCGTACCACCAGTAATTGAATATTCGTCGAATATTCGTTGAACAACATTCTGGACGTGCGCACAAAGCGAACTATCAGCCTCGCCCTGAACGCCGGTGCAACGTGAAGCACTGCTTAAAATTTCGGCTAAAGTTTTTTATCCGAGAAAAAATCGTAGGCGTAAGGATTAACGGCGACTACGCAAAACCAAGGGAAAACCAGGCGCGCGCGAATCGGTGGACAGGACGCGCGCAAGCGAGTGCGAAGCATCTCTCACTTATCTCAAACTCGCTGCTTAGCGATACGGATGGGCTTCAAGCCAAAAATCCACCAAGCGCCCTTTGTGTTCGATAAGCACTTTCGCTGGGCGAATATCCTGCTGCTGCATTTCAAGCGCAATGTCCTTGGCGCGCCACTGAGTAGGAACGATGATGACATCGATACGCTGGCCCTTGAGCGAATCGCGGAAGCGAATTTGCTGGCCCGTGCCAGGTACAAACGTTCCGGCTTTATCCGGATCGGAGTCCACCACCAGAGGGAAGCGGCGAGCGTCCGCGCCGAATTGATGAATGAACGCGGCGGCCTTGCCCGTTCCGCCCCAAATGACCACGGTCGCATCGCTGTTGGCTAGCTCGGTCAATTGTGTGCGAATGGTTTCACGACTGATGTCCGCTCGTTGCGCGAATTCCTGCGCGTTCGCCGCACAAGCCCGCTGTTCCGGCGCGACGCCTAATTTCACCAAGGCGTACACCACTTCTCCGTCGTAGCCATGGCCCACCGTCGTCACCTCGCCCGCGCGCGACATGAGCGTGCGAAACGATCGGCTTGTGAAATGAGCGACGTGTTCGTAGAAAAAATCCGCCAGCCGGTGAGTTTCGAAAACACGATCGATGCACGGCATTTCGGCGAATAGCCAGCAGGGCTTGCTTAAGTTTGCAGCTCCCCAGGCCAACTGATCCAACAACGCGGCCGGCGCAATCAAGTGTTCGAGAACATGGCGAATGACAATCGCATCGGGCGCGAACGTTTGCATATCGACCAGGGGCTCGAAGAGTCGGGCGTGAAATTCGACGCCAATACCCGTCTCCGAGCTTGCATTCGGATCGAAGCCCACGAAGCGTCCGCGGCCCAGCCGCTGCTCCGAGATGCCGCGAACGAAGTGACCTTCGCCACAGCCAATCTCGACCACGGTGGGTTCTTCCGGAAGATTCGTCAATAAAAGATCGCGCGTAGTGGCAAGGTGTCCCCGCCAGATGCCACCGCGATTGAACATTCGGTTGGGATTGTTCTTGTAGGGAATGGCGTCGTAGCGAAACGATCGGTTCCACACATGCGTACACGCCGTGCATTGCACGAAGTCATGCGGCAGACGCGCCATCGACTGTGCCTCGTCGACGGATGCCGGCCATCCCAGCGTTGCGAGTGGTTGCATGCCGCCGTCGAAGAATGGTGCGGCTAGCGTGTAGGCGCAGATGGGGCATTCAGTTTGGATGACGGACATTCTGGAAATCCACCTCGATGCTGAGAGTTAATCTCTTAATCAAATGGCACTGAGTTAAGCAGTAACGCCTGTAAATACACCGTCTTTCTTTTCCACCTCGTCATTCCGGCGCAGGCCGGAATCTATCTTTATGGACGGCCATCATGATCTACTTGGCACCATTCCTCTTCTATAGTTGGTCATTTTCAGATGGACCCCGGCCTACGCTGGGGTGACGATTGCTTAACTCAGTATCATTCAACTCTTAATCCCTTCCACTCACTTCGCCAACAACGACTTGAAATATGCAATCGTTTCCTTGAGTCCGTCTTCCAACGCCACCTTGGGTTCCCAATCAAGGGCAGCACGTGCCTTCGAAATATCCGGCCGTCGCTGCACCGGATCGTCTTGCGGCAACGGGCGAAAGACCAGCTTGCTCTTCGAACCCGTCAATCGTAAGACAAGTTCGGCTAACTGATGAATCGTAAATTCGCGAGGATTGCCGAGATTGAACGGACCTGTCTCGCCGTCCTGCCGCATCATTGCAAGCATTCCATCCACTAAATCGTCGACGTAGCAGAACGAACGAGTCTGACTACCGTCGCCGTACAAAGTAATCGGTTCACCGGTCAGGGCCTGCATGATGAAATTGCTCACGACGCGCCCGTCGCGCGGGTGCATGCGCGGACCGTAGGTGTTGAAGATTCGGATCACGCGAATGTCGACTTTCGCTTGGCGGTGATAGTCGAAAAACAGGGTTTCCGCACAGCGCTTGCCTTCATCGTAGCAAGCACGCGGCCCGACGGGATTCACATAGCCCCAATAGCTTTCCGGCTGCGGATGAACCTTCGGGTCGCCGTACACTTCACTGGTGGAGGCTTGCAGAATGCGTGCACGCCGACGTTTCGCGAGCCCGAGCATATTGATGGCGCCAAGCACCGCGGTCTTGGTCGTCGAGATCGGGTCGTCCTGATAGTGGACCGGGCTTGCGGGACAGGCGAGGTTGTAGATGCGATCGACTTCCACATAAATGGGCAGCCAGATATCGTGACGCAGCAGCTCGAAATTCGGTTTGTGGAGCAGATGGCGAATATTGCCTTTGGTCCCAGTCCGAAAATTATCGAGGCATAGGACTTCCTCGCCGGCCGCGACCAGGCGATCGCAAAGATGCGACCCAATGAAACCGGCACCGCCGGTGATTAAAGTGGTGGGAGTCATTTCCGCTGATCCCGATATTGCCGCCACATTCCCCACAAGGCGTTTTCGAAATGGCCGGCAAAACGCCTGGCATCGAAGAGCGGCGAGGCGAGCACTTGCGATCGCAGCGTGGCACGCAACATGGCGAGTTCGTTGAGCTTCGTGCTGATGTCTATCGCTTTCGCAACGTAATCTTCGTCCGTCTGCGCGATCCAATCGCTTAAGCCGGCGTTATGCGCGATGGACTCGCCGACGTGCGAAACGAATCGATCTCCTTTGCGAGTAATAACGGGCACCCCCATCCACAGCCCCTCGACGCTGGTGGTGCCGCCGGGGTAAGGAAAGGGATCGAGCGCAACGTCGACGTATCCGTAAGTCGCCAATAATTCCGTTCTCGGCGAGCCGCCTTCCAGGAGCAATTGAGTCGCCGGAACGCCGTGCGCGGCAAACCGTTCGCGAGTCTTGTCGCAGGCGGATGAATCGTCGAGCTGGCGTGTCTTCAAGAGCAATCGCGACGTGGGCAATGCCTTGAGAATGCGCGACCACACCGCAACGACGGCATCCGTCATCTTCGTCAAATTATTGAAACAGCCGAACGTGAATTCCCCGCTATGCCAGGCAGGCAAGTCATTTATGGCCAGATCGACATTCGGCGGCGTAAAACACAAATAGCCTTCCGGCAACCGCCATACGCGCTCGGTGAAATGATCTTCTTCGCCTAGCGGAATCACGTAGGGGTCCCCAAGAACGTAATCCATCGCCGTCACACCCGTGGTCGCAAAGTATCCAAGCCAACTTGCCTGAACCGGCGCCGGCCGATAGGCAAACATGGGCAGACGATTCCGCGCCGTATGCCCGGAAAGGTCGAGCAACACGTGAACGCCATCCGAATGGATCGTCTTTGCCGCTTCGGCATCCGTCAGACCCACTATCGATTTCCAAGCAGCAAATCGAGGTTTAATGCGCGCCGTAAGGCCGTCTTCTTCGAAATGGGCGGTATAAGCGATCAGTTCGAATCGAGTCGCAAGCCTTTCAAGCATCGCTTCGAGAAAGAAGCCAACGGGATGCGAATGAAGATCTGCGGAGACGATGCCGACGCGCAGGCGTTGCGGCGCAAGCGTGCACGACCATTCGGCGAACTTCGAATCGGCAAGGCGTTCGGCCGCCGCATCGACCATTCGACCGTAACGTCGCGCTTCCTCGACGCAGGACCCGATCGGCCGATCGGCCGCATAGTTCAAATCAAACAGCAAATTGCTGAGCGCATCGACGTAATCGGGCTTCAATTCGAGCGCGCGGCGATAGCATAATTCCGCTTCGGAAAATCGGCCTTGATCTTTGAGCGTGTTGCCGAGATTCTTCGCCGCCTCGGCATGAGCGGGATTGAGCTCCAAGACGCGGCGATAGCTTTCTTCGGCGGCGGCGAACCGATGCTGTTCGGCGAGCGCAACGCCTAAGTTGAAGAGCGCTTCGAGACAGTGAGGTTTCAGCGACAGCGCGTGCCGGTAGCTCGACTCCGCACCCGTCAATTTACCCTGACTTCGAAGCGCATTGCCTAAATTGCAATGTGCGTCGGCGTTCCCGGGATCCAGCTCCAGCGCGCGACGATGGCACTGTTCAGCCTCCTTCGAACGATGCCGCTTTTCGAGCATGTTGCCGAAGTTGTTGTAGGCCGGCGCATAGGTAGGATCGGCATCGAGCGCCTTCCGGTAATACTCCTCCGCTTCTGCATAGTGCTCGCGTTCGACCAAGCAATTCGCCAAGTTGTAGAGCGATTCGACAAAGCCGGGGTTAATGTCCACCGCTTGACGAAAACAGAGCTCAGCGTCTTTCAGACAGCCTCTATGCTTCAGTACGATCCCCAAATTGTTGTGGGCCTCCACGTAGTCCGGACGAATGCCGATAGCTCGACGAATGCAGTGTTCCGCTTCGTCGCAGCGGCCCTGCACATCGAGCAGCAAACCGAGATTATGATGCGGCTCGGAGAGGTTGGGATTGATTTCCAAGGCTTGGCCGTAGTGCCGTTCCGCTTCCGAATAGCGATGCGCATCTTTCAGCAAACAGGCTAAATTGTTATGCGCTTCGGCCCACAGCGGTTTGATATTCAGTGCGTCACGATAGCTGTCGGCCGCTTCCTTGAGTTTGCTCTGCGCCTGAAGGCTCAAAGCAAGATTGAAATGGCATTCGGCGCGCTTGGATTCGGCCTGATGAAAGTCACCTTGCAGCGCCTTGCGAAACTCACGCTCGGCGGCTCCGAACTTGCCCTGGAGCCGCAGCGCAACACCAAGATTGTAGTGCGCCATGGCGAATGCCGGCTGCAACTTGATGGCACGTTGCTGGCATTGTTC
>CAZQYC010000007.1:0-23602 GCA_964597495.1 uncultured Steroidobacteraceae bacterium | reverse complement strand
AGTGCGCCATGGCGAATGCCGGCTGCAACTTGATGGCACGTTGCTGGCATTGTTCGGCCTCTGGCCACTGCTGCAGATCGGAAAAAACAACGCCTAGATTGCTGTGCACCTCTGCATCGCCAGGCAGGAGCGTCGCGGCTGTTCTCAGGTGTTCGAGCGCCTCGGCGCCTCGCCCTTGAGCTTGCAGCAGAGCGCCCAGCACTTTAAAGCCGAAACCGAATTTCGGAGAGCGCTCCGTCATCTCGCGCGCCCTGCATTCGCCTTCTGCATACCGCCCTGCGTTAAACAAGGCGACTAACGCATCGACTTCCTGATTTTCCCCTTGATCATGAGTCCCTTGATCGCGAGATCGGCGCTTCGAGGCAGAGGCGCTCTTGTTACCGGGAGCTTTCCCCTTGGATGTTTTCCGTTCGGGAACTCTCGGTTCGGGAACTCTCGGTTCGGGAACGAGCCTTTCACTCGATCCGCTTTCTATGCGTTCGGCGAGCGCCTCGACGGCGTGTCCTTCGAGCCCGTGACTGCGCGCATGCGACAATACTAGCCGCGCATCCGCCCATTGCTCGGCCAATACGAGCGCCTCGATATAACTCAACCAATATTGTGCGGAGGTGGGATCGGCTTCGATAGCCGCAAGGAAGAAAGGAAAGCTCTCCGTAAACTTCCGCGCCTGCACGTAAAGCAGGCCTAAATTGTGATTGGCATCGGGTTGAAGGGGCTCCGCTTGCAGAAGCGCAACGTAAAGTTGCTCGGCTTCCGCTACGCGACCGGCGCGATGGCAAGCGATGGCAAGCAGCAAACCCTGCTCGAGAGCTTGCGCTTGGGAAATCTGCGTGACCGAGGACTCCGCCATGAATGCATGCCTCTCCGTCAAATTGACGGCGCTCTGTCGATGCAGGAGTGTTATGCAAATGCGCGGCCACTACCGTGCAGAGAGTGGAGCGCGATTCCGTAAACATGAACTTTGAGACGCGCTTCGCTCGGGGGATGCCTGATTCCTCTCCCTCTTCCGGTTGCGGGAGAGGAAACAGATACAACTCTGCTGGAGTATCAGGAGGCGCTGCGCGGCTGCCGCGCGACGGCCACTTGGCGGCGATGCCGGCGAAACGTCAGCTTGTCGATGAGATCGACGACCGTATCCGATGCACGGTCGAATCGCACTTCGACTCGACCTCCTTCGCAATGAATCACTCTCGCCGCCAAGCGAAGTGGGTCGAGCAGGTATTCATGTAGGTAGATTTCAACCATTCCCGTCTCGCCAATCTTCAGCGCTTCATCGCTCGACTCCGCCCGTGCTTGCCACGCCGCACCGCGCGCGTTGAGTCGCAACTTGCCGGGAAGCGGCCGCGGATGATTTTGCAGCAGTAATTTCCCGACCAGGTCGAGCAAGAGATTCACTTTCATGTCGAGCCGCGCTACATCGAGGTTTTGCTGCGCATCCTCGGCTTTATCCGCGGACGTGGACTCGTCGAGGGTTAGACAAATTTGCAGTAAGCGAACGTTGCTTTCGACGTGGCGAGCTTCCAAGCCAGCTGATAACGGCAAAGCACAGGAGCGCCACGCGAATGGCAGTTCGTCTTCGAACGCCAGTTCGTTCTGCAGAACGATGGTGTCGATTCCCTCGTACATGAGCGACCGGTAAGTGATTGGCTCGTTTCGCTCAACGAGGACGGTTTGCTTGGCTCATCGTCGCGAGGGCCGCTTCCGATTCGGCTGCGGCTTCGCGCAGTGCGCGCAAAAAATCGTGCTCGCCCGGTTGGGGACCCTGCTTCGAGAGTTGTTCGAGCAGCAGGCGTCGGTCGGCGATGGTTTTGTCGGCGGACTGCCAGTCCCCTTGGCCCACTTGCTGAACCAATTTATCGGTGGCGGCGAGCACGCCGGCAATGAGCGTTTCGCGGCCCACGGAAAAGCTCATCGCGCCGGCGCTCCAGGTTGTGAGCCCGGTTGCGGTGTCGCAACACCCTGCTTCGGAATCTCCATCCACGCACTACGAATCTGATGCAACAAGCGCAGTACTTCGTCGAGTTTCTCAATGTCGTTTTCGACGGTCGCGTGCAGGAGCTGCTGACACATGTAGCCGTACAGGTTGTCCAGGTTTTCGGCGATCTCTCCGCCCGACTGCATATTCAAGCTGTTGCGCAGTTGATCGATGAGGGCAATTGCGCGATGAATGAGCTGGGCTTTCTCGACATATGCCTTGTTCTGTATGCAACCGCGAGCTGCGGAGAGGCGCTCAACGGTGCCATTCATCAGCATCAACACAAGTCCATGCGGATCGGCCGCAGCGACACCGCCGTGCGCGGCGGTATTTCGGTAGGCGGACATTTTGGATGACTGCGGATAAGCCGACATGGCGAGGCACTCTGTTAGTTGCTATGCCGATTTATCGGCCCGGACGGCTCGGACTTGAGGCAACGAAGAGAGCTGCTAGCAACTAGCTACTAGCCAGAAATAAATTTTCGGCTGGAATCGACTGGCACTTGCACGCCACCGGCGACCGGAACAGCGTCTCGCTTTGGCGCTGCAGAACTCTGGCTAGTTGCTAGCGGCTAGTAGCCAGCGGCTTCCTATCTGTTGAGATTCGAGATCTGCGACAACTGCTGCGTTAGAAACGTCGATGTCGACTGTAGCTTCGACAGCACCGTGTCGAGCGACGTGAACTGCTTGCGAAGACGTTCCTCGACCAGCGCCATGCGTACGTCCAGTTTGGCTTGATCCGTTTGCACGTCTTTGGATCGCTTGTCGAGATTGGCGTTGCGAACGGCCAAATCCGCGCCGCTTTCCAAACGCTTGCCGATACTGGCGGAAAGTCGCGCTGCAACGCCGTTCGCGCTCCCGAACAAGGCGGCGACGCTGTCGAAATTGCTCGTCAACGCAGCGCTAAGCTTGCTGTCGTTCACTTCGAGCGTTCCTTCCTTAGTGGTGGTAATGCCGATTTCCGCAAGCGACTTGTAGGTTCCGCTGGCGCTGGTGACGGGATTCGCGGCGCCGTTACGAAATTCCGTGGCTATGTTTCGCAATAAGGAATCGCCGAGCAGCGGACCACCCTTGCCTGACGAGGCGTCGAACTTACCGAGTTCCTTCAATTGATTGAAGGCGGCATTGAACTGCGAAACGAAATTCTGCACGCGCGTGGTCGCGGCCGTCACGTTCTCCGCAACGGTCAACGTGTACTCGACGCCGAGGTCTGCTTCTTTAAGGTTGAGCGTAATGCCATCGATCGCGTCCGTGATCGTGTTCGAAGCGCTGGTGCGCGTATAGCCTGCAACTTTGATGGAAGCATCGGCAGCAGGCTTTAACGGCGTGTAGTTCGCCGTATCCGACGGCGCGTTGTAAGAAAGCTGTTGCAATCCGTTGTCCGAGCTGACCACGACCTTAATTTTATTTGCCAGGCCTGTCTTCGTGGACGTCAACAGCAAGTGCGCGCCGCCGCTTTCGGTCACGATGGTCGCGCGCACGCCCGGATTCTGCGGCGCCTTATTGATCGCATCGCGAATGCCGGCCAGTGTTTGATTGGTCGAATCGATGCCGACATTGATCGTGCTTGAACCCAGCGAGATCTGGAGCGTACCGGTACCAACTATCGCCGTGCTACCCGCAGCAAACACCGTGGACGAAAGCTGCTGCGCCGTGGCGAGGCTGCTCACTTCGATCGGATAAGTACCGACCGCTGCACCGGACTTCGCCGTCGCCGTAAAAATATCGTCATCGGAGGACGTGGCCGAACGCGCGGCGAAGGAGTCCAACGTCTTGATTGGATCCAGCGTAGTCTTGAAGGACGACAGGGCGCCCTTCAACGTTCCTAGCGCCGAGACTTCGGTGGCGACCGCCGCCTTTTCACGTGCGATGCGGCTCGCGCCGGGCGCGCGTTCGGCTGCAACCAATTGCTGCACGATCGAATTAACGTCGAGACCCGACGCGAGGCCGGGTGATTGCAGTGTTGCCACTTAATATCCTCTCAACTCAAATTGCTCGCATTAGGCCACCGCCGTCACGAGCGACTTCGATCCTTCAGTCAACGTTTGCGCCAGATGCAGCGCTTCCTCGCTCGGAATCTGCCGAATCACGTCGCCGCTGGCCGAGTCGCGGACCACCACGACCACCAAGCCGCTGTCGCCGTCGACATGAAAATCCAGCGCGCGCCCCGAACTCTTCAAGAACCGTTCAATCTGTTCCGAAGCCGCGCGTACCTGATCCAGAGTCGGCGGCGAGGCCGGACGACTTGGGGCGGTAGCGACCGGCGCTGGCGCCGGCGTCGAAACCACTTGCACCGCTGCGGCATCGTGCTGATACCGGGGCGACGCCGAACCTTGGGCTATAAGAGCGTCGATATTCATAGTGCACTACCTTGAGAACACTCCTCATCAGTAATCGTTCAACTCGTCTCGGGTTTGCGCGCAGCGCAGACCAATCGGTCTGCCTGCGCGCGTGGACATTGACCCTAGCGAGTCGCCGTCCTATCCCGATCCGTTACCGCAACAGCGAGAGCACGTTCTGCGGCAGAGCATTCGCCTGCGCAAGAATCGCCGTACCTGCCTGCTGCAGAATCTGACCGCGAGTCAACTCTGCCGTTTCCTGAGCGAAGTCCGCATCGCGGATTCGGCTACGGGCAGCGGAGAGGTTCTCGGCAGTCGCACTCAAGTTGGCTACCGTGGATTCGAAGCGGTTTTGAATCGCGCCCAAGCTCGCTCGGATCCTGGACACTTGATCAAGTGCACCGTCGATCAAACCGATCGCCGAGTTCGCCCCGGACACCGACGAGATGTCGATCGTGCCGATCGAATTCAGCGTCGAACCGGCCGCTTGCAAACCTGCACGCGTCAAGTTGGTACCCGCGATCTGGAACGGCGCGCTGGAAGACAGCGAGACTTTTCCGTACGTGGTGCTGGCGGCATAAGTACCCGCGGCACCGCCTGCAAGCACGCGTGTGATACCGGTGTTAGCCGAACCGGTTACGTCCGTCGTGCCTTGCGCGCCCTTGTTGAGCGAAGTCAGCGTCGACACCGCACCGGCCGCCGAAGCCTGCACGTTCGTCGTGACAGCCGCATAGGCAGCGTTGACGGCGTTCGTGAAATTAGCAGCCGTCAACGTTGCGGTCGCGCCGATCACCACTTTCGTGTTGCCCGTCGTCACCGACGTATCGTTGAAGCCGAATTCGTAGGTCTTGCCACCGACCGTCAAGGTGCTGTTCACCGCGACGCCGACACCCGCCACCGCCGCATTGGAGATGGCCATGTTGCTGGTCGAGTCCACCGGTTCGGTGATGAAGGTGTGCGTGGCGGTTGAGGTCGCGAAGCTGGACGTGACCGTCAATACGCCCGCTGCGGAGCTTGCGGTGATATGCGTATTCGTACCCAACGTCGCTTCATTGGCTATGATGGCGGCGGCCAAGTTAGCGGCACTGGCCGTTTGGCTTGCGCCGATCGCCACCGTCGTGTTGCCGGAGGCCGAAGCGGCGAACGTATAAGTCTGGCCGTTGACCGCTACTTGGTCACCAGCTACCGCCACTGCGGTGAACGTCAAGGTGCTGGTGCCGACCGTACCCGTGAAGGTCATGGCGTCCGTGGCGACCGTTTGGCTGCTCGACAACTCAAGACCGGTCGCGTTTTCGACTTTGTCCGCGCCGGCGGCGCCGTTCAACGTCGTGAGGGCAATCGTCTTGCCGACGTCCGATGTCAAGGTGATCGCGCCCGTCGATGCATCCGCCGTGGCGGTGACACCGTGCTGAGCCGTGGTCAAGTTAATGGCCGTCGCAATGCTCTGACCCTGCGTAGTCACCTGGAAGTCACCGGCGATCGCGCCGATGTTGACGCCATTGATAACCAAATCGCCCGAGGCCAAATCCTGTTTACGGGTCGGCACGTTCGCCGCGGCGATCGAGGTCGAAGCCGTTGCCTTGACGGCAGTCTGACTGGTGACCGCGTTGATGGCCGTTGCAATATTTTCGGCGCTGCCGCCGGTGGATACACCGACGTTAATGCCGTTCAATTGAATGTCGCCCACAGCCAGTGCGGTACCGGTCACCGCATTCGCCGTGTTGTTGTACTGATAAGCACCCAACGCGGTGGTCGATGCATTGCCGATCGACACCGAGATGGTTTGATTCGCGTTCGCGCCCACTTGGAACTGCGCGGAAGCAAACGAGCCATCGAGAATGTTCTGGCCGTTGAACTGCGTTTGCGTCGAAATACGCGTTAATTCGTTCAACAGCTGCTGCGCTTCGCCGTTGAGGGCCTGACGGTCGCCCGAGCTGTTGGTCGCGTTAGCGGACTGCACCGACAGTTCGCGGATACGTTGCAGGATGTTGCCGTATTCGCCGAGCGCGCCTTCCGCCGTCTGCGACAGCGAGATGGCGTCGTTCGCGTTACGCACGGCTTGGTTCAAGCCGCGGATCTGCGTGGTGAACCGCTCGGAGATCGCGAGACCTGCCGCGTCGTCCTTCGCGCTGTTGATGCGCAAGCCGGATGAGAGTCTTTGCAAGGCTGTCGCCAACTGGCCCTGCGATGTCGTGAGGTTGCGCTGAGCATTCAGCGACGCCACGTTGGTGTTGATGATCTGAGCCATGAAAGTCTCCTGGTATTACCGAACAGTCCGGGTACTAACCCGGTAAGTGCGCTGCGCTCGTGCTGTATGCGACGATGCGCTGCTTGAGACCTGTATCGGAGCCCAGGCAACTAACTTAAGAGACGCAAGCCGTAGTTCGGAAAAATGTGACATAGATCACGTCAGCTTCTTGATAGATATGTCACGGGTCCGGCAGAAAGGTCGAAAACTTTAGCCCTAAAGCACCTGCTGGTTAGCTACTAGCTTCTAGCCGCGAGCTACTAGCCAGAGTAAAGAATCGCGGTGTTCCATTCTGGCTAGTAGCTAGAAGCTAGTGGCTAGCTGCTTACAAGTAATTGAACAACGACAACTGTGAAATATTCGCATACGACTGTTGCGCCGCCTGCAACCCCAAGAGATGCCGGTTCATTCGGCTGATCGCTTCGGCGTAATCGACGTCTTGCAAGTTGGATAAATTTCGCTGTACTTCGACGTTTAAATCTTCGCGTGAAGCTTCCGAGCTCTCGAGCGCATTCAATCGCGAACCGACTTCCGATCGAACCGAGTGAAGCTGCGCTTCGGCACGGTCGAATTGTTCGAGCGCGCGATTCACTTTCGAGGCGAGCTGGGCACGCGACAAAGCCGAATCGTTCGCCGATTGCACCGCGTTCACGATGTTATCGATGGTCGTGAACATGTCTTCCTTCTGGCTTTGCGCCACGGTGAATCTGTCGCCCGCCGCGGGAACACCGCTAATGCTGACTTGCACGCCATTGAAGGCGATGGCGCTGCCGGATGTGTAGTTCCCCGCCACCGGAGCAACGATCACGGCCGCGGCGCTGTTCGTGATTTGATAGGTGTCAGGCGCCGTAAACGTGATGGTGTAGGTTTCCGGAACCCACGACGCCGGCGTGGTCACCGATCCCGTCGTGATCGATCCCGTGCCGGTATTCGCGCTGTTCACGTCGATCACGAACGTACCGTTGCCTTGCCGAATATCTTGGAACACTTGGTAGCCTGAATGGCTGTCCGCAATACGCTGCGTCGGGCTCGTCTGCAGAAGGCGATTACCTTGATCGCCCAGATACACAACGCTGCCGCCATTGCGTGCGAATGGCTGCGCCGTGGTGGCATAGCCGGAAAACAAGTATTCGCCGTTGCCATCTTTACGGTTCGCGATGTCAGTCAGTTCCTGCGATCGCGCAGCCAACTCAACGGCAATGGCTTGCCGCGCATTTGCGTCGATGCTGCCGTTATTCACCTGCAGAACGAGTTCGCGCACACGCTGCAAAAGCAGCGTTACATCGCCGAGCGCCTGCTCTTCGCTGTTTAAACGCGTGGTCGCGGCGGCTGCATTGCGCCCGAACTGGTCAGACTCCGCCATGGCGCGCTGCAATTCCAAAACATGCACGGCGCCGATCGGGTCGTCGGATGGATTCTGAATCCGCTTGCCGGTCGCGATTTGATTTTGGACGTTCGACAACAAGGACTGCTGATTCAGCAGGCCGTCGAGAGCGCGGCTGTGGAATTGGGAGGTGGAGATACGCATGGGGGACTCGCTTCGCTCGTAGCTACTAGCAACTAGCCGCTAGCAACTAGCTCGGAAATAAAAGAACCGAATACTTGCTCGTTCGACTCAAAGAAACATCTGAATCTAATGTTGTACTTCACACGCTTACCTCATTCTTACTCTGGCTAGCTGCTAGTAGCTAGTGGCTAGTAGCTCGCGTTAGCGCCGCGTCGCGTCGAGGACGGTTTGAAACAACGTATCCGCAATCTTGATCGCCTGTGCCGCCGCCTGATACGCCTGTTGGAAGCGCAGTAGGTTGCCGGCTTCTTCGTCCAGATTAACGCCGGACACCGAATCTTTAATGCGCACGTCGTCGTCGTAGATGGCTTGCTGCGCATCGCGATTTGCTTGCGCTTGGCTTGCCGCCACGCCGATTCGGCCGACGAGCCTTCCGGCTGCGGCATTCAAGGACGTGGTGCCGCCATCGAGCACGCCGGCGCCTAAGGCATCGCTCAACTTAAGCGCGTTGCGGTTGTCTCCGGCGGGATTGTTATTCGGACCGATGGAGAAAGTGTCGCCAATCGCAGGCCCGCCGCTGATGGCGACGCTCCATCCGTTGAGAGTGATGTTCGCTCCGGGAGTATAGGCAATCGAAGCGCCGACACCGTTAATCCGATAGGTGGTCGTGGAATCGAAGACGAGATTGACCGGCGTGAGCAACGCGCCATTGGTAACGTTGGTCACTTCACCGGAGGAGATACGACCCGTACCGCTATTCGAGGCGGCCACCGACGTCGAGATCGGCACAGCAGCGGCGATCGCTTCGGGATCGTTGACCAATACGTTTACGCCTGCAATGGCGGCTCGCGTCGGTCGAATTAAAAAGTTATCGCCCACCGTCGGGGCGCCGCTCACGACGATCGAGAGTCCATCCGCAAGAAACGGCGAGCCCACGGTGCCCGCACCCGTCATGGTAACGGCGGCGCCGGTATCCGCGCGACGCAGCGACCAGCCGCTCCCGCCGAAATCCAAGTAGTAATCCGCTTCGGTCAACGAGCCCGCACTCGGCTGCTGCCGGGCAATAGTCACGGCTCCGGTACCCGCGTTGTTCGTCCGCGCAAACGATTCGATGCCGCCGACGCTGAACAAATCCGTGCCGGAATTGCCGTTCAAATCGATGCCGGCGCGACTTTGTGCGTTCACCTGCTCGGTTAAGGCAACGCTTAATCGGCCGAGCGAATTGCGCGTTGTGTCGAGCAAATCCCTCCGAAAATCGAGCAGCGCGCCGAGCGATCCGCCCGATAGACGCGTACCCACGTCCACGGTCGCGGTTGCGCTCTGAACGGCCAGCGAGGAGCGCGAAGTGTCGTAAAGCTCCGGAATAGCCACCAAGCTAAATGCTTCGTTCCCAACCACCAAGGGTTGTCCGCCGATCGAGATCAATACCGAACCGTCGTCTTGCCGCGTGATTTGCGCATTGATATGCGTGGCCAGTTCGTCCACGAGCCGGTCGCGTTGGTCTAACAAGTCGTTTGGCGGTTGTCCGGTACGGGCCTGATCGACGGTGATCGAGCGATTCAACTCCGCGATGTTTTTCGCCAGCGACGTGACGGTGCCCGCCTCTTCCGCCAGGCGCGAATTCAAGTCCCTGCCGATTTCGGTCAAGCGGCCGTCAAAAGACTGCAAGCGATCGCGAAATACCTGAGCCTGCGAGAGCACGACTTGCCGCGCCGGTATCGACGACGGCGAATTCGCAAGGTCTTGAAACGAATTGATGAACTTCTGCAACGACGCCGTGAGGCCGATATTTTCGTCGGCAAACAGGTTATCCAGCCCATCGGCATTGGCCGAGTAAGTCGTCAGCCGCGAAAGTAGACTCGAGGCATTCCGTGTCTCTTCGGCAACGTAACGATCGAAAAGGCGCTCGACCGTTTGCACGCTGACGCCGTTACCCACGAATCCAGTCGAATAAGGCGTCGGCAAGCGCGTACCGATTAAAACGCGTTGGCGGCTAAAGCCGTCGGTAGTCGCATTGGAAATATTATGGCTGGTCGTATCGAGCGCGCGCTGAAACGCAAGTAAACCCGACGTGGCCGATGCAAGCATGTCACCCATGGAAGCTCCGGCTAGGCTGTAAGCCGTAGGCTGTAGGCTGTAGGTAGTAATCGAACCGGCAAGGCGCGAAGCACCGCATTACGTTTGCCCTCCGATCGACACACGCTTTCCTAAAGCTAACGGCTGCGGCGTATCGGTCTTGAGAGAAGCACGCAAACGCTCGGCAACCGCCGTAAGCTTGTTCGCGTAATTCGGATCGGTGGCGTAACCACCTTGCTGTAGGGCGTTGGCAAACGCGGCGGTATCGCTTCCGGTTCCGAGCGCGGCGGCGTAACGCGGGCTATTCTTTATGAGAGAAGCATAATCGCGAAAACTGTCGGCGGCGGATTCGTAAGCGCGAAAACTCGCGCGACGGCGTACCGCCATTCCGTCTTCGAACTCCAACGTATTGACGCCGACGGCCGGGCCTTGCCAGCGGCCGCCCGCTTTGATGCCGAACAGATTGAAGGAGCACGTCCCGTCGGGATTGCAGGGAATGGATTTCCCCCAACCGGTTTCGAGTGCGGCTTGCGCAATCAGCATATGAGGATCGACACCGAGTTCATCGGCGGCGACTTTGGCGTGCGGCCAGAGTTGGGTTACGAATTCGTCGGGCGTGGTCGCGATGGAGTCGCGGCGTGCGGTTCGTGAGATGGAGTCGACAGTCACGGGTCGAGATTCAGGGAGAGGTTGATTGGCGTTCGCCGTTTCGTCGACGCTGCCGTGGAAAATAGCTAACTCGTCATTGCTATCGATTACTGCCGTTGTTTGCGGAGCGGCATCGATAGCAGAAGAAGATGCCCCCACCCTGCCCTCCTCCGTGGAACGGGGGAGGGGAACAGATATTAGAGCTTTGCCATCCACATCTATCTTCAACGGCGTTCTTATCCCCTCCCCCGCTCCACGGGGGAGGGTTAGGGTGGGGGCGCTCCCCTCTCCTACTTTGTTTGAAGCGGGGACCTCTTTCGCGAGAGGCGCAACACCACCCTGCAACTGCCTCACCAACACATCCGCCAATCCCAACCCGCGCCCCTTACTCATCTGGACAGCCAATTGATTGTCGAACATCTCGCGATAAAAATCGGTTTGATCGCTTCCCATGAGCGGATTGTCCGACTGAAACGCCTTCGTCGCATCGCGCATGCTCTTCAACATCATCTGCGTGAACAGACTCTCGAACTGGCGCGCCGCTTCCCGCAATGCCTTCGGATCTTGCTGAGTCGCATCGTTCTTGAGCGACGCAAGACCTTTGAAGTCGGCGTAGAAATTAACGGGAGTGGTCATAAGAAAGCGAACCGGCTAACGGGCCACTGGCAAATCGGCAAGAGGAAAAATGCGCGCATAGTTAGATCACTATGAGCTCGGCACGCAGCGCGCCCGCTTCCTTTAACGCTTCCAAAATCGCGACCAGATCGCCCGGAGCGGCGCCCACTTGGTTCACCGCGCGTACGATCTCGTCGAGATTGACCCCGGCGTTGAACTTAAACATGCGCGCTTCCTTCTCCGTGACTTCGATCTGCGAGCGGGGCGCCACCGTGGTTTGACCGCCCGTCAATGGATTCGGCTGACTGACGTCGGCGCGCTCGGTGATCGAGACCGAGAGCGAACCGTGCGCGACCGCCGCTGCCGTCACGCGCACTTGCGAACCGATCACCACCGTGCCGGTGCGTGAATTGACGATGACACGAGCGCGCGCCTCGCCAGGCTCGATATCCAGCGATTCCAACGTCGACAAATAGGCGATGCGCTGGCTCGTATCGATCGGTGCATTCACTCGCACCGTAATCGCATCGATTGCCTGCGCGGTCTCCGGCCCCAAGAGCTTGTTGATGCCGTCGACCAATCGAGTTGCCGTCGTGAAGTCCGGACGATGCAGGTTCAAAAGAATGTACGGGTCGCTCGCAAAACGGCTCGGTACTTCTTTCTCCACCATTGCGCCGCCAGGAATGCGCCCGCTGCTCGGCACGTTGATGGAAATACGCGAGCCGTCCTTACCGGCAATGCCGAAGCCACTCACGGTCAGGCTGCCTTGCGCAATCGCATACACCTCGCCGTCGATACCGCGGAGCGGCGTCATGAGCAGATTGCCGCCGCGGAGACTGGCGGCATTGCCGATCGACGAAACGGTTACGTCGATGGCCTGGCCGGATTTCGAAAACGCCGGAAGCTCCGCCGTCACCGTTACCGCCGCGACATTCTTCAATTGAGGATTGACGTTCGACGGAATCGTGACGCCGAACTTGGCCAACATGTTGCGAATGCTTTGAATGGTAAACGGCGCTTGGCTAGTTTGATCGCCGGTGCCATCGAGACCGACGACGAGACCATAGCCGACCAATTGGTTGCCGCGAACGCCGGAGACGGAAGCGAGATCCTTGACGCGCTCAGCCACTGCAGTCGGTGCGACTAACATCACCACCAGCGCCATAATCGCCGCTGTAGCTAAGCCACTAGGCGCTAGGCCGTAGTTGCTAGTTAGAGAAGAATGATGCAAAGACTCTTTCATAGCGTAAGCTTCCGAATGTTTTTTCTGGCTAGTAGCTAGTGGCTAGCGGCTAGCTGCTTCTTCAAAACGGCATCCACTTCGAATTAAAGAACCGCGAAAACAGTCCCGGCGCGTTCGCGTCGGCGAGAGCGCCTTTGCCACCGTAGGAAATCGTCGCGTCGGCCACTTTGTACGAGGGAATGCTGTTATCGGGATCGATGTCCACCGGTCGGATGATTCCTTGTACGCGCACGAACTCCGAACCTTGATTCAGCGTCAGCCACTTCTGTCCGCGAATCAGCAAATTGCCGTTTGACAGGCGCTTTGCGACCGTGACCGTAATTTGACCCTCAAGTTTGTTGCTTTGCGCGCTGTTGCCCGAACCCGCGAAACTGTTTTTGTTCTCGAAACCCACTCCGAGCGGCGCACCGTTCAACGCCATCTGCGTACCAATGCCCGTCGGCGCACCGATGTCCACCGTGGTTTCCTTCTTCGTACCGGTGGTGGAGCTCTTCGAGGCATTAGTGCTTTCGACCAAGCGAATCGTAACGGTGTCGCCGATGCGACGCGCAATACTATTTTCGAACAGAGCAACTTCGCGCCCCTCCTGATAAATCGAACCGCTCGATGTTGCCGCGGGCTCGACCGTTTCCGGCCAAGCCGCATTGAAATCCGGCGCGTGCGGCGGAGATATGCAGGCAGTGAGCGCGAACGCCACTGTCGTTAGGAACGTCGTCACATATTTATTCATGGCTATCTCGTTCTCGCTACTTACCGCCTCACTCGCTCACTTACAAAGTATTGCTGACATACTCGAGCATCTGATCCGTCGTTTGGATAGCCTTCGAGTTCATCTCGTAGGCGCGTTGCGTTTCGATCATGGCGACCAACTCTTCGACTACGTTGACGTTCGAGCTTTCAAGGGCGCCTTGATTGAGCGCGCCGAGTCCGTTCAGTCCCGGCGTTCCCGTTTGTGCCGTGCCGCTGGCAGCCGACTCGACCAGAAGATTTTCGCCGCGCGCTTGCAAGCCGGCGGGATTGACAAAGTCGGTAAGCTGCAAGGTTCCGACTTGCGTCGGCGCTGACTGGCCGGCAACCGTTACGCTAACGACGCCGTCGCTGCCGATGGAAATGCTCTGCGCCCCGCTCGGGATCGTAATACTCGGCTGCACCAAGTAACCGCTGCTCGTGACCAACTGACCCTGCGAGTTCGATTGGAAACTGCCGTCGCGGGTGTAGCCGAGCGAACCGTCCGGCAGAAGGATCTGAAAGAAACCGCGTCCTTGGATTGCGATATCCAACGGATTTCCGGTTTGATTGAGGCCGCCTTGGGTGAACATTTTTTCCGTCGCGACCACGCGCACGCCCGTTCCCAGCGACAAGCCGGACGGCGCCTGCGTGTCTTGCGAGGTCGACGCGCCGACTTGTTTGATCTGCTGATACATCAGATCTTCGAATACGCCGCGGCTTTTCTTGTAGCCGCTGGTATTCACGTTGGCGAGATTGTTCGACGTGACCGTCATGCGCGTTTGTTGCGCGTCGAGTCCGGTTTTGGCGGCCCAGAGTGCGGGAGTCATTGCATTAACCTCAAATTACTTAGACGTTACGTTAGAGAAGTCGCTCATCCCAAGCGCAGCAACTGCGCCGACGACGCCGCGTTATCTTCCGCGGAACGCATCGCCTTCACTTGCAAATCGAAATGCCGTTGCAGCTGAATCATCGTGACCATGGCATCGGCAATGTTCACGTTGCTGGATTCGAGAACGCCGGAGGCAACGCGAATGTTGGCGTCGGCCGCTGCCGGCTCGCCATTCGGAGCGCGGAATAAACCATCCTCTCCGCGTTGCAGCGTGTTCGCGTCGGGATTGACTAGCTTGATGCGACCCACGGCACTGAGCGTCGTGGCCGTTTGGCCTAGCGGCACGATGGACACGGTACCGTCGCCGCCGACGCTGATCGACGTATAGGGCGGAATGGTGAGCGGCCCATCCGCGCCCATCACCATGTGTCCCGCACCCGTGCTCAACACGCCGTTGGCATCGACTCGAAGATCGCCTGCTCGCGTATACGCTTCCACCCCATCGCGCGCCTGCACAGCAAGAAATCCCTGACCTTGAATCGCCACGTCCAATTCGCGTCCGGTTGCCTGCATGGCGCCGAACGTCGTATCGACACCGGTCGTCGAGTTCGTCGCATACGCACGCGATGCGAAACCCGAACCCGCCACCGCACGACTTTGAAACGCCGATAGATCGGCGCGAAAACCCGTCGTACTGGCATTCGCCAAGTTGTGACTGTTCACGGCCTGCGCGCGCATCGTTTCCTTTGCGCCGGTCATTGCGATATAGAGTAAGCGGTCCATGAAAGAGCCTCTAGCAGTTAGCTTCTAGCCACTAGCCCAACGCAATTTCTTGCTAGGAGCTAGCTGCTAGTCGCTAGTGACTAACGAATGTTGATAATCGTCTGCGTAATCTGATCGGTCGTCGAAATTACTTGCGCGTTCGCTTGGAAGTTGCGCTGTGCGGTGATCATGTTGACCAACTGGGCGGTGAGGTCGACGTTGGACGACTCGAGAGCACCGGACTGAATGAGTCCGAGTCCCGCGCTCCCCGCTTGACCCCGCAGGGGTTGGCCGGATGAAAAGGTCTCGGCCCAGTTCGTGTTGTCGAGCTGCTGCAACCCTTGTGGGTTGGAGAAATTCGCCATCGCAACTTGACCGAGCGGAACCGAGCGTCCGTTCGTGAAGCGGGCTTGCACCACACCGTTGGAATCGAAGTCGATGCCGATGAGACGTCCCGTGGTAAAGCCGTCCTGAGAAACGGAGTTGACGCCGAAGGTGCTGCCGTATTGCGTGGTGGCGGCTACGTCGAACGTCAGATTCAAAGGTGCAGCGCCGGTCGCGGGCGTATAAGCGGGAAAGGTGATTGTTCCGCCCGCCGGCGTCGTAATCGTTCCAGAGGTACTGTACTGCAACGTCTGTGCGGCACCGACGGCATTGCCATCGACGTAAAGCCGCATGTTCCATTGATTCGCCGTCGCGGTCTTGTCGAAGTACAGCGTGCCCGTGTGTGCAGCGCCCAGCGAGTCGTAGACCGTCAACGACGTTGCTTCGTTGTACGAATTCACGTTGGTTGGATCGAACGGCGTCACCGTGGGAACGGTCGCATTGGCCGGCAAGTTGAAAAGCACGTTTGCGCTGGTCGTTGCCGACGGAGCACTCACGTTGGTCACCAAGCGCAGGTCGGCCAAACCACCCGTGTTGAACCCATTGAGACCGGTCGGCGGATACGCCTGCAAGCGCTGATTCTTGCTATTCACCACATTGCCGCTGTTATCGATGCGATAAGCGCCGGCACGCGTATAGGTCAGCGCACCGTTGTCGCTGACGATGAAAAATCCGTTACCGCTAATCGCCATGTCGAGGCTATTGCCGGTCACGTCGATATTGCCCTGCCCGAACTGCTGTGCGATGGCGGCCACGCGTACGCCATTGCCGTTGGTGTCGCCGGCGCCCTGGGGCGTCACCGAGAACAACTCCGAGAATTCGGTACGTGAACTCTTAAAACCGTTGGTCGACGCATTGGCGATGTTGTTCGCCGTCGAATTGAGATCCGTGGACGCCGCATTCAATCCGCTCAGCGCTAGGGAAAACGACATAAATTACACCTCGTTGAACAATGAACTGACCGCTACATGACCCGCCGCACATCGTGCATGGCGATGGCGCCGAGCCCGCGCGTATTAAGAACCAAATTGTTGGTGGCCGGATCGATCGTGACGCTGTCGACGCGCGTGTTGAGCAGCACCGGCAGCGACTCGTTCTTGCCGAGCACGCGTGCTTCAGCCGTAAACGTGTACGTGCCGGCCGCCGCCGCTTCGCCACGGTCGGTCGCGCCATTCCAAGAAAATTCGGAGAGACCTTCGCTCGCTTTCACGTCGAAGCGACGCACCAGTTGACCGGCCGCATCCTTCACCGTGATCTGCACGCTCGTCGTGCCGGCCGGCACGTCAACGGCACCCGTCACTGCTTCAGCATCGGCGCGCACCGCCGAGTCGTGCGGCGCGAGGATTGAATGCCCCACCAGAATGGCACCGCTCAATACGTTTGACGATCGCAGCGAATCGGACAAAGACCCGATGGAACTTTGCATCTCTTGAATGCCCGACACCGTACTGAACTGCGCGAGCTGGCCTAGGAACTGAGCAGGGTCCTGTGGCTTGGTCGGGTCCTGATTGCGGAACTGCGCAATCATGAGCTGCAAGAATGACTTTTGATCAAGACGGTCCCGAGCTTTGACCGCGCTGTTGGCGACGGTTTGCGAAGCAAGCGAGTTGATGGAGTCGGTGGTGTTCATAAGAAGCCTCTAGCTACTGGCAGCTAGCCTCTAGCCAGAAGTGCTTCGCACTCCAGACTTGGTTGACATTGGTGGTTAGCGTGTTCAAATTTCTGTCTCTCATTCCAAAATTCTGGCTACTTGCTAGTAGCTAGCGGCTAGTAGCTCCCTCACGAGCCTAGCTTCAACGTCGCGAGCATCATCTCTTTCGAGGTGTTCATCACTTCGACGTTGTTTTGATACGCGCGCGAGGCGGAGATCATGTCCGTCATCTCTTCGATCGAATTCACGTTGGGCGCGTAGACGTAGCCCTTCGCGTCGGCGAGCGGATTTCCGGGTTCGTAACGCGCCGTCGGGGTCGCTTGGCTTTCGACGATCTCTTTAACACGGACGGCCACGCCCGGATTTTTTGCAGCGGCAAGTCCAGCGCGCACGGCTTCGAAAATCGGATGCTTTGCTTTGTAAACCTGGTTCGGATCCGAACCCACACTCTCCACGTTGGCAAGATTGCTGGCGGTCGTATTAAGCCGGACCGACTGCGCACTCATGCCGGAACCGGCGATGTCGAAGACTTTGAAGGAGGACATGGAAAAAGCTCCTAGCTACTAGCCGCTAGCTACTAGCAAGAAAAAGAAGGACCTCAACGTGACTGCATCGGTGAACATCTAAAACCTCTTATCGCCTGTCTTTGCACTCTGGCTAGCAGCTAGCGGCTAGCTGCTTCTTAATCACTGCCCCGTAATCGCCGTCATCAGTGCGCGGAATTTTCCGCTCAAGAACGTCAGCGACGCTTGATAGCGAACCGCATTTTCAGCGAAGGCGGCTTGCTCTAATTGCACGTCGACGGTGTTGCCGTCGAGCGAAGGAGCAAGGGGAGTTCGATACTTCAATTCGGGAGGACCGCCCTGGGCGACATTGCCTGGGGAAATGTGCGCGGTATTCGTCGCCGTCATGCGCACCGGGGCGTCTTTGCTGCCGGCGGCGGCTAAAGCACTGCGGAAGTCGATGTCGCGCGCTTTGAACTTCGGCGTGTCCGCATTGGCCAAATTGTTCGCCAACAATTCGTTGCGTTGCGCGCGCACTCTCAAGGCCGCGGGATGAATGCCGAGATAGCTGTTGATGTCGGACACGTTGCTCACCGTCGAAAAACTGTCTTCTCGACGTACTAGCAATCGCCGTGCCACGTGCACGCAAAGTCATTTTGTGCCGTTTATTGCCGGCTTCTTCTGTTGAAGACACGACTTTAGTCACATCGACGCGGCAATGCATTGCCGCTCGGCGGCAGACGTACGCACGATACTTCTCCCCTCTTACCAGCGGCCAGCGGCCAGTTAGCCAGTTGGCCATTCATGGCACGTCCCTTGCTCCAATTCCTTCGGACACAACCGTGTTCGCCAGAAAGTTGACAACCGCATGCCCCCACTCGGAATTCGAAGTCGGCAGATCGCACTCGAGTCGCAAGATCCCGTACGCAGTTATTTGCGCGGATGGCATCGTCGCTTCGCCACCCATTTCGCCACCAAAGATGCGGCTCTATTCGTAATGCGCATCGCTTTTGTCGCCGTCATGGGTTTGCTCCTCTACAGCGTGCAAGCCAGCGCGAACGAGAGCGGTGTTCTTAAGATTCAAGCACTGCCGGCTATTCGTGATGCGGCCGAACGCTACGTCTTCGATACTGCCTCGGCGTTCGTCACGGAAGACTCGAAGTCGTCCATAAACCCAAAACTCATTGTGACCGCCGGCAATCCCGATAGCCGACTGCAACTTGCCGATTGCGGTTTCGACTTGCGCGCCTTCACTTTAAACGGCGCCGCAATCGCAGCACGGAATACCATTGGCGTGCGCTGCGCAGACGAGGCGCGCGGTGCCTGGACGATTTATCTGCCTGTCACTGTTGAAGTGGAAAAAACGGTCCTTGTCCTCAAGCACTCGCTGCCGCGTGATGCCCATGTCTCGCTAAGCGACGTCGACATTCAGAGGCGCCGAGTGCCGGGACTGGGAGCGTCCTACCCAAGCAACCTCTCAACATTGAACGACCAGCATCTCAAGCGGGGAGTGGCCGCCGGTGCGGTTCTGTCCAGTGAGTCACTCACACGAGATCTCTTAGTGAAACGGGGCCAGGAAGTCTTCCTCGTAGTGGATGTCGCGGGGGTTGCCGTACGTGCGCCGGGTTTGGCGCTCGCCGACGGCGGTTATTCGGACCGCGTGCGCGTGCAAAATCGCACTTCACTTAAAGTGGTCGAAGGCATTGTCGAGTCAGGGAATCTCGTGCGGGTGGGAATGTGAGGCAGCGCACACTAGCCTCTCTAAGGCCCGCCGTTGTTGCCAAGCCCGCCTCGCATACGTTACATAGTGCCCACGTGCCTCCGAGCGGCGCGTGCGACCCAGTTGCCGGTTTCCCTCAATGGGGCATTAGACGCAGCTGCAAATTATTTCGCAGATGAAGACGGTGGCGACTAAAGTTTCGATGGCGCCCGCCGTTACTAACCGCATGTGGACTGTTAAGGACAGTCAGGAGCGTGTGTCGTGACAAACAAGATTGGTAGCGGCGGTATCGACAATCGACCCGTCCAGGTTGCATCCGAGCAAGGCGTTAAACGCGTCAAGAGCCCGGCCGAAGCAGCACCCGCGGCCGCGAAACCGGCGGCGAGCGGTGAAGGCGTGCAGATCACCGATTCGGCTCGGCAGCTGGCTGCCTTGGAACAGGCGATTCGCACCTTACCCGATGTCGACGAGGCCCGGGTTGCGGCGATTCGTACCGCCATCGAATCCGGCACCTATGAAGTGTCGCCGGAGCGCATCGCGGAAAAACTGATGCGTCTCGAGAAAGAATTGGCTTAACGCGCGGTCTTATTCATGTCGATGAACGCCGAACTTTGCCGCGAACATCTTGCTCGCCTGATGAGCGACGAGACGCGACTGCTGACGCAGCTCGAAGCGCTGCTCGACAGCGAACATTCCTTTTTGAACAGCAACGACATCGACGGCTTAGAGCAAGCCGGGACCGATCGCCAAACCTGCGTCGGCGCCTTGGTGCGCGTCGAAGAAGAACGGCGCACGCTCTGCCGCATGTCGGGAAAATCCACGGATGTGCACGGACTCGAACAATTGATCAAGTGGTGCGACCCGCACGGTACCCTCAAATCGCACTGGGAACGTTGTGCCGATCAAGCGACGCGCTGCCGCGATCGAAACGATCGCAACGGCCGCATCGTCGCCGCGCGACTGAAGCGAGTCGAAGGCATGCTCGACATCATCACCGGACGCGATAAGCAAGCCAAGACCTACGGACCGCAGGGCACATACGCGCCGGTCAACACCGGTCGGATGATCCGCAGCGCCATATAAAATAGACCGGCCTGCATGCCATAGCTAATGGCAGTGCGCTTCAGAATGCTTGATCGAAGGCCACTTCCCCTTGCACGGCGACTTGATAAGCCGACACCCTGCGTTCGAAAAAATTCGTCAGCTCTTGAACGTCCTGAAGCTCCATAAAGGGAAACGGATTGCGAGCGCCGAAGCGCTTCGGCAAACCAAGCATCGTCAGGCGCTGATCCGCCACATACTCCAAGTACAACCGCATTTCGCGCTGAGTCAAACCGACAACGCCGCCGGATAACACATCCTCCGCAAATTGCGACTCGCATTCGACGGCTTCGTCGATCATCGCCTGCACTTGAGCGACCCACTCGGCATCGAATAATTCCGGTTCTTCGCGGCGCACCGTAGCCAGCGCTTCAAATGCAAACGCCATATGCGCGCTTTCGTCGCGGAACACCCACGCGGTGCCGGCGGCCAGTCCCGGCAACAATCCGCGCGATCGCAAGAAATAAACGTAGGCGAACGCGCCGAAGAAAAACAAACCCTCGATACATGCAGCAAAGCAGGTGAGATTGAGCAAGAAGCGGCGCTTGTCCTCCTGCGTGGCAATGCTTTGCAGTCCGTAGACTTCGTCGGTCCAGCGCTTGCAGAATTCGGCCTTGCGCCTGATCGACGGAATCGTATCGATGGCCGCGAACGCTTCCGCTCGCCGCACTTGATCGGGAACGTAGTTATCGAGCAGCGTCAGATAGAACTGGATGTGCAGCGCCTCCTCATACAACTGGCGCGACAGATACATCCGCGCCTCCGGCGAATTGATATGCCGATACAAGCTAATCACCAGATTATTCGATACGATGGAATCGCCCGTAGCAAA
The DNA here is from genome assembly GCA_964597495.1 of uncultured Steroidobacteraceae bacterium. Classification (GTDB taxonomy): domain Bacteria; phylum Pseudomonadota; class Gammaproteobacteria; order Steroidobacterales; family Steroidobacteraceae; genus CAZQYC01. Next base: position 2,441 of record CAZQYC010000007.1, on the reverse strand, counting down.
GAAGGCCACCAATCGCTCGATCAAGTGCCGATCGGCGGACGTCATACGTTGCCGCAATTGTCCAAGATCGATTTGAAAATCGATCTCCTCCACGGTCCAAGTGTTTTTGATCGCCGCGCGATACATCTCGTAGAAACGCGGGTAGCGCATGGGACGAAGAGTGAGATTGAAGCCAGGATTGAGAAGCCCTCCCTCTCCCGCGCTCTGCGCGACCGTCGAAAGGGACTCCTGTCCGACCCCAGCCAATGCTATCCCTGCATTGGCGCTCGCTCGGTCCAACGACACATTGAGTGTCGTTGGAAAAGCATCCTCGACTCGCCCCGCAAGGGGAGAGGTGCATGACGCAGTCGCTATGCTATCGCTCATCGCTCTGACCCCCTCTCCCTTGACGGGAGAGGGCTGGGGAGAGGGTGAAGAAATCCCCTCTCCCGCAACCGGGAGAGATGTCTTGTTCTGCTGCATATGAAGAGATGTCCAACTCCCTCTCCCGGTTGCGGGAGAGGGGTGGAGTGAGGGCATCTGCGCGAGCGCCTCAGGAAAAAACTTGATTTCGTCGTTCATTGGCACGCCTCGCATTGTTCCGGATTTTCGAGCGAGCACATGACCGCCTCAGCATCGTTGCTCTTCTGCACCGTCGTCTTCGCGATCTGCGTGGCAGGGCGCGATCTCAGGTAATACGTGGTCTTCAATCCCCGCTTCCACGCATACATGTACATGCTCGACAGCTGGCCGATATTGGGATTGGCCATGAACAAATTGAGCGATTGGCTTTGATCGATGAATGGACCTCGCTCCGCCGCGAGATCGATCAATGCACGCATTGGCAATTCCCACGCCGTGCGATAAATCGCGCGCAGCTCCTCTGGCAGCTCTTTCAATCCCTGCACTGATCCGTCGGCGAGCTTGACCGCGTTCCGCATTTCCTCGGTCCACAATCCAAGCTCCTTGAGTTCGTCGACGAGGTAGCGGTTTATCTGGAGGAAGTCACCCGACAACGTTTCGCGTTTAAATAGATTGGACAGCTGCGGTTCGATGCATTCATAGCAACCGGCGATCGATGCGATCGTCGCCGTGGGGGCAATCGCGATCAGCAAGCTGTTGCGCAAACCATGCGCCTGAATGTCCCTGCGCAGTTGGTCCCACCGCTCCGAATCGGTGGGCGTTACGTTCCAGGCGTCGAATTGAAGCTCGCCTTGTGCCGCGCGCGTCTCGGCGAAGGCATCATGCGGACCCTGCTGTCGCGCAAGTTCCATCGACACGCGCAACGCGTGATAGTAAATCGTTTCGGAAATCCGAGCGGAGAGCTTGCGCGCCGGCTCGCTGTCGAACGGAAGACGCAACTTGAAAAATACGTCCTGCAATCCCATGAGCCCAAGACCGACCGGCCGCCAGCGCATGTTGGATGCGCGCGCGGTGGCGATGGGATAGAAATTGAGATCGATCACGCGATCCAGCTGTCGCACGGCGATCTCGACCGTGTGCGCAAGCTTGTCGAAATCGAAGCGGCTCTCGCCTCCTCCCTCTCCCCGCCCCTCTCCCGGCGACCGGGAGTGAAGATGTCGCGCAAGATTGATCGAGCCTAAATTGCAAACGGCCGTTTCGCCGCTGCCGGTCACTTCGAGAATTTCCGTGCAGAGGTTCGACAGATGCACCGTCGAACCCGGCTTGGCCGTCTGATTGCAAGCCAGGTTCGATTTATCCTTGAACGTCATCCAGCCGTTACCCGTTTGCGCCAGCACGCGCATCATGCGCGCATAGAGATCCCGTGCGCGCAGAGACTTCTTGGCAAGGCCCTTCGCTTCCGCTTGCACGTAGGCATCTTCAAACGCAATCCCGAACAAATCCGGCAGCTCGGGAACGTCCGCAGGATCGAATAGCGACCACGCTTGGTCGCTCTCGACGCGGCGCATGAATAAATCGGGAATCCAGTTTGCAAGATTGAGATGGTGCGTACGCCGCCCTTCGTCGCCGGTGTTGTCGCGCAATTCGAGAAACGCTTCGACATCGGCATGCCAGGGTTCGAGATACACGCAGGCCGCGCCCTTGCGCTTGCCGCCTTGATTGACGGCGGCAATGGAAGAATCGAGCGTCTTGAGCCAGGGCACCACGCCGTTCGACAAACCGTTGGTCGCACGGATCAGCGACCCTTCGCTGCGCACGCGGTGCCATGCCACGCCGATGCCGCCCGAGAATTTCGACAAGAGCGCGATGTCCTTGTAGCGGTCGTAAATCGACTCCAGCGAGTCCTGCGGCGAATCGAGCAGGAAGCAGCTGGACAGTTGCTCGTGGCGCGTGCCGGCATTGAAGAGTGTCGGTGAACTTGGAATGTAGTCGAGCGAAGAGAACAGGTCGTACAACTCGATCGCTTCCTGCACGGTGACGCTCAAGGAAGCGGCAATCCGCATCCAAAACTGCTGCGGTGTTTCCATCACCGACCTCCT